>NZ_JBHVVJ010000022.1:0-60804 GCF_042883665.1 Arthrobacter sp. NPDC058192 | reverse complement strand
CGACACGGGGTGACGGGCCCGGCAAAACAACCAATCCATAATAAATTGGTATCAACAAACTTGGCACACTATTGAGTTCTCAAACAACAGACACATTCGAATACTTGCCGAAACAATTCACTTTACTGAATTCTTTATTTCGCTTTTCTTCGCTGCGATGTTTACAGCTTATTTCATTCATTTCCGCTTTGCAAATTCACGATTTTCACCGGAAATTCGCCTTGCGGAGCGAATCCGCCCAGCGCAAAGGAAGCAATTTCCATTATCCGCGCCTAGCGCATGGACAATTGCTTCTCATTAGTTGGGGGTTGTCACCGCTCAGCGGCGGCGACTCAAAAAACAATACACGCCCCTCCCCGGCCGCGCAAATCGGACGGGGAGAGGCGTGCAGATGACGGTTCAGGGACGGGTCAGGCCCCGGAGACCTGCACCGTGGCCAGATTCTTCTTGCCGCGTCGCAGCAGCAAGTAGCGGCCATGCAGCAACGAGCTCGAAGCAACGACGGCGTCGGGATCTGTCACCTTCGCATTATTCACATACGCACCGCCTTCGCCGACCGTGCGGCGGGCGGCGGACTTGCTTTCGGACAGGCCCGAGGCCACCAGCAGTTCGATGATGCCCAGGTCGCCGGCTTCGACGGTGGCGGACGGCAGCTCGGACGTCGCCGCCTTCAAGGTGGCTTCATCCAGCACGGAGAGATCGCCGTTGCCGAACACGGCAGCCGAGGCCGCAATGACCTTCTCCGTGGCATCCACACCGTGGACAAGAGAGGTCACCTCGTAGGCGAGCTTCCGCTGGCCTTCCCGGGCGAACGGCCGCTCAGCAACGGAGACCTCGAGGACCTCAATCTCGGCACGGCTCAGGAACGTGAACACCTTGAGGCGGGCCGCGACATCGGCGTCCGCCGTGTTAAGCCAGAACTGGTAGAAGGCGTACGGGCTGCACATCGCGGGGTCCAGCCAGATCGCGTTGCCCTCGCTCTTGCCGAATTTGGTGCCGTCGGCGTTCGTGATGAGCGGAGTGCCCAGCGCATGGACATGTTTGCCCTCAACTTTGCGGATCAATTCGGTGCCGCTGGTGAGGTTGCCCCACTGGTCCGAGCCACCGGTCTGCAGCATGCAGCCGTAGTCGCGGAACAGCTGGAGGTAGTCCATGCCCTGCAGGATCTGGTAGCTGAACTCCGTGTAGCTGATGCCTTCGTCAGAGCCCAGGCGCGATGCGACGGCGTCCTTGCGGAGCATGGTGCCGACCCGGAAGTGCTTGCCGATTTCGCGCAGGAAGTCGATGGCGCTCAGCGGGGCCGTCCAGTCCAGGTTGTTGACCATCCGGGCCGCGTTGTCGCCCTCGAAGCTGAGGAAACGGCGGACCTGCGCCTGCAGGTATCCCACCCATTCGGAAACGGTGTCCTTGGTGTTGAGGGTGCGTTCCGCCGTCGGGCGCGGATCCCCGATCAACCCGGTGGAGCCGCCGACCAGACCGAGGGGCTTGTGGCCGGCCAGCTGGATCCGGCGCATGAGCAGCAGCTGGACCAGGTTGCCCAGGTGGAGGCTCGGCGCCGTCGGGTCGAAGCCGCAGTAATACGTCACGGGGTCACCGGCGAGGAGCTTCTCAAGCTCCGCCTCATCCGTGGAGACGTGGACTAGGCCGCGCCATTTCAGCTCCTGCCAGATATTGGCGAAGCTGGGATCGTTCTGCTGGGCATCGAGAATATTTAGCTGGGACACGGAATCTAAGTTAGCAGGATCGGCGAAACCGCCGTGCAGGTGACACCGGCCCGGCACCACCGCCGACAGCCCCGCGGACGGAACAGCACCGGCCAGGGCCCGGCCCTACTCCTCGATGCCGGTGGGGACGCCGGAAGCGGCGATGAGCCGCAGGCGCTGCGTGGGCCTGGTCATGGCCACGTACAGGTCCCCCACCCGGCCGTGCTCGTGGTTGAGCATGGCCGTCGGTTCCAGAACCACGACGCCGTCGAACTCCAGACCCTTGGCCTCGCGGGGGCTGATCGCGACGATGTCCTGTGCGTAGCTCCCGGCTCCGGTCCCGACGCGGTGGCCGTACACGGCCCGGAGCGCCGCGTTGGCCTCGGGGAGCAGCTCGCCGTCGGCGATGACCGCCAGCAGGCCGCCCTCGATGGCCTCCAGTTCTTCCGGCAGCACATCGACCAGCTTCTTGACGATCTGGTCCTTGTCCACACGGTCGATGACCGGGGACCAGCGTCCCTTCCGGACGGCCTTGGGCGCCGAAACCACCAGGCCGGCCGCGTTAGCCATCCGGGCGGCGGCCTCCGCGATCTGGGACGGCGTGCGGTAGTTGACGGTGAGTTCCTCAAGCTGCCAGCGTTCGCCGAACATCGGGGCCAGCGCGCTGTGCCAGGAGTTGGCGCCGGCCACCGAGCTCGTCTGGGCGATGTCGCCCACGATCGTAAACGACTTCAGCGGGCACCGGCGCACCAGCAGCCGCCACTGCATGGGCGACAACTCCTGCGCCTCGTCCACCACGATGTGCCCAAAGGCCCAGGTGCGGTCGGTACTGGCACGCTCGGCAGCGGTCAGCCGCGACTCCCGCTCCTGGTTCTGGTCCACCAACTCCTCTGCGGTGAAGAGGGCGTCCACGCCGGCCGTTTCCATGTTGACCAGGGTCTGCTTGGCGTTGGCCAGGTCGCGGGCACGGTCTTGTTCCTGCTGCGCCAGGCCGCGCCCGGCGGCGGCGTCGAGCTCGCCGAGCAGTTCGGCGGCCTCATCCAGAAGGGGGACGTCGGACTCCGTCCAGGGCGAACCGGCCGGCCGGAGCAGCAGCGCGCGTTCCTCCGGGCTGAGATTCGGTGTGCACGCCTCGAGGATCGCGGGCTTGCTCAGCAGCTCCCCCACAAGCTTCTCCGGGGTCATCGGCATCCAGCACAAGTTCAGGGCAATCCGCACGTCCCGGGCGGAGCGGACGTCCTCGGCCAGGTAGGAGCGGTCAGCGTTGTTGCCGATGTTGCCGGCTTCCACCAGCTCCGTCATCTGCTCGGTCAGTTCACGGAGCAGGATCTTGACGAACGAAACGCGGGCCTCGTTGTGCGGCTTGCCCGTGGCGCGGGCCTTTTCCTTGGCTCGGCGGACTTGCCGTGGCGTGAGGACCAGCTTGCGGCCGTCCACCTCCAGGATCCGGTTCGCTGCCGGAATGCGCTGCCGGTTGGCCACCGCGTTGGCCACGACCTCGGCCATGTCCAGCCGGCCCTTGATGGCGGCGACGGCGGGATCCGGTTCGGCAATGGCGCTGATGCCCGGCAGGAGCCGGCCCAGGCTCGCCATTACGACGCCGGTCTCGCCGAGCGAGGGCAACACGCGTTCGATGTACTTCATGAAGGACGTCGTCGGCCCCACCAGCAGGACGCCGGCGCTCTTGAGCCGGTCCCGGTGCGTGTAGAGCAGGTAGGCGGCACGGTGCAGGGCTACCGCAGTCTTGCCGGTTCCCGGTCCGCCCTGGACCACCAGTGCACCGGAGATCGAGGACCGGATGATCCGGTCCTGCTCGGACTGGATGGTGCCGACAATGTCTGACATCCGGCCGGTGCGCTTGGAGTTGAGGGCAGCGAGCAGGGCGCCTTCGCCTTGGAGGGAATCACTGTCGGCGAGCAAGCCGGCGTCGAGCACGTCATCTTCTATGGCTTTGACCTCGCGGCCCTGAAGGATCAGGTGACGGCGGCGGCGCACGCCCTGCCGGTCAAAGGCGGTGGCCTGATAAAAATGGCCGGCCTCGGGCGCGCGCCAGTCCACCATGAGCCGTTGCAGATCCTCGGTGGTCAACCCGATGCGGCCGATGTACCGGGCTTCCCCGGAGTCCAGGTCCAGACGGCCGAAGACAAGGCGGTCATCGACGGCGTCGAGCTGGGCGAGACGGT
The DNA here is from genome assembly GCF_042883665.1 of Arthrobacter sp. NPDC058192. Lineage (NCBI taxonomy): Bacteria > Bacillati > Actinomycetota > Actinomycetes > Micrococcales > Micrococcaceae > Arthrobacter > Arthrobacter sp. NPDC058192. The sequence continues at coordinate 56,918 of NZ_JBHVVJ010000022.1, read as the reverse complement.
CCTCATACAGTGCCGCGAAGGCATCGCGCTCGGACACGTTCTGCATGGTGCCGACAGCACCGGCACGGCGCACCTGGGCAAGCTGGGCGCGCTTCTCTGCCCGCAACTCATCGAGCCGGGCGTAAAGTCCGGCGACGTAGTCGCGTTCATGGGCCAAATCAGCGTCGTGCATCGAACGTTCCCCTATCGAAAAAGACAGACCTACCATTCTACAGCTATTCGATAGACGTAACGGTTAATGTCCGTCGAACATTGCGAAGGCAGTCTTCGTCAGGGAATTCTACCGACACGGCCTAAATGATCCAGCGGGCAGTTCCAGTTCCAGTTCCGCCTACAGGCGCAGCAGCGACCGGACGTTGTGGCCGGTCAGGGCGGCGCGACCGCCCAGTTCGTCGAGTTCCAGAACGACGCCGACACCTGCCACCTGGATGCCGCACCGTTCGAACAGCCGTGCTGCGGCGCCGAGCGTGCCGCCGGTCGCGAGCACGTCGTCGAGGATCAGCACGCGACTGCCCGGAGCGAGATCGGTCTTGTGCAGCTCGAGGGTGGCGGTGCCGTATTCCAGGGCGTAGTCCTCGGAGACGACATCGCGGGGCAGCTTGCCGGCCTTCCGGACCGTGATGACGCCGGTTCCGGTGGCGTAGGCGGCAGCCGCGGCCAGCAGGAAGCCGCGGGCTTCCACCCCGGCGACGGCGTCGAACTGGCCCTCGAACGGTTCGAGCAGGGCGTTGACCACGGCCTTCAGTGCCGCCCCGTCGGCGAAGACCGGCGTCAGGTCCTTGAAACTGATTCCGGGTTTGGGATAGTCCGGAACGGTGGCGCACAGGCTGCTGATCAGCTCATCCACCGGTTTGGCTGTCTGGATCTGGTTCGGCTCGCTTGGATTCACGCATCCACCCTACTCGCCGGCGGCCTTTCGGTCCGCTTCAGGCCCGGCGGATGGCCGCCCCGGCTACGCCTTTCGCGCCTTTGCTGCCTTGTAGCGGGACACCGTCGGGTCACCGCTGAGCCAGAACCGCCACGGGTAGTCGTGGCTGCCGCCGGCGCCGGCGACACCGACGCGCGGGCCTGAGCTGACGTCCGCGGCGGCCGCGGCGCCTCCGGCGGCGGGCAGCTCCAGCCGGAACGGCGCCGCGAGGGCATCCCGCCCGCTGTCCGCCGTCGTCAGCCCCAGCGCGGTGGCCAACCGGGCCGGTCCGCTCGCGAGGTCGTTGTCCGATTTCGACGTCGGGCGTCTCTTCCTGGCCAGTTCGTGCCCGGCGACAATTTCGCCGGCCCGGAGCAGCAGCCCGGACGCGACGCCGTCGGGCCCGCAGACGATATTGGCGCAGTGGTGCATGCCGTACGTGAAGTAGACGTAGAGGTGGCCGGCCGGGCCGAACATCGGCGCGTTGCGCGGCGTCTGGCCACGGAAAGTGTGGGAGCCCGGGTCGGGATACAGCGAATCATGCGGACCAAGGTACGCCTCGATCTCGGTGATCCGCACCGAGACCGACCCGTCACGCCCCTGATGCGTCAGCACGGCTCCGAGCAGCAGCGGCGCGACGTGCCGGGCATCCCCCGAGAGCAGCTCCCGGATCGGCACCGACGTGCCCGGCTGCGCCCCTGCGCCGGTGCCCGGCTGCGCCCCTGTACGGGCAGGAAGCGGGGTGGAAGTCATCCTCAGACTTTAACAAACACCCGCGGGACACCCTACGGCCATGTCCGAATTCCGCTAGCAGGTCCTCCGGGAAGCTGGCAGGATGGGGTCATGGACTTTTGGCAGCGCTACCGGGCGATCGATGCCCGCGACACCCGTTTCGACGGGCAGTTCTACACCGCTGTCCGGACCACCGGGATTTACTGCCGGCCCTCGTGCCCGGCCCGGACGCCGAAGGCGGACAACGTCACGTTCTATGAGACCTCGGCCGCCGCGCACGACGCCGGGTACCGGGCCTGCAAGCGGTGCCTTCCGGAGGCCGTGCCCGGCACGCCGGCCTGGAACGTGCGCTCGGACGTCGCCGGCCGCGCCATGCGGCTCATCAACGACGGCGTCATCAACCGGGACGGCGTCGAGGGCCTCGCCGCCCGGCTGGGCTACTCCTCGCGCCAGCTCAACCGGATCCTCAGCCACGAACTCGGGGCCGGTCCGCTGTCCCTGGCACGAGCCAGCCGCGCCCAGACTGCCCGCACCCTGTTGGTCTCAACGGCCATGAAGGCGTCGGACATCGCGTTCGCCGCCGGCTTCAGCAGCGTGCGCCAGTTCAACGACACCATCGGCGAAGTGTTCGCCATGACGCCCTCCGCGCTCCGGGCCACCGCGCGGCATCACCACGCGCCCGCGGCGGCCACGGCGCTCACCCTCAATCTTCCGTACCGGGAACCGTTCGATCCCGGCGTGTTCGATTTCCTCGCCGTCCGCGCCATCGCGGGGATCGAGGAAGGGACGTCGAGTTCTTATGCCCGGACCCTGCGGCTGAGCCACGGCGATGCCCGCTTCCGGGTGGATTATGACGCCGGCGCGGCCGGACGCCCGCTGGTGCTGACCATCGGCGCCGTCGACCTGAGGGACCTCGCCTCGCTGCTGAGCCGGGTCCGGCGCCTGCTGGACCTCGACGCCGATCCCGTCGCCATAGATGCGGCCCTGGGCGGCGATCCCCGCCTGGCCGCGGCGGTTGCCAGTACGCCGGGCATGCGGATGCCCGGCGCCGTTGATCCGCAGGAGCTCCTCATCCGGGCCATGATCGGCCAGCAAATCACGGTGGCCGCCGCGCGCACCGCGCTGGTTCAGCTCTCCGCGGCCGGGAGCGAAAGCCTGGTGCCGGCGGACGGCCTCCACCGGCTGTTCCCCACGGCCGCCCAGATCGCGGAGACCGGCTTCGAACTGCTCCACGGCCCGCAGCGGCGGATTGATTCCGTCCGCGGCGCCGCGGCGGCGATGGCCTCGGGGGACCTGGACTTTGGCTACGGCGATGACGTCCGCGGGCTGGAGGCGAAGCTCCTGCCGCTTGCCGGCGTCGGGCCGTGGACGGTGGGATACGTCGCGATGCGGGTCATCGGCGCCCCGGACGTGTTCCTCGCCAACGATGCCGCGATCCGCAACGGCATCCGGTCGCTCGCTCCGACCACGGGGAACGCCGTGCTGACCCCCGATTTCCGTGAGGTCAGTCCGTGGCGCTCCTACGCGACGATGCATCTCTGGCGCGCGGCCGCGGCGGCGCAGGCCGCGGCGCGCAGACCATCTTCTCTCCCGACGCAGACGCAAAAGAAAGCGAAGCCATGAAAGCACAGTTGTTGACCATGTCCACCCCGGACGGGCCATTCACCATCATTGCCCGGGACGGGGCCGTCCTGTCCTCCGGCTGGACCGCCCACCCCGGCGAGCTGACCGGCCAGATCCACCCTGACCTGCTGCCGGCAGAATTCGAGACCGTCGGAGGACTCGGCGCCATCTCTGAGGCTGTGGAGGCGTTCTACTCCGGGAATCCGGAGCCGGCCATGGGGGTGCCTGTGCTGCAGAAGTCAGGCGTTTTCCGCAGCCACGCATGGGACGTGCTACGCACCGTCGCCCCCGGGCGCCCGGTGACCTACACCGAGTATGCGCAGCTGTCCGGCAATGCCAAGGCCGTCCGCGCGGCGGCCAGTGCCTGCGCCTTCAACGCGGCGGCCCTGTTTGTGCCATGCCATCGAGTGATCCGCACCGACGGGACGCTGGGCGGCTTCCGCTGGGGCCTGGCCGTCAAGGGCAGCCTGCTGGAGCGGGAACGCGAAGCGGCCCTCGCGGCGGCGCGGCCCTAAACCGCCCACCGAGGCTGTCCGTCCTCACTTGTTGGCGGGCACTCCGGCAGGCCAGGGCAGCAGTTCGGGAAGGTCGACGCCGTCGGCCGCGGCGGTGGCGCGCAGGCTGCCAAGCGTCGGCGTGCGGCCGGCCAGCCACGCGGCAATGTCTGTGACCATGCCGCTGATCACCGTCGATTTGCCGCCGCTACCGATTGCTGCCGCAGGCAGGCCGAGCGGCTGGAGCACAAAGCGCTGGCCTTCAGGTACCCGGGCGGCCAGGAAGTCGAAGAGGTGCTCGCAGAACGGCCGGCTCCAGGCTTCCGGCCCGCGGCCGGTGCCGAGATCGGTGGCGTGGATGACAAGTTCGCGCCACAGCGCCAGGCCGCCGTCGAACACCACTCCCCCGCGGTAGCTGATGGGCTCGTGCCAGCCTGCCGCATCGAGGGAGCCGAAGGCACGCAGTGCCCTGTCCAACGCCGCGGCGAGGTCGGCGCGGTGCTCATCGAGGCCGTGTCCGGCAGCCATCTCGATGGCGCGGTTGCGGCCCTCGTAGCCGCCGTCGTAAAGCTCGATGCTCTCGCCGCGGGCGGCGTATTCGAGCTGGCGGGCCATGGCGTTGGCGATGCCGCACATATGGGCAAGCACATGCCCGCGGCTCCAGCCCGGCAGGCCCGATGGCGCCTTGATGTCCTGTTCCGCCAGTTTCGCGGCGATTCCGGTCACGACGTCGGCGGCGCGGCGGAGTTCATCCAGCAGGTTTTCGGGTGTGATTGAGGTCATGGCGCCCATCCTAACCGAGCCACCGGATTAACCACGATTAACTCAGCGGTGTCCCGGTCCGGATCCCGCAGCCCAACGCTCTCTCACCTTTGGCAGGAAATCCGCCGACCCTCCTGCAAGTAGTGCAGGAGGGTCGGCGGAAACGCTGCAAGAGGTGAGGGAGCGTGTGGAAGCTAGCCGGCGTACTCCCGCACGGTGTCGAGCTCTGCTTCAAGCGCCAGCAGCTGGCGTTCGACGGCGGCTGGAGCCGTGCCGCCCTGGGAGTTGCGGCTGTTGAGCGAACCCTCGGTGGACAGGACCGTGCGGACCTCCGGGGTCAGGTGCTCCGAGATCGCGGCGTATTCCTCGTCCGTCAGGTCCCAAAGCTCCACGCCGCGGCTTTCGGCCTGCTTGACCGCGGCGCCGGACAGCTCGTGCGCCTCGCGGAACGGAACGCCCTGCCGGACGAGCCATTCGGCGATGTCCGTGGCCAGCGCAAAGCCCTGCGGTGCCAGCGATTCCATCCGCTCGGTGTTGAACGTCAGGGTCGCGATCATGCCGGAGACGGCCGGAAGCAGGACTTCCAGGGTGTCGGCGGCGTCGAAGACCGGTTCCTTGTCCTCCTGCAGGTCGCGGTTGTACGCGAGCGGCAGGCCCTTGAGCGTGGCCAGGAGCCCCGTGAGGTTGCCGATCAGCCGGCCGGCCTTGCCGCGCGCGAGCTCGGCGACGTCCGGGTTCTTCTTCTGCGGCATGATCGAGGAGCCCGTGGAGTAGGAATCGTGCAGGGTGACAAAGGAGAACTCCTTCGTGGCCCACAGGATCACTTCCTCCGAGACCCGGGACAGGTCAACGCCGATCATGGCGGTGACCCAGGCGAACTCGGCGAAGACATCGCGGGAGGCGGTGCCGTCGATCGAGTTGTGCGCGGCCGAGAAGAAGCCCAGGTCCGCGGCCACAGCCTCCGGGTCCAGGCCCAGGGAAGACCCGGCAAGCGCCCCGGAGCCATACGGCGAAACACCCGCGCGCTTGTCCCAGTCGGCGAGCCGCTGCACGTCGCGCAGCAGCGCCCAGGCGTGGGCCAGCAGGTGGTGGCTGAGCAGGACCGGCTGGGCGTGCTGCAGGTGGGTGCGGCCGGGCATGGCCACGCCCTGGTGCGCCTTGGCCTGCTCCACGAGCGCATCGATGGTCACCAGCACACCGCGGGCGATGATCCGGGCGTGGTCGCGCAGGAACATCCGGCCCAGGGTGGCCACCTGGTCGTTGCGGGACCGGCCGGCGCGGAGCTTGCCGCCCAGCTGGGTGCCGGCGCGCTCGATCAGGCCGCGCTCCAGCGATCCGTGCACGTCCTCGTCGGACTCAGCCGGCGTGTACGCACCAGTTGCCACGTCCGCATCCAGCCGGTCCAGGGCGTCAAGCATGCCTTCGAGCTCGGCGTCGTCCAGCAGCCCGGCCTTGTGCAGCACACGGGCGTGCGCCTTCGAGCCGGCGATGTCGTAGCGGGCCAGCCGCCAGTCGAAGTGCGTGGACTTGCTCAGCGCGGCGAGGGCGTCCGCGGGGCCGCCGGCGAACCGGCCGCCCCACAGCGCACCCGTGTTGGTGGCTTCCGACTTCTGCTCAGCCACAGGGCTACTTTCCTGCGACGCGGATGTCGCGGCCGGAGGCCACCTTGGCGGACATGCCCCACAGCTCGATGAAGCCGCGAGCCATGGACTGGTCGAAGGTGTCGCCGGTGTCGTACGTGGCGAGATCGAAGTCGTAGAGCGAAGTCTCGGAGCGGCGGCCGTTGACGATCGCCTGGCCGCCGTGCAGGACCATGCGGATATCGCCGGAGACGTAGCGCTGGGTGTCTTCGATGAACGCGTCGAGGGAGCGCTTGAGCGGGGAGAACCACTGGCCGTCGTAGACCAGCTCGGCCCAGCGCTGGCCGACGGTGGCCTTGAAGCGGGCCTGCTCGCGCTCGATCGTGATGTCCTCGAGGTGCTTGTGTGCGGTGATCAGCGCCATGGCGCCTGGCGCCTCGTAGATTTCGCGGGACTTGATGCCGACGAGGCGGTCCTCGACGACGTCGATCCGGCCGACACCCTGGGCGCCGGCGCGGCGGTTGAGTTCCTTGATGGCCTGCAGCGGGGTGACCTTGACGCCGTCGATCGCTACGGGCACGCCGGCTTCGAAGGAGATGGTGGCCTCATCCGGTGCCGGCGGGAACTCCGGGGTGGCGGTGTAGTCGTAGATGTCCTTCGTGGGCGCGTTCCAGATGTCCTCAAGGTAGCCGGTCTCGACGGCGCGGCCCCAGACGTTCTGGTCGATCGAGTACGGGTTCTTCTTGGTGGTCTCGATCGGCAGTCCCTTCTCCTCGGCGAAGGCGATCGCCTTGTCACGGGTCAGGGCGAGGTCGCGGACCGGGGCGATGCACTTCAGGTCCGGGCCAAGGGTCTGGATGCCCACCTCGAAGCGGACCTGGTCGTTGCCCTTGCCGGTGCAGCCGTGGGCCACCGTGGTGGCGCCGAATTCGCGGGCGGCCTTGACCAGGTGCTTGACGATCACCGGGCGGGAGATGGCCGAGACCAGCGGGTAGTGGCCCTGGTAGAGGGCGTTGGCCTTCAGCGTGGGCACGCAGTACTCGTTGGCGAACTCATCGGACGCGTCGGCCACATAGGCTTCGACGGCTCCGCAGCCCAGCGCGCGCTGGCGGATAGTCTCCAGCGATTCGCCGCCCTGTCCGACGTCGACCGCTACGGCGATGACCTCGGCGCCGGTGGCTTCACCGATCCAGCCGATGGCTACGGAAGTATCCAGGCCACCGGAGTAGGCCAGAACAATACGCTCAGTCACTTCACATGCTCCTTAGTTGTTTGGTTCATTGATCTTGCTTGCAAGCCTGTCACAAAATCCCGGTGCTTCCCGGTCCCTTGACGGGCTGGCGATGCGGCTATTGGCCGGCTTCCTCGGCGAACTGCAGGAAGCGTGCGGCGATGTCCGGGCCGCCCAGGGGGTCCCGGGTGACGAGCAGGACAGTGTCGTCCCCGGCGATGGTGCCCAGGATCGAGGGCATCACGGAGTGATCGATCGCGAGGGCCAGGAAGTTCGCGGCGCCCGGCGGAGTCCTGAGCACCACCAGGTTGGCCGAGGCCTCGGCCGTGACGAGGAGCTCCCCGCACAGCCGGGTCAGCCGGGCGTCGAGGATTTCCTGGGTGACGCCGCTCTTGGCCGCCCGTTCGCCGCCCTCGCCAGGGACGGCGTAGACCAGCACGCCGTCCTTGCCGCGGACCCGGACGGCGCCGAGTTCGACGAGGTCCCGGGAGAGCGTGGCCTGGGTGACCTGGACGCCGTCGTCCGCCAGCAGCGCCGCCAGCTCAGCCTGGGACCGGACCGATTCGCCGGTCAGGATGGCGGTGATCCGTGCCTGCCGGGCCGTCTTGGTGGCCGGGCTGGCCCCCGGGGAGGCGGGCTGGGCGGACATCAGGCCGGGCCGTTCACCGGAGCGGGTCCATCAACCGGTCCCAGCGGCTCGACCGGCGCGAGACCGTCAACAACAGCCAGGCCGGAACGGTGCATGAGCCACGCCATGAGCGCCTTCTGGGCGTGCAGCCGGTTTTCGGCCTCGTCCCAGACCACCGACTGCGGGCCGTCAATGACGTCTGCGGCGATCTCGTAGCCGCGGTAGGCCGGCAGGCAGTGCAGCACGACGGCGTCCGTTGCCGCGAGCTTCATGGCATCGGCGTCCACGGAGTAGTCGCGGAACAGCTTCATCCGCGCTTCCTTCTCCGCTTCCTGGCCCATGGAGACCCACGTGTCGGTGGCGACGACGTCGGCGCCGCGGAGCGCCTCGGCGGCGTCGGTTGTCACGAGCACTGAGCCGCCGGTCTCCGCCGCGCGGTCCTCGGCGGCGGCGACGATGTCCGCGTCCGGCAGGTACCCCTCCGGGCCCGCGATCCGGACGTGCATGCCCGCGGTGACGCCGGCCAGCAGGTAGGAATTGGCCATGTTGTTGGCGGAGTCGCCCAGGTACGCCATGGTCAGGCCTTTGAGTTCACCCTTGTGTTCCTTGACGGTCAGCAGGTCGGCAAGAAGCTGGCACGGGTGGTAGTCATCGCACAGCGCGTTGATGACCGGCACGCGCGAGTTCGCGGCCATGGCGACGAGGCCGGCATGCGCGCCGGTGCGCCACACGATGGTGGACACCATGCGCTCAAGGACCTTGGCCGTGTCCTCGACGGACTCCTTGTGGCCGATCTGCGCCTCGCCGGGGTTGATGATGAGCGCATTGCCGCCCATGTCCGCGATGCCGGTGGCGAAGGAGACCCTGGTCCGGGTGGAGGTCTTGTCAAAGATCACGGCCACGGTCTTGCGGCCGCCGGCATCCGCGGCGAAGGGCTGCACGCTGTACGGCGCGGCCTTCATCCGCACAGCGAGGTCCAGGACCTCCGCCTGTTCGGCCGGGCTGAGGTCTGTGTCCTTGAGGAAGTGGCGGGTGGTCACTGATGCGCTCACTGGGCGTCCTTTGCAGCGTTGTTCTTGGCGGTCTCGAGCAGTGCGGGCAGCGCGGCCAGGAAACCATCGGCCTGCCCGGTGGCCAGGATCAGCGGCGGCGCCAGCCGGATGGTGCGCTGGCCCGGGCTGTTGACGATGAACCCGGCGTCGAGTCCGGCGGCAACGACGCCCGGGGCGACGTCGGCGTCGAGGTCGAACCCGATCAGCAGACCCTCGCCGCGGACTTCGGTCACGCCGTCGATTGCCGCAAGGCCGGCGCGCAGGTGCTCCCCCACCGCCCGGACATGGGCCAGGACATCCTGGTTCTCAAGGACGTGCAGGGTGGCGAGGGCGGCCGCGGTGGCCACCGGGTTGCCGCCGAAGGTGGTCCCATGCTGGCCGGCGGTCAGCAGTGCGGATGTTTCCGCCCCGAAGGTCACGAGGGCACCGATCGGGAAGCCGCCGCCCAGGCCCTTGGCGAGGGTCACGGCGTCGGGCACGATTCCGGCGTCCTCGCTGGCCAGCCACTTGCCCGTGCGGCCGATGCCGGTCTGGACCTCGTCGAGGATCAGGAGGGCGCCGGCCGCGGTGGTGGCCTCGCGGGCAGCCTTGAGGTAGCCGGCGGGCAGGGGGCGGACCCCTGCCTCGCCCTGGATGGGTTCGAGCACGACGGCGGCGGTGGTGTCGTCCACGGCGGCGCGGAGGGCCTCGATGTCACCGAAGGGAATGTGCACGACGCCGCCGGGCAGCGGCGCGAACGGTGCCCGGTATGCCTCCTTGGAGGTCAGGGCAAGGGCGCCCATGGTGCGGCCGTGGAAGGCGCCTTCGAGCGCGATGATCTTGGTGCGCGGCGGCTGGCCAGCTTCCTGGCCGGCGCCATCCCGGCTGGCGCCGGTATTCCGGCGCGCCAGTTTGAAGGCCGCTTCGACGGCCTCGGTGCCGGAGTTGGCGAAGAACACCTTGGACCCGGCCGGCGCCTTGGACAGTTCCAGCAGCTTCTCGGCCAGGGCGATCTGGGTGGGGCTGGTGAAGAAATTGGAGACGTGTCCCAGGGTGGCCAGCTGGCTGGAGATCACCGAGGTGACGAAGGGGTGGGCGTGGCCCAGGGCGTTGACCGCGATGCCGCCGAGCAGGTCCAGGTATTCCTTGCCGTCGGCGTCCCACACGAGGCAGCCGGCGCCGCGGACCAGGACGCGCTGCGGGGTGCCGAAGACACCCAGCAGGGAGGAGGAGTAGCGGGCGAGCCACTGTTCGCCGGTGGTTTGGCCAACGAGCGCGCTTGCGGCGGTCACCGCAGCGGCGGGGGTTTCGGTGGGCTGGCTCAGTTCGGTCTGGTTCATTTGCTTTCCTCGTCCGGGACGACCTGGGTGCCAATTCCCGCGGTCGTGAAGGTTTCCAGCAGCATCGAATGCGGCAGCCTGCCGTCCACGATGTGCGCTCGTTCCACGCCGCCCTCGACGGCCTTCAGGCAGGCCTCCATTTTCGGGATCATGCCCGATTCCAGGCCCGGCAGCAGGTCGCGGAGCTCCGAGACCGTCAGCGAGGAGATCAGCGAGGACCGGTCCGGCCAGTTGGCGTACAGGCCCTCCACGTCCGTGAGGATGACGAGCTTGGATGCGCCGAGGGCTTCGGCCACGGCGGCGGCGGCCGTGTCGGCGTTGACGTTCAGGACCTGGCCGGTGGTCTGCGCGCGCTGGCTGCGCTGCGTGCCCTCCAAAGCGTTCGCAGTGCCGTCGTCGTGGATTTCCGGGGCGACGGTGGAGATCACCGGAATCCGGCCGGCGTTCACGATGTCGAGGATGCCTTCCGGGTTTACCCCGACCACCTCGCCCACCAGGCCCAGGTCCACCTCTTCGCCGTCCACCACGGTGCCGGTGCGCACAGCGCGGAGCAGGCCGCCGTCCTCCCCGGACATGCCGACGGCGTACGGGCCGTGGGAGTTGATCAGGCCAACGAGCTCGCGTCCCACCTGGCCGGTGAGGACCATCCGCACCACGTCCATGGCCTCGGGCGTGGTGACGCGCAGCCCGCCTTTGAATTCGGATTCGATTCCGAGCCGGCCGAGCATGGCGTTGATCTGCGGGCCGCCGCCGTGCACCACCACCGGGTGGATCCCGACGTGGTGCAGGAAGACGACGTCCTCGGCGAAGGCGCGGCGGAGCTTGTCGTTGATCATGGCGTTGCCGCCGTACTTGATCACCATGGTGGTGCCGGCAAAGCGCTGGATCCAGGGCAGCGCCTCGATCAGCGTGGCTGCTTTGTCCCCGGCGTCGGCCATGGATGTGGTCTCGCGTGTCTGGGTGTTCATGCTGTTCGTCCTTCTGTTCGTCCTCCCGGTCGTCCTTTCAGGGACTAGCTCGAGTAGGCGCTGTTTTCGTGGACGTAGTCGTGGGTGAGGTCGTTGGTGAGGATCGTGGCCTCGGCCTTCCCGGCCTGCAGGTCGATTTCCACAAGGACCTCCCGGGGTTCCAGGTCCACCAGGTTGCGGTCATCGCCGATGCTGCCTTTGCGGCAGATCTGCACGCCGTTCATGGACACGTTCAGCTGGTCCGGCTCGAACGCCGCGTCGGTGGTGCCGACGGCGGAGAGCACGCGGCCCCAGTTGGGGTCCTTGCCGAAGATTGCGGTCTTGAACAGGTTGGAGCGGGCGACGGCGCGGCTGACCACTTCAGCGTCCCGCTCGCTGGCGGCGTTGAACGTCCGGATCGAAATGTCGTGGCTGGCGCCCTCGGCGTCGCCGATCAGCTTGCGGGCCAGTTCGGCGCAGACCTGGGTCAGGCCCGCGCCGAACTCGGCGGCGGACGGCACGACGCCGGACGCGCCGGACGCCAGCAGCACCACGGTGTCGTTGGTGGACATGCAGCCGTCGGAGTCTGCCCGGTCAAACGTGACACGGGTGGCATCCCGGAGCACGACGTCGAGCATTTCCGGCTGGACGTCGGCGTCAGTGGTGAGGACCACCAGCATGGTGGCGAGCCCGGGGGCGAGCATCCCGGCGCCCTTGGCCATGCCGCCGATGGTGAATTCGTTGCCGTCTGCATCCGTGCCGGTGTAGACGGCCTGCTTGGACACGGAGTCCGTGGTCATGATTGCCGTCGCGGCCGCGGGGCCGCCGTCCGCGGCGAGGCCGGCGGTGGCGGAGCCGATTCCGGCCAGGATCTTGTCCATGGGCAGCTGCTCGCCGATCAGCCCAGTGGAGCAAACGACGACGTCGGTGGCGGAGACGCCGAGCGCTTCGGCGGTCTTTTCCGCGGTGGTGTGCGTGTTCTGGAAGCCCTGGGGTCCGGTGCAGGCGTTGGCGCCGCCCGAGTTGAGGATGACGGCGTCCACGCGCCCGTCCTTGACCACCTCGCGGGACCAGTGCACGGGGGCGGCGGCGACGCGGTTGGACGTGAAGACCGCCGCGGCGGCTTTGGCCGGGCCGTCGTTGACAACGAGGGCCAGGTCAGGGTTTCCGGAGGCTTTGAGGCCCGCCGTGACCCCGGCGGCGCGGAACCCCTTGGGTGCGGTGATGCTCACGGTGCGACTCCCTGGAGGTTGAGGCCGGCGGTTTCCGCCAGGCCGAGGGCAATGTTCATGGACTGCACGGCCCCGCCTGCGGTCCCCTTGGTCAGGTTGTCGATGGCGCAGCACACGATCACGCGGCCGGTGTGCTCGTCGAAGGCGAGCTGCAGGACGGCGTGGTTGGAGCCCTGCACGGATTTGGTGGTGGGCCACTGGCCTTCCGGGAGCAGGTGCACGAACGGCTCCTCGGCATAGGCATCGGACCAGGCCTCGCGCAACTGCGCCGCTGTGACGCTGCGTCCTGGCTGCTGCCGGACCTTGGCTGTCGCCGTGGTGAGGATGCCCCGGCTCATCGGGGCCAGCGTGGGCGTGAAGGAGACGGTGACGGGCGCGCCGAGGGCCTTGGACAACCCCTGTTCGATCTCCGGGGTGTGGCGGTGTCCGCCGCCGACTCCGTAGGGGCTCATCGAGCCCATGACCTCGGCGCCAATCAGATTGACCTTGGCAGCCTTGCCGGCGCCGGACGTGCCGGACGCCGCGACGATCACGACGTCGTCGCCTTCCACCAGACCGTTGCTGAAGCCGGGGGTCAGTGCCAGCAGGGCCGAGGTCGGGTAGCAGCCGGGGACGGCGATCCGGGTGGCGCCGCGGAGCGCGTCGCGCTGCCCGGGCAGTTCCGGGAGTCCGTAGGGCCAGGTCCCGGCATGCGCCGAGCCGTAAAACTTCTCCCAGGCCTGCGCATCCTCGAGGCGGTGGTCCGCGCCTGCGTCGATCACCACGGTCCCGGCCGGCAGCTGGGCCGCGATCTCAGCGGACGCCCCGTGCGGCAATGCCAGGAACACGACGTCGTGCCCAGCGAGGTTTTCCACACTGGTCTCTTCCAGGATCCGGTCGGCGAGACCATGGAGATGCGGCTGCAATTCCCCTAGTCTGGAACCGGCGTTGCTGTGGGCCGTGATGGCCCCGATAGTGACGTCGGGATGGCCGGCGAGGAGCCGCAGGACCTCGCCGCCGGCATAACCGCTCGCCCCGGAAACGGCAACAGAAATAGTCATAGAAACGACTATACAGCAAGAGTATGCATAGATGCCGATATTTATGCATGCATGCGGTTGCGCCCGGCGGAGTCGCGCCCGTGGCCCTGCATCACGTGACGGCCGGTTACGGCCAGCCTCTTCAGGGTTGTCGCCGGTGTCCCTAGGATGGTCGAAGGGACCGGGACAGGAAGCCCCGCCCGGAAGAGGAGTCATCTGATGCACGCAATTGTCGCCGGCCGGGCCGGGGGGCCCGAGGTCCTTGAGTTCAACGAAACAGCCCGTCCCGTTCCGGGCCCGGGCCAGCTGCTGGTCAAGGTCGCGGCCGCGGGCGTGAATTTCATCGACACCTACAAGCGCAGCGGCGTCTACAAGGTCAGCTACCCCTTCACCCCCGGCTCCGAGGCCTCAGGCACCGTCGAAGAGATCGGCGACGGCGTCACTGTCTTCGCCCCTGGCGACCGGGTGGCCACCGCAGAGGGCATCGACTGCTACGCGGACTACGCCCTGGTCGATGAAGACAAGGCGCTCCCGGTTCCGGACGGCCTGGACGATTTCACCGCCGCGGCGCTGCCGCTGCAGGGCGTGACGGCGCACTACCTGATCAATTCCACCTTCAAGGTCGAGGCCGGCCACACCGTGCTGCTGCATGCCGGCGCCGGCGGAGTGGGCCTCCTCCTGATCCAGCTGCTCAAAGCCAAGGGGGCCAAGGTCATCACCACGGTTTCCTCGGACGAAAAAGAGCAACTGGCCCTTGCGGCCGGCGCCGACCACGTGCTGCGCTACGACGGTTTCGCGGACCGCGTCCGGGACCTGACGAGCGGCACCGGCGCGGACGTCGTGTACGACGGCGTCGGAAAAGACACCTTCGATGGCTCCCTGGCGTCGCTGCGGATCCGGGGCACGCTGGTGCTGTTCGGCGGGGCATCCGGTCCGGTCCCGCCGTTCGACCCGCAGCGGCTCAATGCCGGCGGTTCCCTTTACCTCACGCGGCCGACCATGGGCCACTACCTGCGCGACGCCAGGGAACGCCGCTGGCGTTCCGACGAGATCTTTGCCGCCGCTGCCGAGGGCAGCCTCAAGGTCCGGATCGGCGCCCGCTATTCCCTCGCCGAGGCCGGCCGGGCCCACGATGACCTCGAACAGCGCCGGACCACCGGCAAGGTCATCCTGATCCCCTAGCCACGCGGGCAACACCATCCGTTCAACTCATGCAGGGACAATGCGCCAGTGACCGAGCAACAGCTGACCCCGAGCAACGCCCCACCCGCCGGCACGGTGCGGAACCTGACGGCGGAGGGCGCCCCCGCCCATGAGCCCCAACTGCCTGGCTCGCTGTCCGCCCCGCCGGCGCGGACGCTGATCGACATCCTCGCCGCTACCGCCTCCAGCTTTCCGGACGCCTCCGCCCTCGACGACGGCCACCGCTCACTGAGCTACGCCCAGCTCATGAACGAAGTCCGCGCAACGGCGCGGAAACTGCACCTGGCCGGGCTGGGCGCCGGGGACAAGATCGGCGTCAGGATCCCCTCCGGCACCAACGAGCTGTACATCTCGATCCTCGCGGTGATGCTGGTCGGTGCGGCGTACGTGCCCGTCGACGCCGATGACCCGGACGAGCGGGCCAAGCTGGTCTTCGGGGAAGCCCAGGTCGCCGGCATCGTCCGTGCCGGCGGGAAGATTGTCACGGACAGCAGGCACCCCCGGCCGTTCCCCAATGCCAGGCCGCCCGGCCCTGCGGACGACGCCTGGGTAATCTTCACCTCAGGCTCTACCGGCACACCCAAGGGCGTCGCGGTGCAGCACCGCTCGGCCGCTGCGTTCGTAGATGCCGAGGCCCGCCTCTTCCTGCAGGACGATCCCTTGGGCCCCCAGGACCGGGTGCTGGCAGGATTGTCCGTCGCCTTTGATGCCTCCTGCGAGGAGATGTGGCTGGCGTGGCGCCACGGTGCCTGCCTCGTGCCGGCGCCGCGCGCGCTGGTCCGGACCGGGATGGACCTTGGCCCGTGGCTCATCAGCCACGGCATCACCGTCGTCTCCACGGTCCCCACGTTGGCCGCTCTCTGGCCTGTCGAGTCACTCGAAAGCGTCCGCCTGCTGATCTTCGGCGGGGAGGCGTGTCCGCCGGACCTTGCCGAGCGGCTGGCCGTCGACGGCCGGGAAGTGTGGAACACCTACGGTCCCACCGAGGCCACCGTTGTCGCATGCGCCGCGCGGCTGGGCACCCCCGGCCCCGTCCGGATCGGGCTGCCGCTGGACGGGTGGGACCTCGCGGTCGTCGGGCAGGACTCGCTGCCGGTCGCCGAAGGCGCCGTGGGCGAACTGATCATCGGCGGCGTGGGGCTGGCCCGGTACCTTGACCCGGCCAAGGACGCGGAAAAGTACGCCCCGATGCCGTCCTTGGGCTGGGCCCGCGCCTACCGTTCCGGCGACCTCGTCAGGTACGAAGCCGAGGGCCTCATCTTCCAGGGCCGCGCCGACGAACAGGTCAAGCTCGGTGGCCGCCGGATCGAGCTGGGGGAAATCGATGCCGCCCTGCAGTCACTGCCGGATGTCGCCGGCGCGGCCGCCGCGGTACAGACCACGGCGGCCGGCAACCAGATCCTGGTCGGTTACCTTGCTGCGGTGTCGGGCCGGGACATCGATCTCACGGCCGCGCGCGACCTCCTGGGCGAAAGCCTTCCGGCACCCATGATCCCGCTCCTGACGCTCGTGGACTCGTTGCCCACCAAGACCAGCGGCAAAGTGGACCGCCACGCGCTGCCCTGGCCGCTTGCCGGAACCGGTGCCGCCGAGGCCGACGCCGCCCCGCTGAACCTGCCCGCGGACGCGCAGTGGATCGTGGAGCAATGGAGTGCCGTTCTGGGCAGCCCGGTCAAGAGCCTCGACGCCGATTTCTTCGCTTACGGCGGCGGTTCGCTGGCCGCCGCGCAGCTGGTGTCCGCACTGCGCGTCCGCTACCCCACCGTCACGGTGGCCGACATCTACGCGACCCCCAGGGTGGGCGCCCTGGTGGATGCGGCCCGTCAGTCCCTGCCAGAGGGCGGTGCCGTCCCCGCCCGGGAGCGTACCGTCCGGCCCACGGCCCGGAAGTCCCAGGCGTTCCAGACGCTCATGGGCATCCCCCTGCACATCCTCGTCGGCATGCGCTGGCTGACCTACCTGATGGCTGCCAACAATCTGTTGGCCGCCTTTGCCGGATTTAGCGCCGCGCCCACGATCTCGTGGTGGTGGGTGGGCGCGTCCTGGCTCGTGTTTGTCAGCCCCGCCGGGCGGATGCTGATCTCCGTTGCCGCGGCCCGCATCCTGCTGCGCAATGTGGGGCCCGGGACCTACCCCAGGTCCGGGCGGGTGCACCTGCGGCTCTGGCTGGCCGAACAGATCCAGGACCTCGCCGGCGCCATCAGCCTGGCCAGTGCACCCTGGGTGCCGTACTACGCGAAAGCCCTGGGCGCGAAGATCGGCGACAACGTCCAGTTGCACTCGCTCCCGCCGGTCACAGGGCTGCTGGCGCTTGGTGCCGGATCCAACATTGAGCCGGAAGTCGATCTGTCCGGCTGGTGGATCGACGGCGACCGTGTGCACATTGGCGCCATTCGGATCGGCGCCGGTGCGAGCGTGGGCGCGCGCAGCACACTGATGCCCGGAGCCACTGTGGGGGCCGGAGCGCAGGTGGAGCCCGGCTCGGCCGTGATGGGAAAGGTCAAGGCCGGGCAGCTCGTGGCCGGGTCACCGGCCGGACGCCGGGGCAAGGCGCGGCGCTCGTGGCCGGATTCCCCGCCCGGGCACCGGCTGATCGGCCGGCTGTGGTTCGCCGGGTTCGCCGCGGCATCCACGGTGCTGGCACTCATCCCCTACATCTCCGCCGCCGCGGCGGCCGCCGTCGTCTTCGCGTTCATCCAGGGCAGCGCCTCCCTGTCGGCTGCCCTGCCCGCCATCGCACTGTCCGTCCCGCCGGCAGCGCTGGCGTGGTTCCTGGCCAACCTATTGCTGATCCTTGGCACCACCCGGCTGCTCAGCATCGGCCTCGCGGAAGGCTACTACCGCGTCCGGAGCCGGATCGGCTGGCAGGTTTGGGCGACCGAGCGGGTACTGGATTTGGCCCGGGACCTGCTGTTCCCGATCTATGCCAGCCTCTTCACGCCGGTCTGGCTGCGGCTTCTCGGCGCGAAGGTCGGCCGGAACGTGGAAGCTTCGACGGTGCTGCTCATCCCCCGGATGACCACCGTGGGCGACGGCGCGTTCCTGGCCGACGACACGATGGTGGGGTCCTACGAATTGGACGGCGGCTGGATGCGGATTGCCCCGGCCAAAATCGGCAAGCGGTCCTTCCTTGGCAACTCGGGCATGACGGCGGCCGGCCGCAGCGTCCCCAAGAATTCCCTCGTGGCAGTGCTCTCAGCAACCCCCGCCAAGGCGAAGTCCGGGACGTCATGGCTAGGCAGTCCGCCCGTGCGGCTGCGGCGCACCGCCATCGCATCCGACGACACACGGACCTACCAGCCGCCGCGGAAACTCAAGGTCGCGCGCACCCTGTGGGAGCTCTGCCGGTTCGTCCCGGTCATGCTCACGGTGGCGATCGCCGTCGGCGTGATGCTCGCCTTTGACGCGTTGGCGAGCGTCTTCAACTACGGAATCGCCGCCGTCCTGGGCGGCGTGGTGATCCTCATCGCGGGTGCCGCGGCGGCGGGCAGTGCGGTCGTGGCCAAATGGCTGCTGGTCGGCCGTATCCGCTCCGGGGAGCACCCGTTGTGGAGTTCCTTCATTTGGCGCAACGAGGTCGTGGACACTTTCATCGAGATGGTCAGTGCCCCGTGGTTCGCGCGCTCAGCCACCGGAACACCGGCACTGGTCTGGTGGCTGCGGGCGCTCGGCGCGAGAATCGGTGCCGGTACCTGGTGCGAAAGCTACTGGCTTCCCGAGGCGGACCTCGTGACCCTCGGCAGGAACTCGACCGTGAACCGCGGGTGCGTCGTCCAGACCCATCTCTTCCATGACCGTGTCATGAGCATCGACACTGTTACGCTCGATGACGGGGCCACCATGGGACCGCACGGCGTTATCCTGCCGCAGGCGAGGATCGGCAACGGCGGCACGGTGGGGCCGGCGTCGCTCGTCATGCGCGGCGAAACCGTCCCTGCCGGCACGTACTGGATGGGCAACCCGGTCAGCCCGTGGGACGGGCCGGCACCGCCCGGCGGGACCCGGTAGGCCCACGCACGTCCACCAGCACTCCAACCGAAGGTCGGCCCATTGAGCACCAGTGCACCAAGCAGCAGCGGCGGGAGCATCACCGGCGGAGAGCCTGCCCGGGAGGCCGCCCTCGTCGCCGGCTCACCCGATCCGTATCTGCCGGGCCACGGGACCAATGCCTACCGGGTGACGCGGTACGAACTCGATCTGGACTACAGGGTCAGCACCAACCGTCTCGCGGGGCACGCCGTCCTGCACGCCGTCGCCCAACACCCGACGTCGGCGCTCGTGCTGGACCTGACCGGCTTGCGGGCCACCAAGATCCAGCTCGATGGCCGCAGGGTGCGCAGGTTCAACCAGCGGGACGAGCAGCTCATCGTCTACCCCGACGTGCCGCTGCTCCCGGGCGAGGCCTTCATCCTGGATATCCGCTACGAGGGCTACCCTGCACCCCGCCGCGGGCTGTGGGGCGATGTGGGCTGGGAGGAGCTCTCCGACGGCGTGCTGGTCGCCGGCCAGCCCAACGGTGCCGCCTCCTGGTTCCCCTGCAACGACCACCCGCGGGACAAGGCGAGCTACCGCATCACGGTGACCACTGACGTGAACTACCGGGCGGTGTGCAACGGCGTGCTGCTCTCCCGCACCAGCAGGGCCAGCCGGGAGACCTGGGTTTATGAGCAGGCCGAGCCGATGGCCACGTACCTCGCCACGGTCCAGATCGGCCGGTATGAGCTCCTGACGCTCAATGCCGAGCGGCCGTCAGGACACGTCCCGCAGTATGCTGCCGTTCCCGCGGCCCTGGCGGCCGCCGCCCGGACCGCGCTGGCCCGCCAGCCCGGCATGATGCGGACTTTCACCAACTGTTTTGGGCCGTATCCGTTCCAGGAGTACACCGTGGTAGTCGCCGGGGATGTGCTGGAGATCCCGCTGGAGGCACAAACGCTGTCCATCCTGGGTCCCAACCACTTGCGGCAGGACTGGGACTCGCAACGGCTGATCGCCCACGAGCTCGCCCACCAGTGGTTCGGAAACTCGCTCACAACCGCCACCTGGAAAGACATCTGGCTGCACGAGGGCTTTGCGTGCTACGCGGAATGGCTCTGGTCCGAAGAGTCCGGCGCCATGACGGTGGCGAACCGGGCCCGCGCCGCTTGGCGCAGGCTGGCCGCCGGCGCGCAGGACCTGCTGGTGGGAGACCCCGGCCCGGAGCTGATGTTCGATGACCGCGTCTACAAGCGCGGAGCCCTGACCCTGCACGCCCTACGGGAGCGCTGCGGCGATCTCGCGTTCTTCGCCCTGTTGCACGATTGGGCGGACCGCTTCCGCCACGGCACCGTAACCACTGCCGACTTTATCCTCGCGGCCGCCCACACCACCGGTCTGGACGCGGAGGCCCTGCTGCACCCCTGGCTGTACGAGAAGGCCCTCCCGCCCTTCCCGCAGCCAGCGCCGGAGTTCTGACGGCAGGTTCTGCGAAGCTATCCGCAGTGCGCTACAAACACAGCGCTACGGCGGCCACGAGGTCCGCGGGCAGGCCGGATTCCGCCGGCGGCAGGTCCCGGAGCCCCGTCCGGCCATCCACGCCGCCCTCCCGCACGTCGACAGTGTCCGGGGCCGTCAGCAGCCCCGTGCCGGTCATCTTGAGCCAGGCCTCCTTGCGTGCCCACAGCCGGGCCCTGGCCTGCAGCAGCGACGCGCCGGCCAGCCCCGCCAGGTCCAACCGTTCCGCCGGAGTCAGCACGACGGCGTCGAAGCCCTCGAAGTCCGTCCGCGCAGGATCCTCGACGTCGACGCCCAGGCGCTGGCCCGGCTCCGGATCCAAGACCGCGGCCAGCAGGGTCCAGCCGGCCGCGCGGGACAGGCTGAGCAGCAGCGGCGCGGCCGCACCCCGGAGCAGGTAGCCTGGCCGGCCATGTGAGACGTGCGTGCCGGTTCCGCACCGGGGACAGCTGTAGCAAATGGTGAGGTCCGACGCCGGCACGTCCAGCAGCGCGGCGGCGAGCTTCCGCTGGGCGAGCCGTCCGGCCAGGAAGTCATCCCTGGCCGCCGGCTGGGTAATGGCCCGGGCCCGTTCCAGTTCCGGCCCGTCCAGAAGGGAACGCGACTCGCGTTCCACCTCGCGTTGCAGGTCGCGTTCCAGGCCGGCGCGCTCCAGGTTGGCGTGTTCGAGGTTGGCGTGTTCGAGGTTGGAGGGGGCCCCGGGGACGCGAAAGGGCGGGCTGGCGCGCACAACAAGGTGTGATGCCATGACCTGCCCTTCCGTTTCGTTAGCGCTGGACAGCCCCGAAGCGTTCGTGGGCTGCGGCGACGGCACCTTCGCGCGCAGCCGATGCCTCATCGGCTGTCAGAGTGCGGTCCTCGGCGCGGAAGCGCAGGCTGAACGCGAGCGACTTCTTGCCCTCCTCGATCCCCTTGCCCGCGTAGACGTCAAACAGTGCGACGTCCTCGAGCAGTTCGCCTGCGCCTTCACGCAGGGCCGCGAGCACCTCGCCCGCGGGCACGTCCTGCGGCACCACGAGGGCCACATCCTGCGTCGCCACCGGGTACGTCGAGATGTGCCGGGCCACGATCACGTCGGCAGCAGCCTCGAAGAGGGCGTCGGCGTTCAGTTCCAGCGCCACCGAGCGGGCCGGCATGTCCTGGGCGGCCAGCAGCTTCGGGTGCAGCTCACCGGCATAGCCCACCACTTCGCCGGTGCGCAGCGCGATCTGCGCGGCCCGGCCCGGGTGGAAGGCCTGATGCCGGCCCTGGGTCACGACGAGGTCAATGCCGAGCACGTCGCCGGCGATCCGGGCCACATCCACCGCATCGGCCCAGTCCCACGCCCGCGGGGTGTTGCCCGGGGCGGCTGGCGTGTCGTGCCCTGTCAGCACGGCGCCGACGTGCAGCGGCTGGTCCGGGACGCCGTCGTACAACGCGTCCAGCACCTCATCGGCGGGCTTGACGCCGAGCGGCGGAATCGAGGCAGTGCCAAGCCGTTCGCCGGGCAGGAACACGAGCCCGGCCTCGAAGAGGGCAAGGTCGCGGAAGCCGCGGGAGTGGTTGCGCTTGGCTACCTCGATCAGGCCCGGCAGGATGGAGGTCCGCAGGAAGCCGTGCTCCTCGCTGATCGGGTTGGCCAGCTTGAGCGCCGCGCGTCCCGTGCCCTCGTCAGGGGTGCCGAAGGTGTCGTTGGCGGCCTTGGAAACGAACGGGTACGCCAGCACTTCGGTGAGGCCGGCGTCGGCCAGGGCCTGGATCAAGCGGCGCCGCTGCTGCTGGACGCGCGTCAGGCCGCGGCCCGGGGGCGCCACCGGCAGGGTTGCCGGAATCTGGTCGTAGCCCACCAGCCGGGCGATTTCCTCGGTGAGATCATCCTTGGTTTCCAGATCCGGGCGCCAGCTCGGCGCGGTCACCGTGTATGAACCGCCGTTTTTCTCGACGACGGCGCCAAGGTCTTCGAGCGAGGTCACGATGTGGTCCTCGGTGAAGTCGATTCCGATCCGGGCCGCGGCGTACCCGGCCGGCAGGTCGATGGTGACGGCGTCCGGCGCCGTCCCGACGTCGGTCCCGGCCGCATCCGCCGTACCGCCGGCGAATTCGACGAGCAGGTCGACCACCCGCTGGGCGGCGACATCGGCCACGTGCCAGTCCACGCCACGTTCGAAGCGCTTGGACGCCTCGGACGGCAGCTTGTGGCGGCGGCGGGAACGGGCGATCGAAACTTCGTCGAAGTG
The DNA here is from genome assembly GCF_042883665.1 of Arthrobacter sp. NPDC058192. Taxonomy (NCBI): domain Bacteria; kingdom Bacillati; phylum Actinomycetota; class Actinomycetes; order Micrococcales; family Micrococcaceae; genus Arthrobacter; species Arthrobacter sp. NPDC058192. The sequence goes on along the minus strand of NZ_JBHVVJ010000022.1, from coordinate 34,483 downwards.
GGCGGCCTCGACTAGGACGTTCGTCGTGGAGTCCGACACCTCGGTGTGGGCGCCGCCCATGACGCCGGCGATCCCGATGGGCCCGGAAGCGTCCGTGATCAGCAGGTCCTCGGCGTCGAGCGTGCGCTCCTTGGCATCCAGGGTGGTGATCTTCTCCCCTGCCGTGGCGCGCCGGACGACAATGTCGCCGGCCAGCTTGTCCAGGTCGTAGCAGTGGTTCGGCTGCCCGAGCTCGAGCATGACGTAGTTGGAGATATCCACCGGCAGCGAGATGGACCGGATGCCCGCGAGCCGGAGCCGGGAAACCATCCACGGCGGCGTGGGCCGGGTGGCATCCACGCCGCGCACCGTGCGGGCCACGAAGCGGTCGCAGCCCGGCTTGCCGTAGATCGGAGCGTCATCGTTGAGCTTGACGCCGAAGCCGCCGGACAGCGCCTCCGGGACCTGGACCTTGGACGCCGGGTCGGTGAACGAGGTGCCGGTGGCGTGCGCGTATTCACGCGCCACGCCGCGGATCGAGAACGCATAGCCGCGGTCAGGGGTCACGTTGATTTCGGCTGCCTGGTCGTAGAGGCCCAGAAGTTCCATCGCATCGGTGCCGACCTCTGGATCGAGCCCGATCCGTGAGAGCACCAGGATGCCGTCGTGGTCCTCGCCGATGCCGAGTTCGCGCACGGAGGCGATCATGCCGGCGGACAGGTGCCCGTACGTCTTCCGGGCGGAAATGTGGAAGTCGCCCGGCAGCACGGCACCCGGAAGCGTAACCACCACCTTGTCGCCCTCGACGAAGTTGTGGGCACCGCAGACGATGCCCTGCACGCCGGAGGGATCAATGCCCTTGCCGGTGAGGCTCTGCTGCGCACCTTCGGGGACAACCCGGACCTGGCACCAGTTGATGGTCTTGCCGTTGGTCTGGGGCTCCTTGACGATGCTCAACACCTGGCCCACCACGACGGGGCCTTGGAGGGTGTCGGTGGGGCGGTGGACTGCTTCTTCTTCAAAACCGACCTTGACGAGCTCGGCCATGACGTCTTCGGCCGTTGCTCCGGCCGGTACCTGCGCGAATTCGCGCAGCCAGGAAAGGGGGATACGCACTGTTAGATCTCCATCCCGAAGTGCTCGCTGAAACGTACATCGCCTTCGATCATGTCGCGCATGTCGCCGACCTCGTTGCGGAACATGAGGGTGCGTTCGATGCCCATGCCGAAGGCGAAACCTGAATAGATGTCCGGATCGATGCCGGCCGCACGCAGGACGTTGGGGTTGACCATGCCGCAGCCGCCCCACTCGATCCAGCTGGGACCGCCCTTGGCGCCGGGGTGCCAGATGTCCAGCTCAGCGGACGGTTCGGTGAATGGGAAATAGTTCGGGCGCAGCCGGATCTGGGCTTCATCGCCGAACATCTGGCGTGCGAAGTGCTCCAGGGTGCCGCGGAGGTCAGCCATGCTCAGCTTCTTGTCGATGGCCAGGCCCTCGAACTGGTGGAACACGGGCGTGTGCGTCGCGTCGAGTTCGTCCGTGCGGAACACCTTGCCCGGGCACAGCACATAGATGGGCAGTTCGCGTTCCAGCATGGAGCGGACCTGCACCGGGGAGGTGTGCGTGCGCATGAGCAGGTGCGCCTCGGGTGGTTCGACGAAGAACGTGTCCTGCATGTCGCGGGCGGGGTGGTCCGGCTTGAAGTTCAAAGCGTCGAAGTTGAACCACTCCGATTCGACCTCGGGCCCCTCGGCGATTTCCCAGCCCATGCCGACGAAAATGTCCGCAACGCGGTCCTGCAGCGAGGAGAGCGGGTGGCGGGCGCCGGCCCGGCGCCGGCCCGGCGCCGCCGTGACGTCGACAGTCTCCTCGACGAGGATCCGGGCGTCGTTTTCCGCCTCGAGCTCCGCGGTGCGGTCGGCGAGCGCCTTGTTGACGCGTCCCCGGGACGCGCCCATGAGTTTGCCGGCCGCGGCCTTCTGGTCTTTGGGAAGCGCGCCGATCTCCCGGTTGGCGAGGCTCAACGCGGACTTCTCGCCGGTGTGCGCGAGGCGCACGGCCTTAAGTTCATCGAGGGTCGAGGCGGCGGCGATGGCGGCAACGGCCTGGTCTACGGCAGCGGTAATGGCGGCTTCATCCAAAGGATTCGGGACGGCGGCGCCCGGCAAAGTTTCAGTCATCTACTGTTCTTAGCTACGAGTCGGATCATGCCCACGGCCCGCCCCACGCGTTCAGGGCGGGGGCACGGGTTGTCGGCAAGGCTTATTGTTCCAGTTCCAACCGAAATCGCTCCGGCGGGCACTGCCTCCAGTCTAGTAGACGGCCGTCGGCCGCCCGGCAACGGCTGGCGGAACGTGACCCCCTGGATGGGGAGCAGGAGGTACCGCCCCGCTACGATGGCCTCATGACGTCCGGTCAGCGGTTACGGCAGATCGCCAACATGCTGAACGGGTCCACGCTGCTGGGCCTGTTGGTGGCCGCCTGCGCCCGGACGAGGGTCAGCTCCGGCCCGCGCGGGCTGCTGATCGCCAGCCGTTACCGCTGGCGGCTTCCCTTTGCTGCGGCCTTCACGGTGGGCAACGTGGTCTTGGTCCGCGCGGGCGCGGGATTCGCCGGCGAGAACCCGGCATTGCTGGCCCACGAGGAGCGCCACAGCACCCAGTACGCCTGCTGCCTGGGGCTGCCGTTCCTGCCGCTGTACTTCATCGCAACGGGCTGGTCCCTCTGGCGGACGGGCAACCCGGGGAGCGCCAATGTCTTCGAGCGCCACGCCGGACTGGAAGCCGGTGGCTACCCCCGACCCGGCATGCCCGTGTCCGATCCGCGGCCCCGCCGGTTCGGCGGGTTTGTCCCCGAACATCATGGAGGCAAGCAATGACAGAGAATCCCAGAAGCATCTCGGTAACGGGAACCGGCACTGCGGAGGCGGCGCCGGATCTGCTGACGTTGTCGGTCGGCCTTGAATGCCGCCGGGAGACCGTGGCCGAGGCCTACAGCGACGCAGGGGCACGGTCGGCCGCCGTCACGTCAGCGCTCCGCGAGAACGGGGTGGCCGGCGCTGACATTTCCACCTCCGGGCTGAACGTCAGGGCAGAGGTGAACTGGCAGGACGGCCGGGGCCAGATCGTGACCGGCTACCTGGCCTCAAGCACACTCACGATCAGGATTCGAAGCCTGGCCGCCTCCTCACAGGTCATTGCCGCGGCTGTTGCCGCCGGCGGGGACGCCGTCCGGCTGAACGGACTGAGCCTCGACTTCGCGGATCCCGCCCCGGTGGAGGCCCGGGCAAGGGAGGCCGCCTGGCAGGATGCCCGCACCACCGCCGCGCACTATGCCGCCCTGTCCGGCGCTGGCCTGGGCAGGGTACTTTCCCTCACGCAGCAGACCGGCTTCCAGGCGCCCGTTCCGATGGCGAAGATGCAGCGGGCGGTGGCGGCAGAATCGCTCAGCGTTGAGGCCGGCGAGTCGAGCGTCACGGCCACAGTCAACGTCGTGTGGGAACTGGTGGACTGACTGAACGCCTGACCGATCGACCGACTCGGCGTACTGAGCACTCACCCGATTGGCTGACTGCCTGAGTACTGACGGCCTGATTGCTAGACGCGCTGCCGGCCGGTCCGCGAGCGCGCGGCGCCGGCGAGCGTCCTTGACTTTGGATCGAACGTATATTCGAATGTAGCTATGAGATGGGACGCACAAGCACTCGAACGCGGCGCCTCCCCCGGCGCCCAGGCTGTCGATCCGCCGGCAGCCGGCGCCCCCGCCGCCGGGAGCCAGTCCGCCACTATCCCCGCCGCAGACGCGCTGCTGCCGCTCGCCGGGCTGGTGCGGTCCGTGTCGACCCCGGAGTTCGCCGGCATCACATTCCATGAGGTCACCGCCAAATCGGTGCTCAACAAGGTGGTCGCCGGTTCGCGGATGCCGTTCGAGTGGACCATCAACCCCTACCGCGGCTGCAGCCATGCCTGCGTCTACTGCTTCGCCCGCAAGAGCCACACGTACCTCGACTTCGACGCCGGGCTGGACTTTGACAGCCAGGTGGTGGTCAAGATCAATGCCGCGGAGGTGTTGCGCCGGGAACTGGCCAAGCCATCCTGGCAGCACGAGCACGTTGCCCTCGGCACCAACACGGACCCCTATCAGCGGGCCGAGGGCCGCTACCGGCTCATGCCCGGCATCATCGGCGCCCTCGCGGATTCCGGCACTCCCCTGTCCATCCTCACCAAGGGCACGCTCCTGGCCCGCGACATCCCGCTGCTCAAGCATGCTGCCGCCCAGGTGCCCGTCGGGGTGGGCATCTCGCTCGCCATGACCAACGAGGAGCTGTCCGAAGCCGTAGAGCCAGGCACACCGGGTCCGCGGGCACGGCTGAAGCTCATCTCCCGGTTGCGGGAGGCGGGCCTGCCCTGCGGCGTCATGGCCATGCCCATCCTGCCGTGGCTCTCCGACAGCGACGACGCCCTGGACTCCCTGTTCGGGGCGCTGGCTGCGGCAGGCGCCACAGGGGTCACGGCCGGCGCGCTGTACCTGAAGCCGGGAACCCGTGAATGGTTCATGCAGTGGATCGCGCGGGAGCATCCGCAGCTGGCCGGAAAGTACCGTCGCCTGTACGGCAGCGGGTCATACGCATCGAAGGAATACCGGGCGTGGCTGGCCGGACGCATCCGCTATTTCAAGGACCGGCACGGCTTCTCCGGCTCGCACGGCTTCAGCCACAGGGATCTCACCAATGATGCCCGGGACGAGGAAGCCCAGTATCCCGCCGGGAGCATCCCGGACACCGCCGCTCACGCTCTTGCTCGGCGCGCGAGCCACACCGGGCACCCAGGCCACGCCGGGCACGGAAGCCAGCAAAGTCCGGCGCAGCCCACACTTTTCTGAGTCGGGACTTTGCCGGGCCGGGATTCTGCTGGGCGGGGACTTTGCTGGGCGGGTGGCAGCCGGGCGTACCCGGTCCTCAGAGTGCCTTGACTGCGCCGAGCACCCTGGCCAGCGAATCCTTGGCATCGCCGAACAGGAGCGTGGTCTTGGGATCATGCAGGAGGTCGTTCTCGATGCCGGCGAACCCTGGCCGCATCGACCGCTTCAGGAACACCACCTGCTGGGCCTGCACCACCTCCAGGATCGGCATCCCGTAAATCGGTGAGCCGGGCGAAGACTTCGCGGCCGGGTTGACCACGTCGTTGGCGCCGACCACCAGTGCGACGTCCGTGTTGGCAAACTCCGGATTTACTTCTGCCAGCTCCCGCAGTGACTCGTAGGGCACATCGGCTTCGGCCAGGAGCACGTTCATGTGGCCCGGCATGCGTCCCGCGACGGGGTGGATGGCAAACACCACGTCCACTCCGCGGTCGGCAAGGGCCGTGGCAAGCTCCGCCACGGTGTGCTGGCCCTGGGCCACGGCCAGCCCGTACCCGGGAACAATCACCACGCGCTGGGCATAGCCGAGTTGGACGGCAACGTCTTCCGGCGAGGACGAACGCACAGGCCGGTCACTCACGGCCGTCGAACCCGCCGTCGAGCCGCCCTTGAACGCGCCGAACATGATGCCGGCGACGCTCCGGCCCATGGCGGAGGCCATGACCCTGGTCAGGATCGTGCCGCTCGCCCCAACGAGAGTTCCGGCGACGACCAGCAGGACGTTGCCCAGGACCACACCGGACGCGGCCACCGCCAGTCCCGTGAATGCGTTCAGCAGGGAGATCACGATCGGCACGTCGGCGCCGCCAACGGGCAGCACCAGGAGCAGGCCGGCCGCGAGCCCGAGGCCGAGCAGGGCCAGCGACCAGCCCGCAGACCCTGTCAGGACGACCATCACAGCTGAGCTGACCGCGCCGAGCAGGGCCGCCGCCATCACCCCAGGCATCCCGGGAAACAGCAGCGGACGGGTGCTGATAAGTTCCTGCAGCTTGCCCACCGTCACTGCGGAGCCGGCGAAGGACACCGCGCCCACCAGCATGGTGAAGACCACCGCCAGGCGGACCCACGGATCGTCATTATGGTCCAGTTCCAGGACGGCGACGAGCGCCGCCGCACCGCCTCCGACGCCGTTGAACAGTGCCACGAGTTGGGGCATCTGGGTCATCTGCACCCGCCGGGCCACGGGGACGGCAATCGCGCAGCCGACGGCGATGGCGGCCAGAATGAGCGCAATATTGTCCAGCCGCATGGAGAGGAACACCGTTACCACCGCCACCAGCGCACCGGCCGCACCGACGGCGTTGCCGCGGCGTGCTGTTTTGGGCGAGCTGAGGCCCTTGAGCGCCAGAATGAAGCAAACGGCTGCCACCAGGTAGAGCAGCGCTGTCCATTCGGCGGGCAGGAGGCTCACCGGCCCTCCCCCAGGTGCCCGTCGCTGGCGTGTCTGCCGCCTGGGCCGCGGTGCGCCTTCGCGGGGCCGGCCTGTGTTGGCTTGCCGGCGAGCCTCGGGGCGGGCTTGCGGGCGCTAAACATCTCCAGCATCCGGTCCGTGACCACGAAACCGCCCACCAAGTTGACGGTCGCCAGAACCACTGCCAGGAGCGCAATGCCGATGACCCAGGGTTCGCTGGCCTGTCCGGCCACGATGATGGCGCCGACCAGGATGATGCCGTGGATGGCGTTGGCGCCGGACATGAGCGGCGTGTGCAGCTTGCTGGTGACCTTGGAGACGACTTCGAAGCCGACGAACACCGCGAGCACCACTACTGTCAGCAACGTGACCGGGCCCATCATGCGTCCTTTCCCAAAGCTGCCGCGGTGGGGGCATGCCGCACGGCGCCAGCGTGGGTCAGGCACGTTCCGGCGACCACGTCGTCGTCAAAGTCGGGGACAACCGTGCCGCTGTCGGTGATCAGGGCCAGGAAATTGCTGACGTTCCGGGCGAAGAGCCGGGACGCGTCTGTCGGCATGGCGGACGCGGCGTCCTGCAGGCCCACGAGGGTGACCGTGCCGCCGTCGACCGGTACTTGGATGTCACGGCCGGCGACCACACCCTCCACGTTGCCGCCGGACTCCGCCGCGAGGTCGACGACGACAGACCCGGCCCGCATGCCGGCCAGCATGTCGGCAGTCACCAGCACGGGAGCCGGGCGGCCCGGGATGGCCGCCGTGGTAATCAGGACGTCCGCGGCCGCGACGTGCGGAGCCAGGAGCGTGCGCTGGCGGTGCGCCCGATCCTCGCCCAGGTCACGGGCATAGCCGCCGCTGCCCTCCGCCGCCGCATCGAGATCCAGGTTGATGAAACTGCCACCCATCGAGGCGACCTCATCGGCGGATGCGGCGCGGATGTCGTTGGCCGCAACGCGGGCACCAAGCCGCTTCGCCGTACCGATGGCCTGCAGCCCGGCAACGCCGGCCCCGAGGACCAGTACCCTTGCCGGCGCAATGGTGCCGGCAGCGGTCATGTAGAGGGGGAAGAACCGCGGATACCGCACCGCGGCTTCCAGCACGGCCCGGTAGCCGGTGACCAAGGCCTGAGAGCTGAGCGCGTCCATCGACTGTGCACGCGAGATACGGGGCAGCAGTTCCAGGGCGAAGGAAGTGATTCCCCCGGCGGCGAGCGCGTGGACTGTCGGCAGCTCCGACGCCGGCGATGCAAGGCCGATCGTGACGGCACCGGGCTGCAGCCTCGCCGCGGTTTGCGGGCTGAGCGGCCGGACGTGCAGCAGGACGTCCAGCCCTGCGATCGGGAGTTCGGAAATGACGGTGGCGCCGGCCTCCTTGTAGGCGGCATCGGCGAACCCCGCCTCGCTCCCGGCGCCGCTCTCGACCAGGAGATTGAGCCCGAGGGCCGCCAGCTGCTGCACCGTCTCCGGTGTGGCCGCGACCCGGCGTTCACCGGCTCGCGGCTCCCGTCCGACACCGACCTGCACGGGCCACCCCTCTCAATTGCGTTCAGAGTAGGCACATGCCTGACTGTTTGGCGAGAGGCAGGCTCCCGCGTGGCCGCCGGAGGGCCGTGGTCACCGGCGCAATTCTGCTCCCACGCCGTGCGGCCTGGCGGCCGTAACGGCCGCCAGGAGCGCCTCTACGATGGGGAAGTCCGCCGGGATCCAGGGCAGGTCCAGGACTTCGCCGGGGTTGCGCAGGTCCAGCCAGCGCAGTTCATCGTGATCCTGCAGGGCCCGGGGCTCTCCACCGGCGAGCTCGGCGAACCAGACCCTCATGGCCGCCTTCTCGTTGAGCGGCCAGCCCGCGGCCGAGGCGCCGGGCAGCTCGGATCCGAGCCGCACCCGCACGCCCAGCTCCTCCTCGAGCTCGCGGTGCAGCGCGTCCTGGGCCGCTTCGTCCGGCTCCACCTTTCCGCCCGGGAACTCCCACATTCCGGCAAACTGCGGCGGCGCCGTGCGCCGCGCCACAAGGAGCTTGCCGGGAGCCGCCAGAGAGTCCACTACTGCGCCGCCAACGACGTCGATAAGTCCAGTCACGCCCCAAGTCTAAGCGCGGCCCTGGTGGCGTCGGCCGGCCACACCCGGCCGACGGACGGGTTAAGGGACAATGGAAGGGCCGCCGCCCGAGCATCTGCGGAATATCCGGCGCCCCCTCCCCGTTCTTTAAAGCATATTTATTTGGCCGCTTCCTCCCGGCATTCCCGGAAACCACCCGAAAAGACGAATGACTTCCACCACCACACAAGTTCCGGCGCCGTCCAAGACCGGCACCCGCAACCTCGCCCTGGCCATCCTTGCCCTGGCTATGGGCGGATTCGGCATTGGCACCACAGAATTCACCATGATGGGCCTGCTCAAGGAGATCGAGCAAGGCCTGGATATCACCACACCGGAGGCCGGCCACCTCATCTCGGCCTACGCCCTCGGCGTCGTTGTCGGGGCGCCCGTACTGGCCGCCGTCGGCGCCAAACTCCCGAGGAAGTACCTTGCCCTGGGGCTCATGCTCTTCTTCAGCATCGCCAACCTCAGTTCCTTCCTGGCCCCGGACTACGGCTCCATGTTGGTCTCCCGGTTTGCCGCAGGACTGCCCCACGGTGCCTTCTTCGGTGTCGCCGCCGTGATCGCCGCTTCCCTCGTGGCGCCGACCAAGCGCGGCTGGGCGATTTCGATGGTCATGGCCGGACTGACCGTGTCCAACGTTGTCGGCGTCCCTTTCGCCACCTGGCTTGGCCAGAGCTACGGGTGGCGGCTCTTGTTCCTGCTGGTCGGCCTGATCGGCCTCATCACCCTGGTCATGCTGTGGAAGTTCGTCCCGTTCCAGAAGCCTCACGCCAATGCCAGCTTCCGCCGCGAGCTCGGCGCGCTCAAGCGGCTCCAGGTGTGGTTCGCCATTCTGGTCGGCATCGTCGGCTTCGGCGGTTTCTTCGCCACCTACACCTACATCTCCCACACCATGACGTCCGTGGCGGGCCTCCCGGCGGTCTGGCTGCCGCTGGTGGTGGCCCTGTACGGCGTGGGCATGGTGGTGGGCAACATCATCGGTGGCCGGATCGCGGACAGGTCCGTCATGGGGACCATCTACTGGGTGCTGCCTGCCACGGCCGTCGCCCTCGTGGTCTATGCCGTTGCCGTGCATTGGGCCTGGTCCGCGCTGGCCATGGTCTTCGTGGTCGGCGCCGCCGGGTCCATGCTGGTTCCGGCGCTCCAGACCAGGCTCCTGGATGCTTCCCCGGACGCGCCGTCGCTCGCGTCCTCGTTGAACCATGCGGCGCTCAACGTCGCCAACGCCCTCGGCGCCTTCCTGGGCGGCGTGGTCATCGCCTGGGGCTGGGGTTATGTCGCGCCCGCGCTCGTGGGTGCCGTCCTTGCCGTCCTGGGCCTTGGCGTGGCCGCGGTCAGTGGCGCGGTGGAACGCCGTCGGCCTCTGGTCGCCTGACCACCTGTTTGCAGCGGAGCCCCAGCAACCGGGCACGCGCACAAAAGAACGGCAGCCCGGCCCAGTAAATACTGGACCGGACTGCCGTTCTTTGTGCACTGCCTCTCTTTTGTGCACTGCCTCTTACTGCCTGGCAGCCAACTGCCGCACCGGCAGTGCCCTGGGATCAGGACGAGCTGACTCGCTGCACATCAGGCTCCAGGTAAATGACGCGCGCGATCGGAACGGCCTCGCGGATGCGGATCTCTGCGGCGTCAATCGCCTTCGCAATGTCCTGGCCCGAGTCCGTGCGGCCGATGCCGATCTTCGCCGCCACGAGCAGCTCCTCCGGGCCCAGGTGCATGGTTTTCAGGTGGATGATGTCCGTGCCGTCGGCTTCGATGGCGCTCCGGATCTTGGCGACGTCGTCGCGGGTTGCCGACTCGCCCAGCAGCAGGGACTTGGTCTCCATCGCCAGAACCACCGCGATGGCCACCAGCAACAGGCCGATCATGGCGGTACCAAGCCCATCCCAGATGCCGTTTCCGGTGATGAGCGTTAGCCCCACACCGAAGAGGGCAAACACCAGGCCCACGAGGGCACCAAAGTCCTCGAGCAGGATCACCGGGAGTTCCGGCTGTTTGGCATTGCGGATGAATTTTGCCCAGCTCTGCTTTCCGCGGAGAGGGTTGGATTCAGCTATCGCCGTCCGGAACGAGAACGATTCGGCAATAATCGCCCCGACCAGCACGGCTAGTGGCACCCACCAGAAGTCGCCTTCAATGGCGTGCGGGTGCTGGATCTTTTCCCATGCCTCATACAGGGCAAACAGGCCGCCGACGCTGAACAGCACAATCGAGACGATGAAGGCATAGATGTAGCGCTCCCGGCCGTAGCCGAAGGGATGCTCGGGGCTGGCTTCCCGCTGGGAGCGCTTGCCTCCTATCAGGAGCAGCAGCTGGTTGCCGGAATCTGCCACCGAGTGGATCGCCTCGGCGAGCATGGAGGACGACAGGGTCAGAAAGTAGGCGAGGAACTTCAAAACGGCGATGGTCAGGTTGGCGGCCAGTGCCGCAACTATCGCCTTGGTACCGCCATGTGCAGCCACGTGAGCTTCTCCTTTTCGGGTTCTTCCCCGGTGTACACCGGGCCCGGGAATACCCGGTGCCCAATGAATACCGTACCCGTTTCGGGGCGGCCGCCGAACCGCGGAAGGGTCCGGTGCGGCCACGTAACGATTGGGCACTTCACTGCTGACAAGGCATCGGGCCTATGTTAGCTTGAAGCCATAATCGGGATTCACAATTTGGATGCCGACTAAAATGTAGGAGGAGACATGGGCTTTCTTGGCTGGATCATTCTCGGACTCATAGTAGGTGCAATCGTCAAGGCAGTTATGCCCGGCAGGGTCGGCGGCGGTTGGGTCACCAGCCTCGTTCTCGGCGTCGTCGGAGCCATTGTCGGTGGCTGGATCGGCGATCTTCTGTTCGGTGGCGGCAAGATGGAATTCTGGAACCTCGGTTCCTGGCTCCTGGCCATTGTCGGCGGCCTCGCGGTTGCAGGCATCTACGGCGCCATCACAGGACGCAACAAGACCACTCCATAGTCTGCAAGCCACCCGCACTTCGCGTGCGGCGGCAGTTAGAGTACGACGGCGGAGCCCACCTTTAGGCGGGCCCCGCTTTTTTGTTGCCCGGTTTTGGTTGCCCGGTCCGGTCGAACGTGCTTGCCGGACGGGATGTGCCTGCCCGGGCCCTTACGATTCCTGCTGGGAGCGGGCGCTGGCGTAGAGGCAGACCGTGGCCGCTGTGCCGAGGTTCAGGCTTTCCGCTTCCCCGTAGACCGGCACGGCGACGCGGTGGTCGGCCAGGGCGATTTCGTCCTCGGACAGGCCCTGCGCCTCGTTGCCGAAGAGCCAGGCTGTGGGCTTCTCCAGGGCGTACGCCGATTCAGCGGCTGAGGCCCCCAGCCGGCGGGCCGCATTCTCGTCCTGGAGCCGGTCCAGGTTCAGCTGGCCGTAGCCATCGGCAGCGAGCACGCCGATCCCCCGCTCCTTGCAGCGGGCCACCAGCTCCGCCACGTCGGCGCCGAGGACGATCGGCAGATGGAAGAGCGAGCCCGCCGTCGAACGGACCGCCTTGGGATTGTAGATATCCACGCTGGAGCCGGTCAGGACGACGGCGTCAGCACCGGCCGCATCGGCCGCGCGCAGGACGGTCCCGGCGTTGCCGGGGTCGCGGACCTGGCACAGGACGGCGACCAGCTTCGGTGCAGCATCGAGCACATGGTCGAGGGTGACATCGAGGAACGCGCAGACGGCGATGATTCCCTGTGGGTTGACCGTGTCCGCCATGGCGGCGAGCACATCATCAGTGGCCAGCCGGGCGTTGGTTCCCTCGGCCAGTTTCTCCAGTTCCGGATGCCGGTCCAGGCACGCCTCACTCGCGAACACTTCGCGGACGATTCCGGGCTCCCCCGCAGCAACCCGCTTCTGGTGCAGGGCCAGGGCCTCACGCACCGCCTGCGGGCCTTCGGCCAGGAACTGCCCGCGCTTTAAACGGGCCGGGCGCCCGGCAAGCTTTGCCACGTCCCGCACCCGATCGGCTCGGGGATTGGAGAGTGGAAAGTCTTGCGGGCGCCCGGTTTGGTTCATATAAGAACCTTAGTTGCTCTCGCAGCCGGTTCTTGAACGAACAGTCCTTGGACGACTGCAGGAACTACTTGGCAGCCTCGGCGGGAGCCTTCTTGGCCGGAGCCTTCTTGGCAGCCTTCGGAGCGGCAGCGGCCTCGGCCTGGACGACCGGGGCGGACGTGTCGGCGGGCAGCGCGTTCTTGGCGACCTGGACCAGCGCGGCGAAGGCGTTGGCGTCGGAAACGGCGAGCTCGGCCAGCATACGGCGGTCAACCTCGACCTCAGCGGCCTTCAGGCCCTGGATCAGGCGGTTGTAGGTCAGGCCGTTGGCGCGGGATGCAGCGTTGATGCGCTGGATCCAAAGACGGCGGAAGTCGCCCTTCTTCTTCTTGCGGTCGCCGTAGCTGTACACAAACGAGTGCAGCAGCTGCTCTTTGGCCTTGCGGTACAGGCGTGAACGCTGCCCGCGGTAGCCCTTTGCGCGTTCGAGAATAACCCGGCGCTTCTTGTGGGCGTTTACCGCCCTCTTCACACGTGCCACGTGCGTACTCCTTCGAAAATTCTGATCCCAAGCGTCTACTGCCGGAAGTAGTCCGGCTGGCCTGAGAAGCCTTTTTGGTAGTTGACTGCCGCCAGGTGGCGAACCGTCAGGGAACTTGGAACTTAGATGCCGAGCATCTTCCGGATGACCTTGGCGTCGCCCTTGAAGACGATCTTGTCGCCGGCAAGGCGACGGGTCAGCCGCGAGGACTTGTGCTCGAGGTAGTGGCGGCGGTTGGCCTGCTGGCGGCGCAGCTTGCCGCTACCGGTCAGCTTGAAGCGCTTCTTAGCACCGCTGTGGGTCTTCATCTTCGGCATGGGAACCGATCTCCTTACGTGTCCGCAGAAAAGTCTGCAGCTCTTTCGTGCAGCCGCCCCTGCGGGCGGCGTGCTGGTTGCTTGCTGCCGGACATTGCTGTCCGGCAGCCGTGAACTAGTTGGTCTTCTTGCTGCCAGGCTTGGCCGCGGCCCGGGGGGCGGCCGGCCGCGCGGCGGGCTTCGGCGCTGAAGGCCTCGGCACCGGCTTCGGAGCAGCAACCGGCTTCGGGGCTGCAGCCGGGGCGGCCGGAGCAGCCTTTTCCTCAGTCGCCTTGGCTGCAGGCGCCGGGGCTGCCTTCGGAGCCACGGGAGCCTTCGCTACGGCGGGCTTCTCGGCCGCCTTCGGAGCCGCGGGAGCCTTGGCTTCTGCCGGCTTCTCGGCCGCCTTCGGAGCCGCGGGAGCCTTGGCTTCTGCCGGCTTCTCGGCCGCCTTCGGAGCAGCTTCCTTCGGTGCTTCCTGGGCCGGAGCCTCGGCAGCCGCGGCCTCGTCAACCGGCGCCTGAGCGGCAGCGGTCTCTTCGGCCTTGACCTCCTCGACCGCCGGCGCCTCTGTGGCGGGGGCCTCGGTCGCTGGAGCCTCGGCCGCAGCGGTAAAGCCTTCCGGCAGGAGATCCGACAGCGACTGGGTCAGCGGTGCGTTGCCACCTGAGACATCCACACGGGCAGATGCCTTGGCTTCGTTCTCCGCCTTGGCTTCTGCACGCTGCGTTGCGCGGCGCGCCTCTGCCTTGGCTTCCGCCTTGTTCTTCAGCGGGCCCACCACCATGACCATGTTGCGGCCATCGATCCGCGGGCTGGACTCCACAACGCCTACTTCGGCGACGTCCTCGGCGAAGCGCTGGAGCAGACGGATGCCCATTTCGGGGCGCTGCTGCTCACGGCCGCGGAACTGGATCATGGCCTTGACCTTGTCGCCGGCACCCAGGAAGCGGAGCGCGTGGCCGCGCTTCGTTTCATAGTCGTGGGTGTCGATCTTCAGGCGGAAACGGATTTCCTTCAGGACCGTGTTGGTCTGGTTCTTCCGGGCCTCGCGCGCCTTGACAGCGGCTTCGTACTTGTACTTGCCGAAGTCCATCAGCTTGCACACCGGAGGCTTGGCCTGCGGTGCAACTTCAACGAGATCAAGGTCGGACTCGGCAGCCAAACGCAGGGCATCCTCAATACGGACGATTCCTACTTGTTCGCCTGCAGGGCCGACCAGCCGCACCTCGGGGACGCGGATACGCTCATTGATTCTTGGCTCGCTAATGTTAAAGCTCCTGTGTTCGTGAGGGGTATTCCACCGGCAAAAAGAGAAGGCCCCCAATTGCCGGAGCAATCGAAGGCCTCGAGATCGGAGTAGCCGGCCTCAGCGAGGCGGCATGCACATCCTTCGGACCGGAGTCCGAGGTAATGCCCGACCAGGTACCCGGCAACCTTGACTCCCAGAGGGAGGGGCTTCCCGAAGGAAGTTTCGCGGCTGACGCGGGTGGGAGAGAACTCCGCTTGCAAACTAAATGCCAATCCTACAGAAAGACGCCCGTTCAACGCACATATGCGTCGCCGGCCGCCAACTTCCGGCTCTAACACCAGCCAGAAACACTGATTCAACAAGAGCCTGAGAATAACGACATTCAGTCGGTCTGTGACAAGCTTACCAGCATGAGCACATCAGAACGTAATTCCCACGTTTTCGAGTCAGCGGCCGCCCAGGCCGACGTCGCGGCACAGATCCGCGACATCTCGGAAGTCCCAGCAATCGAAGTCATCACCACCGCCGCCGTGCACCTGATGAGTGCCGCCGCAGTGAAGCTCGGCCTCGCCGCCGAGGAGAATGCCCAGGAACTCAAGGACCTGGACGAGGCCCGCAAGCTGATCACTGCCCTTGCCGGCCTGGTAACCGCCGCTGCGCCGGAAATCGGCTCACAGCACGCCGGTCCGTTGCGCGATGGACTGCGCTCTCTCCAGTTGGCTTTCCGCGAAGAGTCGGCCATCCCGGACGCCCCGGGCAAGGGTCCGGGCGAGAAGTACACGGGCGCCGTCAACTAAAGCTCCCAGCCAATAAACGCCGGCGGGCGGACCAGCCAGGTCCGCCCGCCGACGTCGTTAACGGCCGTCGACGGCCCTTCGGCGAACGCTCAGACCGTTGCCAGGCGCCGGCGCCGCGCCCGCTGCAGGACCAGCCCAACCAGGCAGAGGGCCACACCCGCCAGCCCCACGGACACGAAGCCCGCCGAGGGGCCGATGACGTCGATGAACAGTCCGGCGAGCGGGGCGCCGAGAGCCACGCCGCCGGTGAGCGAGGATCCATACCAGCCCATAGCCTCGCCGCGCCGGCTTTCCTCAACCAGCTCGGCCACTTTTTCCGAAGCCGCGGACAGCACCGGTGCACACAGCAGGCCGGGCAATAGCGCGAGCAGGCTCAGGGTCCAGGTGTCGGTTGCGAAGGCCATCGGGATGGTCAGCGCGGACATCCCCAGCAGCAGGAGGATGGGCGAGATGGGCCGGTGCATGGCGCCGTAGAGCAGGCCGCCCACCACCGAGGCTGCGCACCAGAAGAGGAAGACGACGCCGATCTCAGCCTCGTGACCGCCGGTCTGAAGGGCCGCGACGATGCCGACGTCGGTGCCGCTCAGGACCATGCCGGCGCCGGCCGCGACAGCGAAGACGGATGCCACAGCGGCAGTGAACCACGTGAAGTTGTCGCTCACCCTGTGCCGCAGGCCGGATACACGCCGGCGCCGCTCCTCTGCAGCGGCTGCCAGCGGCGCCAGTTCGGCCGCGGCTTCCTGCAGGTGGGCCGGTGCGGCGGCGACGACGGCGCCCTCCGCGCATTCGAGCTCTTCGGCCTCGAGCCCGGCATCGGGGGCAGCGCTCCGTGTGGGCGGGTTGAACCACATGAGGAACAGTCCCGAGACGGACGTGGCCACACCCACCACCGTCAGGCCCAGGACGGACTGCCCGCTGGTCGCGACGACGGCGCCGACCGCGGGGCCGATCATGAAAACCAGCTCGGTGGCGATGGCATCCAGGGCGAAGGCCGTGCGGCGCTGTCCACCGGGCGCCAGCACGCCGAGGGACTGCCGCACGACGCTGAAGATGGGCAGTGTCAGCAGGCCGCCGACGAAGACCAGGGGCAGCAGGACCTCATAGGAGACGTGCGGGACGACCGACCAGATCACCGTCTCGGAGATGACGGACGGAATCAGCGCCTTGCGCAGCCCCACGGTGTCGACGCGGCGTCCGCGCCACGGCGCGCCGACGGCAATGCCGATCGTCATGACGGCGGCTGCCGCTCCCGCGGCCGCATAGCCCTGGCCCAGGGTCAGGACAATGTGCAGGGTCAACAAGACGCCCGCCGCAGAGTGCGGTATCCGGGCGATCATCCCGACCAACAGGAGCCGCCTGATGGGGCGGATGGAGAGCAGCTCCCGGTAAAGCGCGAAATTCACGAAAGTACGTTCCTTCTGGTACTGCCGACTGCAGCACCAGGGGGTCCCCGTTGGGCCGTCAGCTATGGTGCTGCGCGCTGCAGCTTGACCTCGATCGAATCAACCCGCTCGGCAAAGATTTCATTCCGGGCCCAGGTGTTCTGGAGACCGGCGACGACGGACTGCACGCCGGCGGCGTCGAGTCCGTCTTCAAGGTACAGGACCACGCGGAGTTCCGGGCCGGCTCCCCCGCCGGGCAGCCGCCTGCCATCGGCCGTGGCCGCGGCCACTCCGGCGCCTGGCTGGACATCAACGGCCCGGACCGGCGGGAAGGCCGCCGCGCTCTCCCCGACGGTGCGGGCGACTTCCGGGTCGGTGTATGACGGCGTCCAGGATTGTTGCCGGGCAAGGGCCCACACCGCAGGGCGGCGCACCACGAATGTCACTTCGGAGCCGGGATCGAGGACGAGCAACTCGGCCGATTCCGCGACCGCGGACAGTGCCGCCCGGGCAGCGTAGACGGCCACCGGCCTGGCTTCCGGATGCCACGCCTCCAGCGCCGCCGCCGAGGTGAAGACCGGCATGGCGGTCCGCCCGTCCGGCGCCTTGAGGGTCACGAGTGCCATGTCGGCTTGTTTGTCGCTGTGGAGTTCAGCCCCGTGCAGTCCGTCCCCGTGGGCTCCGACGGCTTCACCTTCTTCGGCGAGCTGGGCGAGAATCGGAACGAAGACCCGGGCTGTGGCGAGCGCGGCCACCACGGCTGCCTCATCGGCACTGCCCTCGGCGAGACCGGCTATGGCTGCCAGGTAGCCGGCGTCGGCAGCGCCCTCGTCGTCTTCGAAATTGTGGATCTTCGCGTCATCGCCGGACAGGCTTCGGCCCGCCCACGGTTGCCCGGCGGAGTCGGCGGCCCCGCCGGCGCCGGCAAGGGCGGCCGCGATGTGTCCGGGCAGGTGCCGGACGGGAGCCGTTTCCGCCCCGCTCTGCGCTGCATCACGGGGTTCGCGATCATGGGGGTGGCGGGGGTTACGGGAGTCGCCGGTGTGCGCCATGGCTACGGTCGCCTTAGCGGCGGCCGGCGACGTCGAGGGCCTCGGGCAGCGTGAAGTTGCCGTTGTAGAGGGCCTTGCCGACGATGGCGCCCTCGACGCCGAGCGGCACCAGGGAACGCAGGACCAACAGGTCCTCGAGGCTGGAGATGCCGCCGGAGGCCACCACGGGCTTTCCCGTCTTCTCGACCATCTGCCGCAGGAGTTCGACATTGGGGCCCTGCAGCGTGCCGTCCTTGGTCACGTCGGTGACGACGTAGCGGGCGCAGCCGGCCTCCTCCAGGCGGCCAAGCACGTCCCAGAGGTCCCCGCCCTCCTTGGTCCAGCCCCGGCCGGCGAGCGTGGTGCCGCGGACGTCCAGGCCGACGGCTATCTTGTCGCCGAAACGCTCGATCACCCGGGCCGTCCATTCCGGGTTCTCCAGGGCCGCCGTGCCCAGGTTGACGCGGGCGACGCCAAGGTCGAGCGCCTTCTCGAGCGATTCGTCGTCGCGCAGGCCGCCGGAGAGCTCCACTTTGATGTCGAGTCGGCCCACCACCTCGCGCAGCAGCTCCGCGTTGGAGCCCCGCCCGAAGGCGGCATCCAGGTCGACCAGATGCACCCATTCAGCGCCCTGCTCCTGCCAGTTGAGCGCAGCCTCCAACGGCGTGCCGTAGCTCGTCTCACTGCCGGCTTCGCCCTGCACCAGCCGGACGGCCTGTCCGTTGACGACGTCGACGGCGGGGAGAAGCTCGAGTACGGGCAGCGGGGATTCGGTGGTCATCGTGGTGTCCTCAGCTTGGGGATTGGTGGTTAGGAAGGCGGCGGGACTGTCAGGACGCCGGCAGGGTCAAAAGGTAGGCGGCGAGCAGCGACATTCCGGCCAGGAGGTAGAACACGATCTGCACCCAGCGCGGACTTTTCTGTTGCCTGAAGGAGATGGCGCCGCCCACCAGAAGTCCGGCGAGGCCCATGAGCACCAGGGACCACATCTAGGCGGTCTGTTCCGGGGTTGCGCGGTTCGGGGTACCCTGTTCCGGCGCTGTGGGGTTTGGCGCTGCAGGCCGCAGGCCCTCGACCCAGTTGCGCAGCAGCCGGGCGCCGGCGTCGCCGGACTTCTCCGGGTGGAACTGCGTGGCACACAGCGGACCGTTTTCCACCGCCGCGATGAACGGGCCACCGTGCTCGGACCAGGTCACCAGCGGCGCTGCCATCCGGGGCTGGATGACCTCGAAGTCCCAGTTCTGCACCCCGTAGGAGTGGACGAAGTAGAACCGCTCGCCTTCGACACCGGCGAACAGCCTGGACCCCTCAGGCACTGTGACCGTGTTCCAGCCCATGTGCGGCACGACATCGGCGGCCAGCGGCTCCACCTTGCCGGGCCACTCCCCCATGCCTTCAGCCTCGGTGCCGTGTTCGACGCCGGCCTCGAACAGCACTTGGAGTCCGACGCAGATAGCCAGCACGGGCCGGCCGCCCGCGACGCGGCGGCCGATCATGCGGATCGCGTCCACGGACTTGAGCTCCCGCATGACGGTCTCGAAGGCACCGACGCCGGGGACAACGAGCCCGTCGGCATTCAGGACGTCTGCAGGCTTGGAACTGAGGATGACTTCGGCGCCGGCCCGCTCCAGCGCGCGGACGGCAGAGCGGACGTTGCCGGAACCATAGTCCAGCACCGTCACGGTGGGTTTGCCCTCCGGGGAAGCGGGCTTGGTGCTTGCGGCGGGGTCGATGATCGCCCCGCCGCGGAGGATCGGGCCGCTCACAGGGCACCCTTGGTGGACGGGATGCCTTCGACGCGCGGATCCGGTTCGACGGCTGCGCGAAGGGCACGTGCGAAAGCCTTGAACTGGGCCTCGACGATGTGGTGGGGGTCGCGTCCCGCTGTGACGTTCATGTGCAGGCAAATCCCGGCGTGGAGCGTGATCGCCTCGAAGACGTGGCGGGTCAGGGAGCCCGTGAAGTGGCCGCCGATCAGGTGGTATTCCTGTCCTGCCGGCTCCCCTGCGTGGACCAGGTACGGACGGCCCGACACGTCAACGACCGCCTGCGCGAGGGCTTCGTCCAGGGGGACGGTCGCCTCGCCAAAGCGGCGGATCCCTGCCTTGTTGCCCAAGGCCGTGCGCAGCACCTCGCCGAACGTGATGGCCACGTCCTCGACTGTGTGGTGAACATCGATGTGGGTGTCGCCGGAGGCCTTGACGGTCATGTCAATCAGGGAGTGCTTGCTCAGGGCCGTCAGCATGTGGTCATAGAAAGGGACCGACGTGTGGATGTCAGAGACACCGGTGCCGTCCAGGTTGATCTCGACCAGGACCGAGGACTCGCTGGTGGTCCGTTCCATACGGGCGGTCCGGCCCTCGGCGGCGGTAGATCCGGTGTTGCTCATGTAGGTGTGTCCTTTGGAAGAAGGCAGGAGGCGGGCTCAGTGGCAATGCTGCGCGCCAAGACTCTGTGACGGGGCGCTGGCTCCCCATCAAGTTTAAGCCCGCGGCTGGGCGGGAGTGTTCAGGATGCGTTCAAGGGCTTCAAGGAAGGCTGTGGTTTCCGTCTCCGTGCCTGCGGTCACGCGGAGATGCCCGGGGATGCCGACGTCGCGGATGAGGACCCCGGCGTCCAGCAAGCCCTGCCAGACCTCGTGGGGGTTCTCGAGGCCGCCGAAGAACACGTAGTTGGAGTCGGAGGCGGCCGGCTTCAGGCCCAGCCGGGTCAGTTCGGACACGATCCGGTCGCGCTGGCGCTTGATGTCGGCGACGTCCGCCATGAGAGCCACCCGGTGGCGCAGGGCGGCCAGGGCCGTGGCCTGGGTGATGGCAGACAGGTGGTATGGGAGGCGGACCAGGCGCAGGGCGTCGGCGACCTCCGGGGCCGCGGCCATGTACCCCAGGCGGGCCCCCGCCAAGGCAAAAGCCTTGCTCATGGTGCGGGAGACAATGAGCCGCTCCCGGCCCGGCAACAGTGCGAGGGCGCTAGGCGTGCCGTCGTGGGCGAACTCGTGGTAGGCCTCGTCGACGATCACGATGGTCTGGCTGGCCTCGCCGGCGTCGTAGACTGCCTCGACCACATCGGGCCCGAGTCCCGTACCGGTGGGGTTGTTCGGGGAGCACAGGAAAACGATGCTGGGCTGAAGCCCGCGGACCTGGCGGGCTGCGGATTCCGCGCTGAGCCCGTAGTCTGCCGCCCGCGTCCCGACGATGTATTCCGTATCCGTGCCGGACGCCAGCAGCGGGTACATCGAGTACGTGGGAGGGAAGCCGAGCGCTGTACGGCCGGGACCGCCGAAAGCCTGGAGGATTTGCTGCAGCACTTCGTTGGAGCCATTTGCGGCCCAGATGTGCTCCGCGCCCAGACCGTGGCCGAGGTACTCGGCGAGGGCCTCCCGCAGTTCCGTGAACTCCCGGTCCGGATACCGGTTCAGCCCGGCGGCGGCGGCGCTGACAGCCTCGGTGATGGCCGCGCGGACATCGTCCGGGACGCCATGGGTGTTCTCGTTGACGTTGAGCAGGATGGGGACGTCGAGCTGGGGCGCGCCGTAAGGGCGCAGGCCACGCAAATTGGTTCGAAGGGGCAGTCGGTTGAGGCGCTCAAGCTGGTCAGTCACGTGACCAGTTTAAGTGGAACCGGCACGGGCGCTGAAACTGTGACAGCCAGGCGGTGTTCCAAGGTGGCTAGTTCGACGGGACGAACAGCTGCTGGCCCGGCATCACATGCGCGGCATCGAGGTTGTTCAGCTGCACGATATCGGCCACGACGTCGCGGGGATCGCGTTCCGGGGCCACGGAACCTGCGATGGCCCAGAGCGTCTCCCCCGGCTGGACTGTGACGGAGATGGCGGGCGTCACCGTCAGCTGGTCCGCGGAATCCGCCGCCTTGGCCGGAGCAACGAGGAATCCGCTGAACGACAGGATGAGCGCCGCCAGCAGGATCAGCGGGACACCAAAAAAGACGAAGCGTCCGCGCCGAGTCAGGCGCAGCGGCGGCTGCTTTGATCGGCCGGCGGAGACCGAAAAAGCGCTGCGGGCAAAAGAGCCGGGAACCAAACTGGCGTGGGACGCGCTTGCTGCTGACATGAACTGAGCCCTCCTGGACCATACGGTGCCGCCCGGCGTGCTCCACTTACCGCCGCCAACCGGCCAAACTTTCGAACATAAAACCGAACGATCTGTTCGACTCCCCAAACTCTGAATCGAACACATCTTCGAATCCTGCTGGTTCTGTTTTAGCACTTAGTAACGAACGATGTCGAGACTCGCTAGAACAAATGTTTGAAAAAGCTCTGCGGCTGGCCTACTTTTGAGGGGTAGACAACCACTTGTGAACTCGATCATTGGTAGTTGATCAGCAGGGTCTGACATTTCAGGCCTGGTGTTCCCGGTGACAGTAGCCACGGCGACCGGGCGGAACGGAAAGGCATTGGCGAACATGGCAGCACAAGCCACCGGCGGACGGGCAACCTCACGGAGCGCCCAGCCCGCACGGGCCCCTAAGAGCCTCACCGTCCGCCAGAAGAAAATCCTGGAGACCATCCAGCGTTCGGTCACTGACAACGGCTACCCGCCGTCCATGCGCGAAATCGGCGATACCGTCGGGCTCGCCAGCCTGTCGAGCGTCACCCATCAGCTCTCCCAGCTCGAAAAGCTGGGCTACCTGCGGCGCGATCCGAAGCGCCCGAGGGCGATGGAAGTGCTGATGCCCCTGACCCTGGACGAGGGGCCCGCCTCCATCTCGGGTGTCGGGAAGTCCAGCGGCCTCCGCACCGTCGGAGGGCTATCCGTCACTGAACTGGCCAGCGCCACCGACACGGCCATGGTGCCGTTTGTCGGACGCATCGCGGCCGGTGGGCCAATCCTCGCGGACCAAGTGGTGGAGGACGTCATGCCCCTCCCGCGCCAGCTCGTGGGCCACGGCGAACTGTTCATGCTCAAGGTAGCCGGCGACTCGATGATCGATGCCGCCATCTGCGACGGCGACTGGGTGGTGGTCCGCCGCCAGGGTGACGCCGTGAACGGCGACATCGTTGCCGCACTGCTGGACGACGAAGCCACAGTCAAGACGTTCCGTCAGCGGGACGGGCACACCTGGCTGTTGCCGCAAAACACCCAGTACGAGCCCATCCTGGGCGACCACGCCGTGATCATGGGCAAGGTCGTCTCGGTGCTGCGCTCCCTTTAGCGCTAGGCCTTCGCGGCGTCCTTCGCAAGGCGCTTGAGGGCGGCCACGGCGATGGACGGATCGGTGGTCGGCCAGAAGGGCGGAAGCGCGGCCCGCAGGAAGCCGCCGTAGCGCTCCGTGGACAACCGTGAATCAAGCACCGCCACCACTCCCTTGTCCGACGTCGAACGGATCAGGCGGCCGGCCCCCTGGGCGAGCCGGATCGCGGCGTGCGTGGCAGAGACGGACATGAAACCGTTGCCGCCGGACTGCGCAACGGCGCGCGACCGAGCCGTCATCAACGGGTCGTCAGGCCGCGGGAAGGGGATCCTGTCGATGACCACCAGCCGGCAGGACACCCCCGGAACGTCGACGCCCTGCCACAGTGACATGGTGCCGAACAGGCACGTGTCCGGCTCGTCGGCAAACTGCCGCACAAGCGCCGTCATGCTCGACTCCCCCTGGCACAGGATGCTCATGCCCAGCCGCGGCCGCATGGCGTCAGCGGCTTCCTCGGCCGCCCGCCGGGACGAAAACAGGCACAAGGCGCCGCCGCCGGAGGCACGGATCAGCTTCTCCAGTTCGTCCAGGGCCTCCGGCGAGGTTCCCCGGCCGGGTTTGGGCAGGTGCTGGGCAACATAGAGGATGCCCTGCTTCGGATAGTCGAAGGGCGATCCGACGTCGACGCCGGTCCAGCACGGGGCGCCGCTGCCCACAAGGCCGAGGCCGCCGGCCGCAGGCTCGAAGGCCGCCCCGATAGCCAGCGTCGCCGACGTCAGGATGACGGTGTGGTCGGCGAACAATCCCTCACGCAGGCGCCCCGCAACGCTCAGCGGAGCAACGTTGATCAAGGCCGGCGCGCTATCGTCGGGCTGGGAGTAGCCTTGCGCCGGATCAAAGGTGCTGTTGCGGGAGAACCACACCACCTCACGGTTTTCCCGCGCGGCCAGGAGCCGTTCGCAGAGTTCCAGGATGACCATCAGCCGGGAGCGAGCCAGCTGGCGGCCGCCGTCGGCCGTTGTGGAGCTGTCCCCCTTGGAATCGGACAGCGCGGCACGGCAGGCGTCGCGCAGCTGGTCGATGCAGTCCAGCTGTTCCGTGTTCAAACCGTTCGGCATCAGCCCGCTGGGGACTCCGGCAAGGGCCAGTTCCAGATGGGACGCGGCATTGTTCAGCGCGTCCACGGTGATGCCGGTGTGCTTCCGCGCCCCGGAGGCAGCGGCGTGCACCATGGCCACGGAGAGCTGGCCGGAGACCGCGCCGGTGACGCGGTCCTGCAGTTCGTGGGCCTCGTCCACCACCACGACGTCGTACTCGGGCAGGACCGCCAGGCCTTCGAAGGCGCTGACGGCCAGCATGGCGTGGTTGGTGACGACGACATCGGCGTCCGCGGCGTTCTGGCGGGCCAGTTCGCTGAAGCACTCAGCAGCGTGCGGGCACTTTTGCGCGCCCAGGCATTCCATGGAGGTGACGGAGACCTGTCGCCAGGCCCGGTCCGTGACCCCGGGCATCAGTTCATCCCGGTCCCCCGTGGCCGTCTCCTCGGCCCACTCGCGCAGGCGGACCACTTCCTTGCCGAGCTGGGAGGACGGGCCCCCGAGCGCGGCGGCGAAGTGCGGCACGCTGGTGTCCTCGCCAAGGGAAAACAGCTGCCCCTCGGAGGGTTCTTCGGACGGGAAGCCGCCCTCGAGTTTGTGCCGGCACACGTAGTTGGCCCGGCCCTTCACCAGGGCGACCTTGACGGGGCGCTCCAGGGCGGGCGTGATGGTCTTCAGCAGCCTGGGCAGGTCCCGGCCAACAATCTGGGTTTGCAGCGCCAGGGTGGCGGTGGAGACCAAGGTGGGCTTGTTGCTGGTCAGCGAGTGGGCGATCAGTGGAATCAGGTACGCCAGGGATTTGCCGGTGCCGGTACCGGCCTGGACCAGCAGGTGGTCGCCGCTGTCGATCGCGCGCGCCACCTGCCGGGCCATTTCATGCTGTCCGTCGCGGCTCTGGCCGCCCATGCCGGACACGGCACGGTCGAGCAGTTCAAGAACGAACTCCTCGCCGCCCCCGCCGTCGGCGTCCACCGATTTTGCCTCCGCCGTGTCCGCGTCCGTGTCCGCGTCCGCGGTTTTGCCGTCCGTACGGTCAGCGCCAGCTTTGGTCACCGCAGCCTCAGTCATTGCTGATGAAGGGATCCAGTTCAGCGGCCAGTCCTTCACGGACCATCACCACAGCGCGGGTCCCGGTTTCCTCGTGGTCCAGGCTCAGGATCTCGGCGTCGGAATCGTGCAGCTTGCTGAGCAGGTCCCCGCGGTTGTACGGGATCAGCAGCTCAAGCTTTACGCTGGGCCGCGGGATGCCGTCACTGATGGCCTTCAGCAGTTCCGGAATGCCCTCACCCGTGCGCGCCGAGACCACTACGTGCCGCGGTTCGCGCTGCTTGAGCCGTTCGACCACGAACGGGTCGGCGGCGTCGGCCTTATTGAGGACGATGATTTCCGGAACCTTCCGGGCGTCAACTTCGCTGAAAACAGACCGGACGGCGGCGATCTGGCCTTCCGGATCGGGGTGCGACACGTCCACCACGTGCAGGATCAGGTCCGAGTCGGCCACCTCTTCCAGGGTGGAGCGGAACGCCTCCACGAGCTGGGTGGGCAGCGAGCGGACAAATCCCACGGTGTCCGCCAGTGTGTAACCCAGGCCGTCGGCCGTCTCGGCCTTGCGCACCGTGGGGTCCAGGGTAGCGAACAGGGCGTTCTCCACCAGCACGCCGGCGTCGGTCAACCGGTTCAGCAGCGAGGACTTCCCGGCGTTGGTGTACCCGGCGATGGCGACCGACGGGACGGCATTACGACGGCGGTTGGCGCGCTTGGTCTCCCGGGCCGGCTTCATGGCAGCGATTTCACGCCGCAACTTCGCCATCCGGGTGCGGATCCGGCGGCGGTCCAGTTCGATCTTGGTTTCACCGGGACCACGCGAACCCATGCCCGCTCCGGCGCCGCCCACCTGGCCACCAGCCTGGCGGGACATCGACTCGCCCCAGCCGCGCAGGCGCGGGAGCAGGTATTCCAGCTGGGCCAGTTCCACCTGCGCCTTGCCTTCCCGGCTCTTCGCGTGCTGCGCGAAGATGTCGAGGATCAGCGCCGTGCGGTCGATCACCTTGACCTTGACGATGTCTTCCAGGCCGCGCCGCTGGGACGGGGCCAACTCGGCATCGACCACCACGGTGTCGGCGCCGGTGGACATCACGATTGCTTTGAGTTCCTGCGCCTTGCCGGATCCAAGGAAGGTTCCGGGATCGGGTTTGGACCGGCGCTGAACGAGCCCGTCGAGGACCTCCGAGCCGGCCGTCTCGGCGAGGGCCGCCAGTTCGCGCAGGGAGTTCTCGGCATCGGCAAGGGTGCCTTCAACCCAGAGTCCTGCCAGGACGACGCGTTCGAGGCGCAACTGCCGGTATTCGACCTCGGTGACGTCCTCGAGTTCAGTGGACAGTCCGGCCTTGCGCCGCAACGCGTGGCGCTCCTCGAGGTCCTGCTGGTCGCCGTCGAAGTTGGTGTACACCTCGTCCAGGCGCGAGATGGCCTGCGCCTTGCCGAGCAGGCCCTTCTGGCCGTCGGCGTCGGCACCGCTGTCGGCGCCGCCTTGCGTGTCCGCACCGGCGGCGGAGCCGGCCCTGCGGCCTGCGCCCGGGGCGGGAGTGTCCTTGGAGAGGATCCGGTCGATGACAGCCTGGATCTCCTCAGGACTCATGTCCTGGGCGGCTGAATCGGGTCCGGTGTTGGGGTGGCTGGTCATGGTCTCCTTTGAAGGTTCGGCTATTTCAGAATAGTGCCCATTGTTGCTCTGTGGGGCGGTATTCGCGCTGGGCTGACGGCGGGGGGTCATGCGGGCCTCCGGGAATGCCCGCGGCAACGGTGCCGACGGGCAGGACTGGCTCCTGACGGAGCGGTGGCTGGGTAGGGAGAGGCGCCGGACGCGCCTGGCGTGAGGAAAGAGTGAGGCAGTTGCCGTCCGCCGTGACGGAAAGATGCAGCGCCGGAGATTCAGCGCCGGCGATACAGTGGCGCAGATGCAGTGCCGCAGGAAGATGATGCTGCGGAAAGACTGTGCCCAGATCGACAGTGCCAAATTGAGCGGCTGGATTCCAAGTGATTCGGGCGCCAAGTGGATAACTCACTTTGTGGTGGCGCTCGGAGCGGAAGGCATGTACCTGCGTCGCTGCGGAACGGGGCGGTGCTTAGGGCCGCTAGGACCCTGCTGTGAGGGAAATCGCGGAAACGGCCAGGCCCGTGCCGGCTACTTGGAGATCAAGATCATGACTTGTAGCCTAGCAGACGCCGGCGCTGCCCCCCGGTTTCCCAATCCGGCGGACCGCCAACTAATCTGGCCCATTATGGAGTCTGCACACTATTTCAGCGCCCAGCCCGCCGGGCCTTTCACCCGCAAACCGCTCACCGTGGACCTTGCCGGTGAGACGCGCCAGCTGCAGACTTCCTCAGGAATCTTCAGCCCTGACGGAATCGACAAGGGAACGGCCGTCCTGCTGGCCGACGTCCCGGCTCCCGCCCCGCAGGGCAATCTCCTCGACATCGGCTGCGGCTGGGGCCCGATCTCCCTGACCATGGCCCTGCGGGCACCGCACGCCAAGGTGTACGCGGTGGACGTGAACGAACGCTGCGTGACCTTAACCAACGAAAATGCCGGGCTGCTGGGCCTGAACAACCTGACTGCCTGCACGCCGGAGGCCGTGGACCCAGATCTGCGCTTCGACACCATCTGGTCCAACCCGCCGATCCGGATCGGAAAGGACGAGCTGCATGCCCTCCTGCGCTTGTGGATTCCCCGGCTGGCACCGGGTGGGTCCGCGTGGCTCGTAGTCCAAAAGAACCTCGGCTCGGACTCGCTGCAGCGCTGGCTTGCGGCCGAACTCGATTCCAGCTTCAGCGTGACCCGCGAGAGCACATCAAAGTCGTTCCGGATTCTTCGGATCAGGAAAGCGTCCCACTAGCCACGATCACGGCCGGACCGCTGAGTTCGACGTGTTCGTGGCCTTCCGGTCCGACGAAGAATTTCACGCCGACGATGCCGCCGGGCACGTGAACGTTCCAGGCGTCCGGGGCGCCCTGGCCGGCCCAATGACGGATGGCGACGGCGGCGGCGCAGGCACCGGTGCCGCAGGACTGGGTCTCCCCCACTCCGCGTTCGTGGACCCGCATGGTGATGGTCCCCGTGCCCTCGTGGACCAGAGGCTCGGAGGGCACAACAAACTCGACGTTGGTGCCGTGAGGCGGCGTCGGGTCCACCCGCGGGGCCGTGAACAGCCGGGTGGCCTCGAGCTCGGCAGTTTCGGCCAGGGCCACCACTGTGTGCGGGTTGCCCATGCTGACGGAAAGGGCCGGCCGGGCGACCTCCAGTCCGTCGGCGCTGACGAGCGAGTCCATGGCCCGCGCTGTCGCCTCGCCCGGGAAGATGAACTCCCACGGGCCCATGTCGACGGCGTAACCGGCTGCGGTCCGGACGATCGTCTTCACGCCGCCCCGGGTGCCGATGACGAGTGAGCCGCCGGCCGGCAGGTTAACCAGGCCTTCGGTGATGAGAAAGTGCACAAAGACGCGGACGCCGTTGCCGCACATCTCAGACAGTGAACCGTCGCCGTTGCGGTAGTCCATGAACCATTCTGCGTCAGGGTGCAGAGCCAGCAGCTCCCGGCCTTCGGGCAGGAACCGGGAGGGCACCGCGCGGATCAGCCCGTCTCCGCCAATGCCGCGGTGCCGGTCACAGAGCGCCGCAACGTGCTCGGGGCCGATGGACAAGGTGCCGTTCGGGTCGGCAATCAGGACAAAGTCGTTGCCCGTTCCGTGGCCTTTGGAAAACTTCAGGCCGCTGAGGGCAACGGCATTGCCGGCGGTACGCTCAGCGGCTACGGTCTGGGGTTCGTCCATGCTCCAAGGTTACCGTTTTGCCCGGACAGCTCCGTCACCGTGACAGGACCGCTACGCCCGCGGCAGAACCGGCGGAAGCACCGGCGGCGTCCGGCACAGGGCAGCGGCCCGCGCCAGCAGATCGGGGTCCTGCCAGTCCAGCCACGTGACCCTGGGATCGGCACGGAACCAGGTCAGCTGGCGGCGCGCGAATTGCCGGGTGGCGATGATGGTTTCGTCGGCGGCCTGTTCCACCGTGGAGTGGCCGTCGAGAACACGGAGGAACTGGGCATAGCCCAGGGCGCGGGGCGCTGTCTTGCCGTGGCGGAGTCCGGCGGCGTCCAGCCGGCGGACTTCCGCCAACAGCCCCTGGTCCACCATCGAATGCACCCGGCGCGCCAGCCGCTCGCGGAGCAGTTCCCGGTCTACCTCGAGGCCGACCTGGACGGCAGGCTGGAAGTACTCGCGGGCGGGCATGAAGGAGCTGAAGGGACGGCCGGTCAGTTCGAAGACCTCCAGGGCGCGGACAATGCGCCGGGCATCGCCCAGCCTGCCCGCGGACGCGGGGTCCACGGCTTCCAGCCGTTCCCGCAACGGTGCCGGTCCCGCCGCCTGAAGCTCCAGCTCCAGCCGGCGGCGGATCTCCGGGTCCGTGCCGGGAAACTCCAGGACGTCCAGCGCCGCGCGGACATAGAGTCCGGATCCACCTGCCAGGACGGCCCGCTTGCCCCGGCTGTGGATGTCGCGGATCAGGCCGCGGGCCTGCTGCTGGAAGTCTGAGACGCTGGCTTCCTCGGTCACGTCCAGGATGTCCAGGAGGTGGTGCGGCACTCCCCTGCGTTCGGCGTCGGTGATTTTGGCGGTGCCGATGTCCATGCCGCGGTAGAACTGCATGGCATCGGCATTGATGACTTCGCCGCCGAGCTCCAGCGCGAGCGAGACGGCAAGATCGGACTTGCCCGAGCCGGTGGGCCCGACGACGGCGATCACCGGCTTGTCGTGTGGCGTCCCAGGGGCAGTGCCTTGCGGGCCCGGCACGGGGCTAACGGCCGCGGACCGGCAGGCTTGGCATGCCCAGCGACACGCCCGTCCTTCCCGGGGCGCCGGTCTTGCCTCCAGGGCCAGCCGGGGCGCCGCAGGAGTCGGCCTGGGAACGGTCCCAGGCGTCGCCGGCACGGGAACGGCGCAGGCTGTAGTCGTCGGCCGTCGCGGGGTCGGCGATCAGGTGGAACGCGCCCGCTTCGGTGATGGTCACGGTCACCAGATCGCCGGGCCGGGGCACTTCGGCGCCGGCGGGCACGGAGAAGTGCACCAGCCGCTGGTCCTGGGAGCGGCCGGAGAGGCGGTGGGTTTCCTCGGCTTTGCGGCCCGACTGGGCGGTGACCAGAACTTCGACGCGGCGGCCGAGCTGGCGTGCGTTTTCCTCCGCCGCGATCCGGTCCTGGAGGGCTGTGAGGCGCTCGAAGCGTTCCTGGACCACGGCTTTGGGCAGCTGGTCCGGCAGGTCCGCGGCGGGGGTCCCCGGGCGCTTGGAGTACTGGAAGGTGAAGGCGGTGGCGAACCGGGACTTCTCGACGACGTCGAGCGTGGCCTGGAAGTCGTCCTCGGTCTCGCCGGGGAACCCGACGATGATGTCGGTGGAGATCGCGGCGTGTGGGATTTTCTCCCGGACCTTGTCCAGGATGCCGAGGAACTTGGTGGATCGGTAGGACCGCTTCATGTCCTTGAGGACCTTGTCCGAACCGGACTGCAGGGGCATGTGCAGCTGGGGCATGACGTTCGGGGTCTCCGCCATGGCGTCAATGACGTCGTCGGTGAAGGCCGCCGGATGGGGGCTCGTGAAGCGGACGCGCTCGAGGCCCGGGATTTCACCGCACGCGCGCAGGAGCTTCGAAAAGGCCTGCCGGTCGCCGAACTCGACGCCGTAGGAATTCACGTTCTGACCCAGCAGGGTTACCTCAATGGCGCCGTCGTCCACCAGCGCCTGGATTTCGGCCAGGATGTCCCCCGGGCGACGGTCCTTTTCCTTGCCGCGCAGGGCGGGGACGATGCAGAAGGTGCAGGTGTTGTTGCACCCGACCGAAATCGAGACCCAGCCCGAATAGACGGAGTCGCGCTTGGTCGGAAGAGTCGAGGGGAAGACGTCGAGGGACTCGAGGATCTCCAGCTGGGCCTCGCTGTTGTGCCGGGCGCGGTCGAGCAGTGCCGGCAGGGCCCCGACATTGTGGGTTCCGAAGACCGCGTCCACCCATGGAGCCTTCTTCAGGATGGTCTCCCGGTCCTTCTGCGCGAGACAGCCGCCGACGGCGATCTGCATGCCGGGGTTCGCTGCCTTCACCGGGGCCAGGATGCCGAGGTTGCCGTACAGCTTGTTGTCTGCGTTCTCCCGCACGGCGCAGGTGTTGAAGACCACGACGTCGGCCAATTCGCCGGCGGACGGAACGTAGCCCGCGGCCTCCAGCATGCCTGCCATCCGCTCGGAATCGTGCACGTTCATTTGGCAGCCGAAGGTGCGCACCTGGTAGGTACGCGGCTGGGCGGGCCCGGAACTGTGCCCTGCGGCTGCGGCCTCTGTGCTGGCGGTCGGAGACGCTGCTGGGGAGGCTGATTGAGACGTGGTGCCGGCTGCCGGGGAGGGAATGGTAAAACTCACCTGTTAAGGGTAACGGGTCGGCACGATGGCTTGCGCAGGCCGCCGGCTAGGTGCTCAGTCCCCTGCCGCGGCGCTGCCGGCAACGGCGTCGAGCACGTCGCCGACAATGCGGAAGGCGAGCGATGGCGGGTATCCCTTGCGGGCCAGCATGGACGCGAGCCGGCGGGTGACCTTGTCGCGTTCCGCACGGTCCTCACCGCCGGTGAAACCTCGCAGCTTGCGCTCCACGAGCTCGCGGGCGGCGGCCTCTTCGTCGGCGTCGCTGAGCTGCTCCAGCGCGCCGGCAGCGGTTTCCGGGTCGATGCCCTTGTCCGCAAGTTCGCGCCGCAAGGCCCCCTTGGCAAGCTTGCGCGTCTGGGCCCGGCTGCGGACCCACATGTCGGCGAATTCGGTATCGTCAACCAGCCGCACTTCCTCGAAGCGGTCCAGCACGGCCTCGGCTACGTCCTCGGGAACGTTGCGCTCGGCTAGTTTCCGCGAAAGCTCCCGCCGACTCTTGGGCGAATTCGTCAGTTGCCGCAGCACGATGGCCCGGGCAACGGCCGCGGGATCTGCCTCAGGATCGAGTTCCGGAGCCGGCACAGCGGAGCCGCGGGAACCGCGCGAGCCGTGCGAACTGCGCAAGTCGTGGGAACCGCGCAAGTCGTAGGAACCTCGCGAGTCGTGGGAACCGCGCGAGGTGCGTGAACCCCGCGACTCACGCCTGTCGGAACCGGCCGGGACGTCACTGGCGGCAGCCGGGTCGGGGTTCCACCGCTGGAACCCCGACCCGTTGCCGGCTCCGTCGCTAGAAGCCGTCAACGGCCTTCAGCTTCGGTGATTCCTCGGTTTCGGCCGTGGCCTTCACACCTACGCCGAGCTTTTCCTTGATCAGGCGCTCGAGTTCGGCAGCCAGCTCAGGGTTGTCGCGCAGGAAGCGGCGTGAGTTCTCCATGCCCTGGCCGAGCTGGTCGCCGTCGTAGGTGAACCAGGAGCCCGACTTCTTGATCAGGCCGTGCTCGACGCCCATATCGATGATGCCGCCCTCACGGGAGATGCCCTGGCCGTAGATGATGTCGAACTCTGCGATCTTGAAGGGCGGGGCCATCTTGTTCTTGACGATCTTGGCCTTGGTCCGGTTGCCGACCGAGTCCGCGCCCTCCTTCAGGGTCTGGATCCGGCGGACGTCGATGCGGACCGACGCGTAGAACTTCAGGGCCTTACCACCGGTAGTGGTCTCGGGCGAGCCGAAGAAAACACCGATCTTCTCGCGCAGCTGGTTGATGAAAATGGCGGTGGTCTTGGTCTGGCTCAGCCGTCCGGTGATCTTTCGGAGGGCCTGGCTCATCAGGCGGGCCTGAAGGCCGACGTGGCTGTCGCCCATGTCGCCTTCGATTTCCGCGCGGGGAACCAGCGCGGCGACGGAGTCGATGACGACGATGTCGAGCGAGCCGGAGCCGACCAGCATGTCCATGATTTCCAGGGCCTGCTCACCGGTGTCCGGCTGGGAAACCAGCAGGGCGTCGGTGTCAACGCCGAGCTTGGCGGCGTATTCGGGATCCAGGGCGTGCTCGGCGTCGATGAAGGCGGCGATGCCGCCGTTGCGCTGCGCATTGGCGACCGCGTGCAGAGCGACGGTGGTCTTACCGGAAGATTCCGGCCCGTAGATCTCAACGACACGGCCGCGGGGCAGTCCGCCAATGCCGAGGGCGACGTCCAGGGCGATGGAACCGGTGGGAATCACCTCGATGGGGGCACGGGTTTCATCGCCGAGCCGCATGATGGATCCCTTGCCGAACTGCTTGTCAATCTGGGCAAGCGCTGCTTCGAGCGCCTTCTGGCGATCCGGGGCTGCGGCCATGATTCACACCTCTAATACTTTCTCGCTGTGGAGTGGCCGTGTAGGCCCTTCGTCTGTCATCACTGACGCTACTGCCACCCTCCGACAAAGTTGCGGATGGGGGCCGCGTATGTGGAAAACGCTCTGAAAAAAAGCATATCCCTATCCGAACAGATATTCGAACAAGGGGGGCGGCGTGTCAGACGCGGTCCCCTGCGACGGTGCTCCAGGCGTTCCGGACGCTAACTGGGTCCGGCGTTGTCCCGGGGCTTGATATCCCGGCCGAGGCGGCGTTCGGGCGGAACGTCCTGGACATCGCAGACGGCCAGCCAGACCTGCCGGGGCGGGATGCCGGCACTGAGCGCCTGGTCCGCCGTGCGTCCGCCAACCCCGGCCAGGACCAGGGAGCTGCTCAGTACGCGGGAATATCCCGCACCGAACTCGTCGTCCATAAGCCGCCAAAAGTCACTGATTCGCACCAGTAAAGTCTCTCACGGCGCGGGACCCTAGAATGGTTGCCATGAGCAACCCACCCGACGCTGCCGGAGAGTCCGCCGCCGGAAACGCCGATCCTGATGTCGACAGCGCCCTGAACGACGTCGAAGACCAACTGAGCCTGCTGTGGCGCCGTGGCCGGTCTATTTCCCATCAGCTCTCACGCCAGGTCCATCCGGACATGGAGCCCGCCGCCTACGGGCTGCTCAGCGTGATCCGCAAGCAGGGACCCATCCGGCTGACCGAACTTGCCTCGTGCATCGGCGTCGGGAAGCCGTCGGTGAGCCGGCAGATCGCGTTCCTCGAGGGCCTGGGGCTGGTGTCGAAGGAAGCGGATCCCCTCGACAGGCGGGCGCAGTCCATCCGGCTGACCCCCGAGGGCGAGAAACGGATGCACGATGTCCAGGACGCCCGGCGGGAAGTGTTCCGGGAACGCCTGTCAGAGTGGCCCGCCGAGGACCTGCAGGCACTTGCCACTTACATGGCGAAGCTCAACGCCACCTACGAACGCGACGGGTTCCCCCGGGACGATTCCGCCTGACGGCGTGCTTGAAACTCAGCGCTGTTAAGTCAGCCCTGTGAACTCGGTGCTGTGAGGTCGGCGCTGAAAAGGCGCTGCTGCACCGGTGCGCGAAAGGACCCCCGCCCGGTGGGCGGTTTCTAGGGGCCGTTGCAACACCTGTTGGTTAGGTGGTTAGTAGTAAATCACGCAGACGCTCGGCTGGAGTTTTCCAGCCGAGCGTTTTGCGTGGGCGGCCGTTGA
>NZ_JBHVVJ010000021.1:0-69213 GCF_042883665.1 Arthrobacter sp. NPDC058192 | reverse complement strand
GTTCCCTGGGAATCCTCCTTCCGCGCCCTCGCCGCGATCGGCTACGACGGCCCCATCAGCATCGAATGGGAAGACGCCGGCATGGACCGGCTCCACGGCGCCCCCGAAGCCCTCGCCAACCTCAAAAAGTTCGACTTCCCGGCGTCGAACACCTCCTTCGACGCCGCCTTCAAACAGTAGGAGCCGGCAGTGGCCGACCGAACCGGGACCGCCGGGAGCCCGAGGGGGAAGACGACCCCCGGCAACGGCGGGGCCGAGCGCCTTCTAGAGAGCGGCAGCGCCAACTGGATCCCGCGTCTTCCCCCGACGGACACCGCTGCGCACATGGCCGCTGTTTGGCGGGCGGGGTACGCTCAACGTCAACAGCTGGTCTCCCGACTCGGCCCACACTGCAGTCGTGGCGTCCCCGGACCAAGAGCCAGACGCAGACTCAACAAAGGACTGACCCGTGACCGACCTCAGCAATGGCATCTCAGACGGGCAACTTCGTTGGGGAATCCTGGGAACTGGCTTCATCGCCGGGCTGCAAACCCAGGACCTGATCGAGAACGGCTTCACTGTGCAGGCCGTTGGTTCACGAATGCTGGAATCGAGCCGGGCATTCGCTGAAAAGTACGGCGTACCCACGGCGCATGACAGCTACGAGGCGCTGGTCGCGGACCCGGAAGTGGATGTCATTTACATCGCCACGCCCCACCCGTTTCACCATGCGAACGCACTCCTTGCCCTAAACGCCGGCAAGCACGTCCTGGTGGAGAAGTCGTTCACCATCAATGCCCGCGAAGCGCGGGAGATCGTTGACCTGGCCGAGGCCAAGGGACTCGTCGCGTTGGAAGCTATGTGGACCCGGTTCCTCCCCCACATGGTGCGGCTGCGCGAAATCATCCAGGAGGGCACCATCGGCGAGGTCCGTAAGGTGGTGGCCAGCCACAACCAAAATCTGCCCACGGATCCGGCCCACCGGCTGAACGATCCTGCCCTGGGTGGCGGCGCGCTGTTGGACCTCGGTATTTACCCCATCTCCTTTGCCATTGACATCCTCGGCACTCCGAACACCATCAGGGCCAGCGCTTCCATGACGGCAACTGGTGTGGACCGGCAGACGGCGGCGATCTTTGAATACCTCGGCGGACAGCAAGCCATCGTGGACTGCGAACTGGACGCCGCAAGCGCCAACCGTGCCATGGTCATCGGGACCGAGGGGTGGGTGGACATTGAGTCCACTTGGTACTACCCGGCGCCCCTCACGGTGTTCGACCCGCACGGAAACGTCCTCGAGACCTTCAGCCAGCCCGTCACCAGCAGGGGGATGCAGTACCAAGCAGCCGAGATGGAACGACTCGTCCGTGCCGGTGACACGGCGGGCACCATCCTTCCGCCGAGCGAGAGCATCGCCATCATGGCCGTCATGGATGAGATCCGCCGCCAGATCGGCCTCACCTACGACGCCGACGCCGCACCGGCTCCCGGAAGGACCGGCAGCGAGCAAAACGGGCAGTGAGCAACACTACATCCCGCCGTGGGAATGGACCCTTCACCGTCCCGGTTGATGCCGACATGAAGATTGAGATCTGGTCCGACGTCGCCTGCCCCTGGTGCTACATCGGCAAGCGCCGTTTCGAAACCGCCCTCGCGGCCTTCCCGCACCGCGACGCCGTCCAGGTGCAGTGGCGCAGCTACCAGCTGGACCCCACGCTCCCGGAGCACTATGACGGCACCGAACTGGACTACCTGAGCACGCGCAAAGGCCTGGCCCCGGCGCAGGTCACGCAGATGTTCGAGCACGTGGCGGCCCAGGCTGAGGGTGAGGGACTGGATTACCGGTTCGACGCCGTCGTCGTGGCCAACAGCTTCACGGCCCACCGGCTGATCCACCTCGCCGCCGCCCACGGCAAGCAGGATGCCGCCAAGGAACGCCTGTTGAGCGACCACTTCGAACAGGGCAAGAACATCGGCAGCCAGGAGTACCTGACCGCCCTGGGCCTGGACCTCGGACTCGACGCCGGCGAACTGGCCGACCTGTTCCGCACGGACGCCTACGCCGACGACGTCCGGCACGACATCGCGGAGGCCCGGGCACTGGGCATCAGCGGCGTCCCGTTCTTCGTGATCGACCGGAAGTTCGGGCTCTCCGGCGCCCAGCCCGCCGAAACCTTCACCGCGGCCCTCGAGCAGGCGTGGCAGGACAGCCACCCCCTGGTCATGGTGAACGCCGGCGCGGAAGCTACGGCGGACGACGCCGGCAAGGAATCCGGCGCCTGCGGTCCCGAGGGCTGCACCGTCTGAGCCTAGGTTCCGCCGCCGTCGTCCAGCCCGCGACCTGGCGGCCCGGCCGGCGGCAGGTTTCCGGCGAACTCGCGACCCTCGCGGCTGTGCGCCGGCCTAGAGTGGACCATGGACACTTCGGCCGGACCGGACGGGCACCGGACCTCCCTGTTTACCGACCACTATGAGCTGACAATGTTCCAGGCGGCTCTGCACTCCGGCGCCGCACACCGCCGGTCGGTCTTCCAGGCCTTTGCCCGGGGGCTGCCGGCGGGGCGTCGGTACGGGATCGTGGCGGGCACCGGCCGGCTCCTCGAGGGCATCGCGGACTTCCGGTTCGAGCAGGACGACCTCGACTACCTCGCCGAGGCTGGCGTGGTCGGCGACGACACACTGGAACAGCTAGCCGGTTTCCGGTTCTCCGGCAACATCTGGGGGTATCCGGAGGGCGAGGCCTACTTCCCGCACTCCCCCGTCCTGATGGTCGAGTCGACGTTCGCCGAGGCCTGCGTGCTGGAGACCTACGTCCTGTCGGTGCTGAACCACGACAGCGCCGTTGCCTCCGCCGCGTCCCGGATGACCCGCGCCGCCGGCAGCCGGCCGTGCCTTGAGATGGGTTCGCGCCGCACCCACGAGGAAGCAGCGGCAGCGGCGGCCCGGGCGGCCGTGATTGCCGGCTTTGCCGGGACGTCCAACCTGGCCGCGGGACGGCGCTACGGGCTCCGCACCGTCGGCACCGCGGCCCACGCCTTCACCCTGCTCCACGACTCGGAGCGCGACGCCTTCGCCGCCCAGCTGGCATCGCTGGGGCCAGGCACCACGCTGCTCGTGGACACGTACGACGTCGAAGCGGCCGTCCGCACGGCCGTCGACCTTGCCGGGGACAGGCTTGGGGCCGTCCGGCTGGACTCCGGGGACCTGGTGGCCCAGGCACGGTGGGTCCGTGAACTGCTGGACAGCCTGGGCAACGCGGACACGAGGATCGTCGTGACCTCGGACCTGGATGAGTTCTCCGTCGCCGCGCTCCGGTCCGCCCCGGCCGATTCCTACGGCATCGGGACGTCCCTGGTGACGGGTTCCGGGGCGCCCACGGCCGGCATGGTCTACAAGCTGGTGAGCCGGGCCGACGACTCGGGCGACCTCATTGCTGTGGCCAAGACGTCCACGGACAAGACCAACGTCGGCGGCCGCAAATATGCTGTCCGCCGCCTGGACGACCACGGCACCGCCACCCATGAGGTCCTCGGGGTGGGCCATCCTCCAGCCGGCAGGAACAGCCGCCCCCTCCTGCAGCAGTTCATGAGGGACGGCGAACTCCTGCCCGGCTGGACCGGGCGGGACGCGGTGGCGCGGGCCCGGGAGCGGCACACCGCCTCCATGGCGGAGCTGCCCCGGGTGGTGGACCGGCTGCAGCCCGGCGAGCCGGCGATCCCGACCGTCTACGAGTGAAGAGCCGCACGGTCCGCGGCAGCGTCCACCGGACCGGCTACCGCGTCTTCAGGGCCTCGTTGACGGGAGCGAAGGCGACGCGGTCCAGGACGAGTTCGATCTCGCGGATTTTGCCTGCGCTGATGGTGAGCAGCTCGATGCACCTCACGGCACCAGCGGCGGTATCGGTGACGAAGTCGTACACGACACAGGCACGGTCCTGGGCGCTGAAGACTTCCCGGATCTCGTTGCGGACCAGCACCGGGAGAAGGCGCTTGAGGGCCGTCGCCCACCCGGCCATGTCGAGAGTCGCACCGGCGAAGGTGGCTACGAGATCCTCACCGAGCAGGTTTTCCAGCACGTCCATATCGTGGGAGCCGACGGCCAAGACGTAGGAGCGGGCGATCCCTTCCACGCTCTGGTCGTTCATGAGGTCCTTCCTTGAGCAAACTCTTGGGCAGCGGACGCGCCCTTCCACCTGCCGTGCACAAGCGAAGAATATGGGCGCGGTCACATGGTGTCCAGAAGCCCAGCGGCCGGGGAGCGGGAGGGAAGGCCGTGTCGCAGTTTTTCCACCCTGCGGATTTAGTGACAGATCGCGCTAAAGTGTGCGTATGCCCAGGATTTCGGCCGCGACCAACGCCGCCCAACGTGCCGACACCCAGCGCCGCATCCTGACCGCGTTCGGCGAACTCCTGTTCACCCACGGCCTGCCCGGCCTGACCATGACCGACGTCGCGCGCCACGCTCGGATCGGGCGGACGGCCGTCTACAACTACTACGCTGACATCGAAGAGCTCCTCATCGCCTACGCGTTGGACGAGACCGAGCGGTTCCTGATCGACCTGCGCGAATCACTGAACTCGCTGGAGAACCCGGTGGAACGGCTGGCCGTCTACGTCCGGGCCCAGGTGGAGGACCTGAGCCGGCGCCACCTGCCGCCGGGACCAGCCATGGCGGCGGTGCTCTCGCCGTCGTCGTTCGCCAAACTCGCGGACCACGTTGGCGAGCTCAGCGTGCTCCTGCAGGGGATCCTGCGGGACGGCATGGCCCAGGGTTACCTGCCCGAGTCGGACATCGGGCAGCTCGCCCAGCTCATCCACGGCACGCTCTCTTCGAGCGCGGCCCGCGGTGACGGGGCCGGGCGGGACGCCGACGCCGAGGCGCGGCTCGCCCGGACGGTGCGGTTCATCCAGCTGGGAGCCGGCGCCAGGTTCGACGACGCCGGCCAGCCGGTCCCCGTCGGCACCTGAGCCGTCCGGTCCCCGTGACCTGCTACTCCCCCGTCAGGCAAAGTTCTTTCTACCTCGCTGCAGTCGGCGCCGCCGGAATGGCCCGTGCGGCGTGGTCCTGGTTCGGGGCGGCCATCAGAACGGACCCCGCTGGACGAGGTTTGCCGGGACCTGGCCGGTGGCCAGCGCCTGGAGCTGGGCTGCCAGGAGTTTCAGGATCCTGGGCTCGAAGGCGGACGTGTTTCCGCCGACGTGCGGGGTGATGAGGGAGTTGGCGGCACTCCAGAGCGGGTGGCCTGCCGGGAGCGGCTCGGGATCCACCACATCGAGGGCGCAGTGGAGCCGGCCGGAGACGACCTCCTTGGTCAGCGCGTCGGTGTCCACCACGGCGCCGCGTCCGACATTGACCACGAGTGCGCCGTCGGGCAGTGCCGCGAGCACCTCCGCACCGATCAGGTGGCGGGTCTGGTCGCTGAGCGGGAGGACAGTGATCAGGACGTCATGGCTGGCCGCCAGCTCCGGCAGGGCCGAGGACGGGTGGACGGTGCCGTGCTCGTCGGTCCGGCCAGTGCTGCCCACCCGTGTCAGCTCGACCTCGAACGGTTCCAGTCGGCGGGCGATCTCGTGCCCGATGCCGCCGACCCCTACCAGCAGGACACGCCGGTCAGCCAGGGACCGGCGGCGCTGCGGGCGCCACTGCTGGCTGAGCTGGTCCCGGGCAGCATCGTCGATGCCGCGAAGCTTTGCCAGGGCGAGGCCCACGGCGAGTTCGGCGGTGGCGGCGGCGTGGACGCCGGACGCTGTGGCCACTCCTGCCGCCGGCCCGGCGGCGCTGATGACGCCGTCGTATCCGGTGGACTGGGTCTGCACGAATTTCAGCCCTGGGGCGCGGCCTAAAGCCCCCATCACGGCCCCGGCGTTCAGGTACGGCAGGACGACGCCGTCGATGTCGCCCAGGCCCGCGCCCACCGGCTCGGACTCAAGGTCCCACACGACGCCCTTCAGGCCGTCGGGAAGGGGCGAAAGCTTCGCGAGCAGTTCGGCATCGGGAAGGCTCACTGTGTGGACTGTTTGCATGCGGGCATCCGTCTTCGTTGTGGTGGGTGTTCCTGGTGCTCCGAGCGTACCGCCGGGCACTTGGCGTGCGGACAACGCCGCCTTCCAGGGCCGGGGTCCTGTGCCCCGGGCCGCCCGGCTACTTCGCAGGGGTCGGCGATACCGTGGGCGCGACGGGGTAAGCAGACTCGTCTACGATGCGCCGGTCTTCCCGGGGGCAGCTGAGTTTGCCCGGCGTATGGTCCACGAGCTCCGGTTTCGCCAGTTGCTTGAAGTCCCCGGTCAGGATCACGTCCACGCTCGGGTCAGCCCGTCCGTCCTGGACGTAGTCCGAGCCGGGCAGGTTGCGCTGGACGCTGAAGGCTGCGGCCTGACCGGCGGCGCCGGAGACCACGAGTGCCACGCCGCGGTAGCTCGACGTCGTATTCGCCACGTTACCCACCAGGAACTTCCGGGCGGCGAACTGGTTGGCAACGCTCCGCGCCAGGCCCGGGCGGCTCGTGGCGTTGTAGACGTTGAGGTGGATTTTCGCCGGCGGCGTGTAGCCGAACGTCGCGGCCGGGCACACCGACACGGCTGCACGGCTACGCTCCGATACAGGAACCTTGATCTGGCCGTTCATGATGCCCAGGGCCACCACGATCGCCGCCACGATCATGCCGACGAGCAGCACCAGGACCGCGCTGTGCAGGACCCTGCGGCGCAGCCGGGCGGAATGGTCCGACTCCGCGATCGCGTCGCGCAGCTCGGAGCCACTGATGACGCGGTGCCCGTGCAGGATCCTGGAGTCGACCTTCTTCCTAGCCATTTATCACGAGGACCCGGGCGTGGATCGCGGTGCGCTGGTGAAGCGCGGTGCGGACTGCCCGGTGCAGGCCGTCTTCAAGGTAGAGGACGCCGCGGTATTCCACGACGTGCGGAAAGAGGTCGCCGAAGAAGGTGGAGTCCTCGGCCAGCAGGGCTTCGAGGTCCAGCGTGCGCTTCGTGGTCACCAGCTCATCAAGCCGGACGGGACGCGGCGGGAGGGCCGCCCAGTCCTTGGGCGTGTTGTAACCATGGTCAGGGTACGGGCGTCCCTCGCCCACAGCTTTGAATATCACCATGTCAGCCTAAGGAACTTGCGCGCTCAAAGGAATCGAAGTTCCCGGCCGGTGTCAGGTTGTGGCCAAACGGTAACCATTTGTGACGCTCCACCCGGCCCTGCCGCAACCGGGGAACGGCCGCCGACGTTCTGGGCACTTCACGCAAACGTCCGGGGCGGCTGACAGAATAGGCCTATGACTTCACCCGAGACTTCCCCTGTTCCGCCGCCGTCGGATCCCGTGCTGGCGCTGCTGCTTGACGTCGACGGTCCGGTCGCAAGCCCGGTCACGCGCGAGGTGCAGCCCGGAATCATCGCGGACCTGCTTGGCCTGGCCGCCGCCGGGGTGCCGGTCATCTTCAACACCGGACGGTCGGACACGTTCATCCGCGAGCAGGTCATGGAGCCCATGATCGCCGCCGGCATGCCTGCGGGCGCCGTCATCCACGCCATTTGCGAGAAGGGGGCCGTCTGGTTCAGCTATACCGCGGAAGGTCCCGGACCTGTGCACGTCGACCACGAACTCGCGATGCCCCGAGCCTTCGGCGACGACGTCCGCCGCCTCGTTGCCGAGGACTACTCGGCCCACATGTTCTTTGACGAAACGAAGCGTGCCATGGTGTCGGTGGAGCAGCACGTTGCCGTTGCCAGTGCCGATTACCTGGCCGAGCAGGAACTCTTCGACGCCGACGCCATGGACCTCATGGCGCGCCACGGGCTCGGCGTGGTGAGGCTGGACCACCACGCCCCGAATTCGGATGACCAGATCGACTTCCGCGTCGATCCGACCATCATCTCCACTGATATCGAATCCGTGCGGCTGGGCAAGGACCTGGGGGCGAGCCGGGCGGTGGAATTCCTGGCTGCGCAGGGCATCACGCCCCAGGCCTGGCGCACGGTGGGCGACTCCCGCACGGACTACGCCATGGCTGACTGGCTGCACCACAACGACCATGCCGTCAAGCACGTGGACGTCCGGCCCGCAGACGGCATTCCGGTGAAGCCGTACGAGGTTCTCACCGCCGCCGACCTGGGGCTCGGCGAGGACGTGATCCATG
Organism: Arthrobacter sp. NPDC058192; assembly: GCF_042883665.1. Lineage (NCBI taxonomy): Bacteria > Bacillati > Actinomycetota > Actinomycetes > Micrococcales > Micrococcaceae > Arthrobacter > Arthrobacter sp. NPDC058192. The sequence continues at coordinate 61,093 of NZ_JBHVVJ010000021.1, read as the reverse complement.
ACGACGCCGGCGCCGCCTTCCTGCACCACTGGCTGGCCGTCGTCAGCGGCTGAGGTCCTTCCGTTCCCGCATTCCGGCGTCACATGCCGGCCGTTCCGGCGCGACATTCCGCGGCTTTTGAGGACCGCGTTATCATGCAAGTAGATACCACCCACCCAGAGAAGCCGGAGAATCGACATCACCGAAGCAGCGATCCAAGACGAGGTTTACTATGGCAGCCAGGCGTCTGAGGACGCCCACGCCGAGATCACGTCGGCGGCGGCCGTCGCCAGATTCAGGACTCGCTCCGATGTCGTCCGGCGGCGCAACCGCTATGCGCTGATAAACGAGAACCGCACCCCGTACCAGGCGATGGTCGAAGACCTGCTCTTCCTGCGGTCCGTCCTGGCCGGCGCGGGCCTGGGCTATCTGCTGGTCCGGGGCAACAACGACCGGCCGGTCATTGCCGTGGACTGGAAGCACCGGAAGGAACTCCGGCGTGCCCTCGTGGAGGCGTGCCGCGATGAGCCCTTCTATTCGATGAGCGTCGACGCCAAGAAGAAATCCGCGGTGCTGGTGGCCGACGGTGAGCTCTCCCCCAACCGGCAGTCCAGGATTTTCCGGCTGTACCGGCCCCGGGTTGAACCGGAGGGAGGCTTTGAGTTCGGCGCCTCCGCCGGCGTCCAGCTCGAGCTCTGGAGCTTCGAGGGCGACCAGCTGATCCTGCCGATCGAAAATTCGCTGACGCGCCGGACCCTGCTGGCCCAGGACGCGGTCCGCGGCACGGTGGAGCGCTACGGCCACACCTGGCCCACCATCGAGAACATGTTTGCGGACCACGCCAGCGACATCAGCTTCGACGTCGATCTGGTGTTCTCCTGGGTGGACGGCAGCTCCCCCGAGTACATCGCAGCCCGCCGGGCCCGGATGGCCGGCGTAGTGGTGGGGGAAGGCGACGACCACGAGGCCCGCTTCCGCCAAATCAACGAGCTCAAGTACGCCCTGCGCTCTGTGTACATGTTCGCGCCGTGGATCCGCCGGATTTTCATTGCCACCGACTCCCCCGCGCCGTCCTGGCTGGCCGACCACCCGGGCGTGACCATTGTGCGCAGTGAGGAGTTCTTCGCCGATCCGTCGGTCCTGCCGACCCACAATTCGCAGGCGGTGGAGTGCCAGCTGCACCGCATCGACGGACTCTCCGAGCATTTCCTGTATTCGAATGACGACATGTTTTTCGGCCGGGCCGTGGGACCGGACATGTTCTTCACTCCCGGGGGCATTACAAAGTTCATCGAGGCCGAGACACGCATCGGGCTGGGTGACAACGACGCCGAACGCAGCGGCTTTGAGAACGCTGCCCGGGTGAACCGGAAGCTGCTCTGGAACCGTTTTGGCCGCATCACCACCCGGCACCTGGAGCACACTGCGGCCCCGCTGCGGCGCAGCGTGGTCGAGCAGATGGAACAGGAGTTCCCTGCCGAGTTCGCCAAGACAGCCGCGAGCACCTTCCGCGCGGCGGACAACATCTCGGTGACCAACTCGTTCTACCACTACTACGCGCTGCTCACCGGCCGGGCCGTGACGCAGACGGCCGCCAGAGTGCGCTACGTGGATACGACAGCGCGGGCGGGCCTGAATTACCTGCCCAAACTTCTGGCCAAGCGGAACATGGACTTCTTCTGCCTCAACGACGGCAGCTTTCCCGAGGTCGAGGCCCAAGAGCGGGCCGAACTGGTCACGGACTTCCTGGAGAAGTACTACCCCATCAAGGCGCCCTGGGAAAAGTAAGCGGGCAGTGCCTTGATGCCGGGGCCGGGGATCGGCGTCGGCCGCGCTCGCCACCTCGCCGGAGACCGCCGTCGGCCGGCTCAATTGAGCGTGGTGAACCTTCGGTGGGCCGGCGCCTCCAACTGAGCCTGCTCCGGAACAAGGATCCCGGCGGCCGAGAGCCGGCGCTGGACTTCCTCAGCCGGGACGAACTCGCCGACGGCCGGGGTGTCGCCGAGCAGCACCACGGAGTGCACCACCGTATGTTCATAGACGTGCACCAGGTTGAACGCCTGCCCTCCGTCGCGGCCGCGAGTGCCTCCCACGGCTACGTTCAGGTCCTGCGTGTAGCAGGTGGCCGATGCCACGGACACGGGGATGCCGGCAAACGTTGCCGTGGTGGAGTAGTGCAGGTGGCCGCCCAGGATGGCACGGACGTCGGAGTTGCGCAGGACCCCGGCGAGTGCCGCCTGGCCGCGGAGTTCCACGAGCACGGCCAGGTCAAGCACGGAGGGTACCGGCGGGTGGTGGAGCGCAAGGATGGTCCCGTCCGGCGCCGGGGTGGCGAGTTCGGCCGCCAGCCAGTCCAACTGGTCGTCGCTCAGTTCGCCATGGTGGAAGCCGGGCACGGACGTGTCCAAGGTGATGATGCGCAGGCCGTTGACGAAGTAGCTGTGGTCCACCGGCGAATCATCGCCCACCTGGTCCAGCAGCCCGGCGCGGAAATTGGCGCGGTCGTCGTGGTTGCCCATGGCCCAGATGACTTTGGCGCCCATGGCCTTGCACGCCGGTTCCACGATCGCGCGAAGCTTGACGTAGGCCTCCGGTTCGCCGAGGTCCGCCAGGTCTCCTGTGAATATCACGGCTTCGGGGCGTGCACCCGAGGCGAGGACCTCGTCGAAGAGTTGCCGGAGCAGGGCTTCGCTGTCAACAACGCCGTGCAGGGATTGCGTTCCCCCCAGCAAATGGGGGTCGCTCAGGTGAAGTAGGAAATGACGTGGCCTGGGGTGCTGGGCCTCGATGCGCTCCATTGCTGCCTTCTTGGTTGGGTGGAAGCGGTGCCTCCAGTGTCCCTCTCAGTAGGGACCATCCAACCAGACATTAGGAAAACAATGTAAGTACTGCGGCTGCCGTGTGAGGAAATTGGCCCTTAACAAGGGGCCGCTCCTGATATGCCTCTACCGGCATATGAAGGGAGCGGCCGCCCCGGCGGCACCCCGGGCCCCGGTCAACAGGGGAACGAGCGGTGCCGCCGGGGTGCAGGCCAGCTAACTCAGGTAGCCGTTCGGGTTGAGCACATACTTCGTCGCCGCACCGGCGTCGAATTCCGCGTAACCCTTGGGAGCGTCCTCCAAGGAAATGGCCTTGGCGTTGACGTTCTTGGCGATGTTTACCTTGTCATGCAGGATGGCCGACATCAGCTGCCGGTTGTATTTCATAACCGGACACTGTCCCGTGGTGAAGCTGAGCGACTTTGCCCAGCCTGTTCCGAGGCTGAGTGAGAGCGCGCCCTTTTTCGCAGCCTCGTCTACGCCGCCCGGATCGCCCGTGACGTAGAGTCCGGGAATGCCCACGGCCCCACCGGCGGCGGTGATCTCCATCAGCGAGTTCAACACCGTTGCGGGCGCTTCCTTGGCCCCCGCCCCGTGGCTCTTCGCCTCGAATCCCACCGCGTCCACGGCGCAATCGACTTCCGGAACGCCGAGGATCTGCTCAATTTGTTCCGCGGGGCCGCCCTTGGTCAGGTCCACGGTCTCGCAGCCGAAGCTGCGCGCCTGGGCCAGACGCTCCTCATTCAGATCTCCGACAATCACGACGGCGGCACCCAACAGCTGCGCGCTCGTTGCCGCAGCCAGACCGACGGGTCCTGCGCCGGCGATGTAGACGGTGTTGCCGACGCCGACGCCCGCGCTGACGGCGCCGTGGAATCCGGTCGGGAAGATGTCCGAGAGCATGGCCAGGTCCATGATTTTTTCGAGTGCCTGGTCCTTGTCCGGGAACTTCAGCAAATTCCAGTCGGCGTAAGGCACCAGGACGAAGTTGGCCTGGCCGCCCACCCAGCCGCCCATGTCCACATAGCCGTAGGCAGCGCCCGGGCGGGCCGGATTGACGTTCAAGCAGATGCCGGTCTTGCGTTCCTTGCAGTTCCGGCAGCGCCCGCAGGCGATGTTGAACGGGACCGAACAGATGTCTCCGACTTTGATGAATTCAACGTCCGGACCGACTTCCACCACCTCGCCGGTGATCTCGTGGCCGAGCACCAGATCAGCCGGGGCCGTGGTGCGTCCCCTCACCATGTGCTGGTCGGAGCCGCAGATATTCGTGGCAACGGTTTTGAGGATGGCTCCGTGGCGCACCGGCCGGCCCACGTTGGCGGGGTTGACCCCCGGGCCATCCTTTAGTTCGAACTCCGGGTAGTCGATGTCAATAACTGCAACTTTGCCCGGTCCCTTGTAGGCAACGGCTTTGTTCCCTGTCATGTCGTTCCTCCTTGTTTGACGGTCCCCGTGGGGCGTCCACTTGTGATTCACGAAGCTCCCTGATGGCCCTCCCCGCGCGCCCACCGGAATGTCACCTGTCGCCGGAATGCAGGCCGCAGCCGGCGCGTGGAGGCCCGGAATGTTGGAGGGTGCCGCCAGTCTAGGGGTTGGTGATGGTCAGGGCTAGAGCTGATCTGCCCTTCACCGGCCCCGATTTTTTTGCTTGCACCGGGAGGTTCCCGCGTGCACCGACGGTCAGCGGCGTCCGGGGACGTCGCCGGCCCGGCCCGCGGGCGCTAGTGGCCGGGGTCTGGAGGCGGTTAGCGGCTGGGCGCTGCGGTCGGCGCTGGTGAGGAAGTTGTGGTGGCGGGCCGGGTCACCGGCGCGGACGAGGTCGCGTCGGCGGCCTCCGTTGCGGTTGCGGAGGCCGAAGCGCGGGCCGAGGAGGGCCGGGGCGTTACGGACGGCGGGACCGGCGCGGTGGCTGTCGGCGGCAACGTCGCCGTGCTGGTCCCCGTTGGCGTGGCGGTCGCTCCGGTAGTCGTCGGCGTCGGTGTCACCGGGGGCTTGGGCGAGGCGCTGGTGCGGGTCGGTGTCGGCGTTGGAGAGGGTGTGGCCGTACCGGTTCCGGTCGGCCCAGGTGTGACGGGTGTGCCGGTTGGAGTCGGAGTCGGCGTCGCGGTTGTGCCGGTCGGCGTCGGCTTAGGCGAGGCGGGTGTGCCGGACGGCGTCGGCGTCGGCTTAGGCGAGGCGGGTGTGCCGGACGGCGTCGGCGTCGGCTTAGGCGAGGCGGGTGGGCCGGACGGCGTCGGCGTCGGCGTCGGCGTTGGCTTAGGCGAGGCGGGTGTGCCGGACGGCGTCGGCGTCGGCGTCGCGGGTGTGCCGGTCGGCGTCGGCGTCGCGGTGCCGGAGGCGGCTTCGGTGGCTGCGGCCGAGGCGCTGGCATGGGGTTTGGCCGCCACCGCGGCAGGCTGCTCCTGTACGCCCCCGGCCACCACGTGGGTCAGGTCTTCCCGGACGGGGACGGCCCACCCAATAGTTGTATTGGACGGCTTTCCGGCGTCAGGCGCGTAGCTGGTCATTTCGATGGGGCCGAGTTGGTCTATCTGCTTGATGGGAATCAGCGTCCAGTCCCGCGGATCGGTATGTGAGCCGTTGAGGATGGTTTCGAAATGCAGGTGGCAGCCGGTCGAGGATCCCGTTGTGCCGACCCTGGCGATGACCTCCCCCACGCGCACGGAGTCGCCCTTCTTGACGGCGATCGCCTCCAGGTGGTTGTAGGTGGTGATGAGGCCATTGCCATGGTCGATTTCCACCCGGTTGCCGCCGCCCCACGGGTGCCACCCGACCGCCCGCACCACACCGGCGTCGGCGGAGTAGACGCGGGTTCCGCAGGCCGCGGCGAAGTCTTGACCCCAATGGAATTCGCCCGCCGCGCCCGTCAGGGGGCTGGTGCGCAGCCCGAACGGCGACGAGGGCACCAGCGATTCCAGCGGAGCCATGAGGAAGCCGAGCAGGGGCCGTTTGAGGCTCGCCGAGGCCACATTGAGTTCGCCGCCTTTACCTTCCCGGGTCAACGTTCCCACGGTGCTCCGGCTGAAGCCCACGAGTGCCTGCGCGTCGGCGGTGACCGTCCCGGAAGTCCCCGCGGATGTTGTGGCAGGAGCCGCGACGGCGTGGGCAGACGGATCCAGCGTTTGGGGCCCCACCGAACCGGCGGCCGGCACGACGGCGGGCGCACTGTAGGGTGCGATCCCTCTCAGCCCCTGAAAGCCGCCGAACGCCAGGACGGCGAGTGACAGGCACAAGCCTCCTGATGCACAACGCACGGCAATTGTCCGCGCCCTGCTCGACGGCTCACTCGATGAGTTTCCCCAGTGTTTTCCCACGTGTGACTCCTGCAATTGGGTGCCCGCAGACCCCAGTCTTCACGGACTTATCCCCTATGGGACCACAGAGAACCGGCCCTGTGAACCGCCTGCAGACCCCTTTTGCGGCCCCTCACGGAGATCCGGGGGCCGCACCCAGTAGCGCGTCGGCGGCGGCCAAGTAGTCCTCCGCGGACTCGCAGGTGCCGGACGCCCGGGAGCCGAGTAAGAATGGAGGATGCGCAATGTCCTCAGGGATTGGCAGACAGAACTGAAGCAAACGTTCACCGGGACGCGGGACGCCGTGCCCGAGTGGGTGCCCCTGCTTGCCGAGGGAAATGACGTCGGCTACCACTTGCCGGGCTCCGCAGTCTGGGCCGTGCACGGTGACATGCCGACCATCGTGGCGGGAATCCGGGCCCTGCTGATGCAGGCCCTCCATCCTGGTGCATTGGCCGGCGTGCACGATCATTCCCGTTTCCGCAAAGACCCCCTGGGCCGCCTGGCGGGCACCATCCGCTGGATTTTCACTGTTTCCTACGGTTCCACCGACGCCGCACGCGCGGCCTCGGAGTGGGTTCTCCGGCTCCACCGGAAGGTCCGGGGAGACTTCGTGGACGGCCACGGCGTCGAGCGCAGTTACGCGGCCAACGACCCGGAGCTGCTCCGCTGGGTGCACATTGCCTTCACCGACGCCTTCCTCTCGGCCCACAAGGTGTGGGGACGGCCGATTCCGGGTGGACCTGATGCCTACGTCCGGGAGTGGGCCCAGGCCGGACGGCTCATGGGTGTGGAATCCCCGCCGCTGAGCGAGGCGGAGATGCGGCAGCAGCTGGACCGCTGGTACGACGACGGCGAGCTCCGCAGTGACGAGCGGGTGGCCGAAACGGTGGCGTTCATCCGGGATCCGCCACTCCACCCTGCGCTCAAGCCGGGCTACCGGGTGCTGTTCGCGGCCGCCGTGTCCAGCCTCGAGCCCAAATACCGCGAGCTTCTCGGCCTCCGGACCGCGAGGCTTGGCCCCATCCCGTTGCCCATTACCGTGGCGACGCGCGTCACGCTCGGGGTCGTGCACGTTGCCCTGGGCAGGGTGGGACCGAGCGAGCAGGCTGCGAGAACGCGCCTGCGCCGGCTGGGCTACAGCGCCTGAGCCGGGCGGGATTCCTAAAAGGCCTTGGACGCAAAAAGGCCCCGGTCCAAGAGGACCGGGGCCAGCCGCGGAGAATGGGGGATTTGAACCCCCGAGGGCGTTAACCCAACACGCGTTCCAGGCGTGCGCCATAGGCCGCTAGGCGAATTCTCCAGTTGCTTCTGAATCAAAAGCAGATACTAGACTACCTGAACTTTCCAGCTTCGCCCAATTGAGCCCCCTCCGCCCGGGCGGAGAGCATCTCGGGGACAGGCTCCGTGCCCGCGTCCAAGGCTGGACACGATCCCGCTGAACCCGGCCCTGCGCGCAGCCCTGGTCGCGAAAAAGGCCGGGAATGGACATGTCCCCCGGCCAACCGCCCCACCACCGGACATGCTCCACGCACGCGCCCAAGGCTGGACATAATCCCGCAGAGCCCAACCCTGCGCGCGAAAAATGGACATGCCCCCCGGTCAGCCGCCCCACCACCGGACATGCTCCACGCCCGCGCCCAAGGCCGGACATGGTCTCGCAAAGCCCCGGCCTGCCCAGCCCTTACCCCGAAAAATGGGCATGTCCCGCCGCGGAGACACATCGAAACCTGACCAATTCGGGGCACACTGAATCGTCAGGTAAACTTGCTGACGGCCCCTCATGTGGCGTCATCCTGTTGAACTCCCCCAGGACCGGAAGGTAGCAAGGGTAAGCGGGCTCTGGCGGGTGCATGAGGGGTCTTTTATGTCAGTGCCGATTGGTAGGGTTTATCTGTGACTGTTACTACCGCCCTCTACCGTCGATACCGCCCCGATTCGTTCGCGGACGTCATCGGGCAGGAGCACGTCACTGAGCCCCTCATGACGGCCTTGCGCAAGAACCGGGTCAACCACGCCTATCTCTTTTCGGGCCCCCGCGGCTGCGGCAAGACAACTTCTGCCCGCATCCTGGCCCGCTGCCTGAACTGCGCCGAAGGACCCACGGACACCCCCTGCGGCAAGTGCCCCAGCTGTGTTGAACTCGCGCGCGGCGGTTCAGGCTCGCTGGATGTGATCGAGATCGACGCCGCCAGCCACGGCGGTGTGGACGACGCCCGCGACCTCCGTGAACGGGCCACCTACGCTCCGGTCCGGGACCGTTACAAGATCTTCATCATTGATGAAGCCCACATGGTCACGTCGGCCGGCTTCAACGCCCTGCTCAAGATCGTCGAAGAGCCGCCGGAGCACATCAAGTTCATCTTCGCCACGACGGAGCCGGACAAGGTGATCGGCACCATCCGGTCCCGCACGCACCACTACCCTTTCCGGCTCGTGCCGCCGGAGCCGCTGATGGCGTACCTGGAACTCCTCTGCGCGCAGGAGAATGTCGCGGTGGCGCCGGGTGTGCTTTCGCTCGTCATCCGTGCCGGCGGCGGTTCCGTGCGCGACTCCCTCTCCGTCCTGGACCAGCTCATGGCCGGCGCCGGACCCAACGGCCTGGACTACGAACTCGCCGTCGCCCTCCTGGGCTACACTCACGCTTCCCTGCTGGATGACGTCGTCGAAGCCGTCGCCGCGTCGGACTCGGCCACGGTATTCCGCGCGGTGGACCGGGTCATCCAGACCGGGCACGATCCGCGTCGCTTCGTCGAAGACCTGCTGGAACGCTTCCGCGACCTCATCATCGTCCAGGCGATGCCCGAAAGCGCCCAGTCCATCCTCCGCGGCATGCCCGGGGACCAAATCGCCCGCATGCAGAACCAGGCGCACAATCTCGGGGCTGCTGAGCTCTCCCGCGCGGCAGACGTCACCAACACGGCGCTCACCGAAATGACCGGGGCGACGTCCCCGCGCCTGCATCTGGAACTGCTGTGTGCCCGCATCCTGTTGCCCAGCTCGGAACAGACAGAACGCGGCATCGCCGCCCGGATCGACCGTGTCGAACGGCGCTTGAACTACGCCGGTAACGACGTCGGGTCTCCCCTCGAGGGAGCACCGGCAGCCCGTCCGGCGGCTCCGGCTGCAGCAGCAGTGACCGACGCACCCGCCGGGCGGCGGCCGGTCGAACCGATACAAGCCGAACGGCCGCAGGGCGCGCAGCCGCCGGCCGCTGTTGCGGTGCCCCCGGCTCCTGCGCCCGCAGCTGTACGCGCGGAGGAGTCCGCCCGGCAGCCGCTGACGGCGCCCCGCGTCAGCACCAGCGACTGGCCCGTGGACGAGCCCGCGGCTGCCAGCAGGGTGGGGTCCGCGTCTCCGCAAGCGTCCGCTTCCCCGCAAGCAACCGCCCCGTCACGTGCAGCGGCTCCGCCCACCGGCGCCCCGTCAGCCGGGCCCGCGCCGGCAGCTGCCGCTGAGGCTGCACCTCCCGCTCCTGCACCTCCCGCTCCTGCACGGCCCGAACCGGCCACGGCCGTCCCGGCACCTGCAGCAGTGCCGGCTGCCGTGTCCGGCCCGAGCGCCGACGTCGAGGTCTTGCGCCGTGCGTGGCCGGAGATCCTGCAGTCCCTGACGAAAATCAAGCGCAGCACCTGGGCGCTGGTGGAGCCCAACGCCCAGGTCGGCCATTTCGAAGACCATGTCCTGACGCTCGCGTTCACTACCCCGGGGCTGGCCGGCGCGTTCGGCCGGGCCGACCACGCCGACAACCTCCGGCAGGCGATCCACCAGACGATCGGAATCGACTGCCAGATCCGAGCCGTGGCCGGCGGCGGCAACAGCCCGGCGAGCTCTGAGCCAAACCCAAAAGCGCCCGCTAGCCGGGAAACTCCGGCAACGTCGGCCGACGTCGCCTGGGGCCTGAGTCCTGCTCCGCAGCCGGCGGCGAACACCGCCGTGGAAGCCGTCACCGGGATGGGGTCTGCCCCGGCGAACGGTTCCTCTGCCGTCGCGCCGGAAACTCAGCCCGACCGCACCCCCGCCGGAGCGGCTGCGGCGGAATCTTCGGAACCCGCACCGGCTGCCGCTCCGTCGGTGTCTCCCGACCACTCGGCGCCGGTCGCGCAACCGGCCGCCGCTGTTCCCGCAGTCCAGGCCCCGGTTCGTGTTCCCGGACCCGGGCCAGCCGCAGGCCCGGCGGCGCCCCAGGAGGCTGCCGGGTCCTATGCCGACCCTGATGACGACTGGGGACCGCCACGGGATGAGGACGCCCCGGCGCTGGACGAAGAACCGCCCATGGATTGGGACCCGACGCCTGCCGCCCCGTCCCCACGCTCCGCGCCCGCAGTGCCGGCGCCGGTCCGGGAGCCCGCCCCCACGGCATCGTCTGGCGCCGCCGCTTCCTCGGCCGGAACGTCCCAGGCGCGCCACGACACCCTGGCCGACCCCTGGGCGCGCGCCGTCGAGCAGTCGCCCGGCATCTGGGCGGTCGGCACAGAATCCAACGTCGGCCAACACGCGACGCCGGAAACGGAGCCACCCGCGCCCGAACCGGAACCCGCGCATTACGAGCCGGCCGCTGCACAGATCCCGGAATACGCCGGCGTCGTGTCCGCACCATCCGGGCTGACCCCGGAACGCTCAGCCCCGACGGACGCGGCCCCGGCACCCGCCGCCCCGCAGACCGCCGCCCAGTTCGCTGCCCTGGCGGCCGTGGCTGCCGTTGCGTCTCCAGTGGCCACGGTTCCCGAGCCTGCCGCAACGGCCGGCCGGCAAAGCCTGTACCAGCGGCTGTCGAACAGTCCCGAGGCCGAGGCCGGGCGAGCGAAGGCCCCGGCCCGCGCGGCCGCCGCCGCAGCCACCGTCTACGTCCAGGACATTCCGAGTGCCGACGACGAAACGATCGAGGAATCGGGCGTCTTCGGCCGGGCCGCGGTCGAGCGCATCCTGGGCGGAAAACTTGTGGAGGAACGCGCCCTGGACGGAAGCCCGCTGCCGCCGCGCTTCTAGCAGACCCCTGCCGGCTGGTCCCGGCACCATTTCCAAACGAACGAGGACATTGTGTACGAGGGTGCAGTTCAAGAGCTGATCGATGAGCTCGGACGCCTTCCCGGGGTCGGGCCCAAGTCTGCCCAGCGGCTGGCGTTCCACATCCTCGAGGCCGATCCGCAGGACATGAAACGGCTCGTCGACGCCATCACTACGGTGAAGGAACGCGTCAAGTTCTGCACGGTCTGCGGCAACGTGACCGAGCAGGAACTGTGCAACATCTGCCGTGACCCGCGCCGGGATCCCGCGGTGATCTGCGTCGTCGAGGAATCCAAGGACGTCCTGGCGGTGGAGCGGACACGGTCGTTCCGCGGCAGGTACCACGTGCTCGGCGGGGCGATTAACCCGATCGCCGGCATCGGTCCGGAACAGCTGCGGATCCGTGAGCTGCTGACCCGGCTCAACGACGGCGCCATCCAGGAAATCATCATCGCGACCGACCCCAACCTTGAGGGCGAGGCCACGGCGACGTATCTGGCCCGGATGCTCAAGTCGATCGGCATCGCAGTCACCCGGCTCGCCTCGGGCCTGCCCGTGGGCGGGGACCTGGAATACGCCGACGAGGTCACCCTCGGCAGAGCCTTCGAGGGCCGCCGCAACGCGCTGAGCTGACGGCCTCATGACAGCCGCCGCGGGCGTCACCCCCGCCCCTTTCCTCACCGAACGCCTGCTGTTGCGTCCGTTGACGAACGACGACGCCGGTGCGCTGCTGCGATTCCGCTCTCACCCGTCGGCCACGCGCTACCTGTCCCACGGGCCGCTCACCCCGGAGCAGAACAATGCCCGGCTTCAGCAGGCGCTGCGCGCCGCGGAGTCCTCCACCGCCCAGTGGTTTCACTTCGGGTGGGCCATCGAGCTGCGGGCCACCGGTGAAATCGTCGGCGACGGCCGGACCTCGAACACTGAGGAACCCCCGACGCCGGGACGGCTCCCCGCCGAGTGCGCGAGCCTGGGCTACGTCCTGCACCCGGAACACCATGGGCTGGGCCTTGGCCGGGAGGCCGTTGGCGCCCTGATCGAGTGGCTGTTTAGCGCCCGCGGGAGTGAGACCATTTTCGCGGGCGTGTACGAGCCCAATCTCCCTTCGCGCCGTCTGCTCGAGGCCCTGGGCTTCGGGAAAGACCGTTTCTTTCCGGTGGCCGAGGATACCGCGGGCAAGCAACTGCCGTCCTGGCGCTACCGGCTAGACCGCATCGACCCGCGCCAGCACCCGCCCGCCGGCACAGGGGGAAAGCTGCACTAGCTGCGCTGAACCGGTTAGTTGGTGACGCGGCTCGGCTGCCACTCCTCTAACGCCTCCCGGCCGCTCTCGCGCGCCGCCTCAACACCCCCGGCCACTGGACATGTCCCGTGCCCCGGCCGGGGAATGGACATAATGCCCTTCTGCCCACCCCTCGGCGCGAAGAATGGGCATGTCCCTCGGACCTGCAGAAACCTGGAAAACATGCCCATCCCGGTCCGCGAAGAATGGGCATGTCCCTCGAGGCGGGGAGCATGTCCACTCCTGGTCCGCAGCGTGGGACATGTCCCGTGGGAGGTCATGCCTCCGGCGGCGAAGAATGGGCATGTCCCTCGAGGCGGGGAGCATGTCCACGCGCGGCCGCCAGCGTGGGACATGTCCGGTGGAACGGGGCGCCTTGTCTGCCATTCGGTCACAATTCAACGGCGCGGGGCGCACGGCGATAAACTGGGGTGAGAAGTTACGCCGTCGCGCCGTTTGGTTGCCTGGCCCAGAACCCCGATGATCCAGTGAGGGTGCGCGAATGAGTTTGCCCACTACCGAAGTCCAGCCCGGATCGCAGCCCCAGACGCTGCCCGCCGTGGCCGCCGCCACCAAGCACCTTGTGGTGAAAAAGTTTGGCGGATCCTCCGTGGCGGATGCAGAGGGCATCAAGCGCGTCGCCCGCAGGGTCGTGGACGCCCACAACGCCGGCGATGAGGTGGTGGTGGTGGTTTCCGCCATGGGCGACACCACCGACGAGCTCCTCGACCTCGCCGGACAATTGACCGATTCCGCCCCGGCCCGCGAGATGGACATGCTCCTTTCCGCCGGGGAACGCATCTCGATGGCGCTGCTGGCCATGGCCATCAACAAGTTCGGCGCCTCGGCCCAGTCCTTCACCGGTTCACAGGCCGGCATGATCACCGACGGCATCCACGGCAAGGCCCGGATCATCGACGTCGACCCGCACCGCATCCGCACCGCTCTGGACAAGGGCCACATCGCGATCGTCGCCGGGTTCCAGGGCATGAGCCGGACCACGAACGAGATCACTACGCTCGGCCGCGGCGGTTCCGACACGACGGCGGTGGCCCTCGCCGCCGCGCTGGACGCGGATGTCTGCGAGATCTTCACCGACGTCGACGGCGTCTACACCGCCGATCCACGCGTTGTCGCGTCGGCCCGGAAAATCGACCGGATCTCCAGCGAGGAAATGCTGGAACTAGCCGCCTCGGGCGCCAAGATCCTGCACCTGCGCTGCGTCGAGTACGCCCGCCGCTTCGGCGTACCCTTGCACGTCCGATCCTCGTTCAGCCAGAATGAAGGCACCTGGGTCCTCCCCGGCGCCGACGACAAGATCACGACCCAAGAGGGAGTTGCCTTGGAGCAGCCAATCATCTCCGGTGTTGCACACGACCGTTCCGAAGCCAAAGTCACGGTTGTTGGCGTGCCGGACATCCCGGGCAAGGCTGCGGCCATCTTCCAGGTCATCGCGGACGCCCACTCGAACATCGACATGATCGTCCAGAACGTCTCCACCCACGGCACCGGCCGGACCGACATCTCCTTCACCCTCCCGATCGTCGAGGGCGCCGAGGCCCTGGCCGCGCTGCACGCCGCACAGGATCGGATCGGCTTCGAAAGCATCGAGTACAACGAGCAGATCGGCAAGCTTTCGCTGATCGGCGCCGGAATGCGCTCGCACCCAGGCGTGTCCGCACGTTTCTTCGCGGCCCTCTCCGAAGCCGGGATCAACATCAACATGATCTCCACCTCGGAGATCCGCATCTCGGTGGTCACCCACGCGGACCTGCTCGACGACGCCGTCAGGGCCATCCACAGGGCGTTTGACCTCGACACCGAAGACGAAGCCACCGTCTACGGCGGCACCGGCCGCTAGGCAACCAGCCGCCAGGGAACCAGCCGCCAGGGAATCGGCGCGCTGCGGCCCCCTGCTCCGGTCAGTGGGCGGTCGAGCCAGAGGGCGCGCGGGCTGCGGCATGAAAAAGGGAGCGGCGCGCCGCTCCCTTTTTCATGTACATCGCATCCTCACAGCGCATCCGCGCCGACCTAGGCTTCAGACCTGCTCGTTCCCGAGATCTGTTTTACGGACAGCGTAGTGATGCCCCTGATCGTCTGTCTCCACTTCAAAACCCGCCAGGTCGTCTTCGGAGGCGTGCTCGAAGTCGTCATGCCGGTGAATAACGGGCGCCGCGGGGTCCTTGCGGTCTGCCGGGCCGAACAAGTACCGCAGCTTGTCGGTCTTGTCCATAAAAGCCTTGACCGTACGTGTCACTAGTCCCACCCCCTTTCCTTGTCGCGGGTGGTTCAGGCTGCTGCACAGCGGTGTGTCAGTGCCCTCATTTTACGCCCGACGGCGGCAAAATGCCCGGGTGGAAGCGGTGCGGAGTGGGGGGCTAGCGCAGGGATTTGTCGTCGGGGTTGCGCGGCACCACATAGGTGCTGCCGTCGGCCCGGTGCACTGTCTCCCACTGCCGGGTTTCGGCCTCCCGCGCCGCCAGCAGCCGCCTGTTCTGCTCGGTCATCTCGTGGCCGAGGGAACTGCGGTTGGCCGGGCCGAAGATGGCCCGGAGCTTCCCGGTGGCCCGCATGAACCTCGCGGAGGCGTTTTCCTTGGCCATGTCTATCCTTTCCTGGGAGCGAGACATTGCCTCCAGTGTACGCTAATCATTAGTGCACTAACGATCGGAAGGAATGGGTGTGACTAATCGAACGGCGGACGCCGCGGCGGAGCTGCAAGCACAGGCCTCGGAGCATGCCGAGCCGGCGCCGCCCGTGCAGGCAACGCAGCCCTCGCAGGCAGACCCAGAATCCCTGGCAGCGAGGGACGACCTCCTCTTGGAACAGCAGCTGTGTTTTGCCTTGACGGTGGCCTCCCGCGCCGTCGTCGGCGCCTACAAGCCAGTCCTGGACAAGCTTGGCCTGACCCATCCGCAGTATCTCGTCATGCTGTGCCTGTGGGAAGCCAGCCCGAGGTCGGTCCGCGACATCAGCGACGCGCTGGCCCAGGAGCCGGCCACCATCTCACCGCTTCTGCGCCGCCTCGAAACGGCGGGGTTTGTTACCCGCCAAAGGATGGACGGCAACGAGCGCACTCTGGATGTCCGGCTGACGCCCCGTGGAGCCGCCCTTCGAGAGCAGGCCATCCAGGTCCCGGGCATCATGATGGCGCGGCTTGGCCTGACCCGCGAACAGGTCGCCCAGCTGCATGCGTCCATGATGGAACTGATCGAGGCCACCCGGCCCGGCTCGGAGTAGGTACACCGGCGGTAGACTGGGCGCAACAGAGGAGGACTGCTCATGCGCACGCAATCGGGCCGCCCGGCACTTGCCCTGGCGGCCACTCTGATGGTCGCGGCCGGCTTGGCCGCCTGCACGCCAAACGGCGGGCCCTCGCCGTCCCCCTCGGCCAGCACGACGACGGCCCCCTCCAGCCCCTCGACGGGCACCCCGAGCGGCACCGCGACAGGCACTCCGTCGCCGGACACTGAGACGACCGCCCCGGCCCCTTCACCCACGGCGGCCCCGCTGCCGACCGGGCCGGGCCAGGGCAACGCCGAGCTCGCCATCATGATCAAGCCGTCCGAGACCGGCACAGCCACGAACTTCACGCTCGTCTGCCAGAACGGGGTGCCCGCGCCCGAAAGCCAGCACCCCAACGCCGCGGCAGCCTGCCTCGCCATCAAGAACAACCCCGCCATCCTCAGCCCCGCCCCGCCCGGCAAGGGCCAGGTCTGCACCCAGCAGGCCGCTCCGGCCGTGTACGGCGGCCCGCAGGTCGCGACCGTCACCGGCGTCGTGGACGGCCGTCCGGTGCAGGCGAGCTACAGCCTGAAAGACGGCTGTGAAATCGCCGCATGGAACGCCGCCAAGGACGTCCTGGGCTCATCCGGCGGGGCGAGCTAAGCCCTTGCTCCTGTCGCAAAACGAATGGCTGCCACGCCAGGCCGCCCACGAGCAACGCGTCCGCCGCTACGCGGACCCCTACCTTGAGCGGCGCTCAGCGGGCCGGAAGCATCCGGTGGAGGATTTCCTCTTCACCTATTACACCCAGAAGCCCGGACAGCTGCTGCGCTGGCACCCGGGCGCCGGCGTCGTGCTCTGCGGCCCCGAGGCAGCGGCGCGGACCGGCTGGAAATACTACCGGGCGGCCGACGACGCCGAACTCGCCGCCGCGGGGCTGCCGCCGGGTTCGCCCGCAGTGACGGTCGACGTCGACGCCTTCATCCAGGACCGCCGGGAGGCGGTGCAGTTTGCCGGGCTCATCCTTGCCGGCACCGCCGCGCGGCCGGCCCAGTTCGGCTGCTTCGGGCTGCACGAGTGGGCCATGGTCTACCGGCAGGACAAGTTCGACCTCCGGCACGAGTACCTGCAGTTGCGGCTGGGGTCCGGGCGCACCGACGAGGTGGTCGAGGAGAACCGGATCCGGTGTTCGCATTTCGACGCGTTCCGGTTCTACACGCCGGACGCGGTGCCGTTGAACAGCATGGTCCCCAGCAGGGAAAACCAGCGGACCATGGAGCAGCCCGGGTGCCTGCACGCCAACATGGACCTCTACAAGTGGGCGTACAAACTCGCTCCCTTGCTGCCCAGCGAGATCGTGATGGATTGCTTCGAACTGTCCTGGCGGATCCGGGCCATGGACATGCAGGCTTCGCCGTACGATCTTGCCGACTGGGGCTATCCGGCCATCCGGATAGAGACGCCGGACGGCAAGGCCGAGTACGTTGAATACCAGCGGGCGTTCGCGGCAGAGTCACAGCAGCTCCGGCAGCGGCTGCTGCAGCACCTGGAACCCCTGGTCACGGCCGCTGCGACGCCGCGGCCGTGACCGCCCGGGGACCCGCACGGGGTCCGGACGACAGCATAGCCTGAGCACAACGTGAAGGGACCGACATGACAGACACGGCCAACCCGCAGGTCGATCTCACCATCCGCCTGAGCGAGGCCCCCGGCGCCCCGGAATACATCTTCCGGCTGGAGGCCGGCGACGGCGGCCCCTCCGCTGCCTCGACGCTTCCCGATCCGGCCGCCGCCCTTGAGGCCGTCCGGCACCATGGGGAGGCGATCTTCTTCCCCAAGCCCGGTCCGCCGCCGCTGTGTACGCAGCAGTACGGCGGGCCCCAGACCGCCGTGGTGACCGGCCGGTACCTTGGCCGCGAGGTCCATTGCCGGTTCAGCCGGACCGACGGGTGCGAGATCGCGCGCTGGCGCGCCATGGCGGCGCTGCTGGGCGGCAGCGCCGGTTCCACGGGCGCAGTCTGACCTGAAATGGACGGGCTTAAACGGCAACGGCCGGCGGTGTGAACCGCCGGCCGTTGCCGATTCTTGCTGCCGATTCGGCCTAGATGGCGTTGTTCGGGGCGAAGGGCTGAACGCTGTTCTGGAACTTGCCCTCCTCGTCCTTCACCTTCTTGCCCTTGTCCTTCTTGTCCTTGTGGGCGGTGTCGCCGTCGGCGTTTTCACCCGGACCGTCGTTGGAGTCCTGGTCCTCCGAGGTCGGCGGTACCACGACCGTTCCGGCCGGGGTCACCAGGACGGAGACAAACGTCGGGTCGCTGGCACCGGCGAAGGTGACGCGTCCGATGTAGGAACCGGTCTCCAGTCCGGACCAGGCCAGCGTGACCTTGCCGGCCTTGCCGTTGGGGAGCCGAAGCGGGTTCGGGTTCAGCGAGGCCTTGCCCGCGACCTTGCCCAGCACTGCGGCGTCGACCGAGGCTTTGGTGGCCTGGTTGTTCGGGCTGGCGTACAGGTTTGCGTAGATCGTGTACGCACCCGGGGTCGGGTTGGGGATGGACACCGATTCGCTGGCCGAGGACGTCGCGACCGTCAGCGGTCCGTCGGGGGTCATGACGTACATGTCGAAGTCAGCGTTCGGGTCCGCGGAGATGACCGAGAACTTTGCCAGCGGGCTGCCCGCCGGGACCTGGACCGTCTTGACGAGGTTCGAGGCATCCTTTACACCCGTGAACGGACCCGGGACGAGCTCGACGGCGGTGGAGTCGGCCTTCGAGAGACCATCGAGGGTCATGTTGACCGGCGAGTTGGTGCCGGAGACCACCTTGATATCGCCCGAGCCGTTGCCACCCTGAGAGGTAAAGGCGACATCGGACAGGGCCACGAGCGACTGTGGGCGGACCGCGATCGGCGATGCCACGTTCTTGCCGGCACCCTGCCAGGTCAGCGAACCGGTCGCGAACTTGCCCAGGGGTGCGCCCTGGTTCTCAAAAGAGACCTTGAACGTGCGCTTTTCACCCGCGGCGCTGAAGTTCAGGGCGGCGGGGGTCACACTGACCTTGATGCCGGGGACGTCGAACTTGGCCTTGTAAACCCCCGGAGTCAGGGCAGTCAGTGTACGGGTGACCTCAATCTTCCCGGCCAGGTTACCCAGGGCAAAGGACGGGAGGTTCATATCCCGCGGCTTGATGATGCCGATCCCCGGGATCCTGACGTCGAAACCCGTGCCCCGGGCGAACGCCAGGTAGTCCTCCGTGGTGGCGTCGTAGACGAGGCCCGGATCCAGCACGCGGGCCGGGTCCACCTGGCCCGCACCGGTGGCAAAGACATCGGTGTTCTTGGAACCGTCGGCGTTCAAAACATCGCTCGTGGTGGTCATCATCGCGGACTTGACCGTCGCCGGGGACCACATGGGCTTCTTGGCCAGGATCAGCGCGCCGAAGCCGGCCACGTGCGGGGAGGCCATGGAGGTGCCGGAGAGGAAACCGAAGTTGTCTCCGCCGGTGCCGATCGGCGAAACGCCGGCCAGCACGGCCACACCGGGGGCCGCGACGTCGGGCTTCAGGAGATCAGAGCCTGCGGCCAGCAGCGGGCCGCGGGAGGAGAACCCGGCGATCTGCGGCTGCGCCTCGAGGGGCAGTCCGGTGGTGTCCTTGTTGACCAGGGAAACCGTGATGGCCGGGTTGGCGGCAACCTTGGCCTTGATGGCCTCGGTGGCGGGCGGGTTCACGTGGACGGTGGGGACCGAGTGCTTGTCCGTGTCGAGCGAGGAGTTGGTCAGGTTGACGAGGATCATGCCGACGCCGCCGCCGCGTTTGACCTCGGCGCTCTTTGCGACCCGGTCAACGACGCCGCGGTCGCAGACCACCACCTTGCCGGCGATCTTGGCCGGGTCAAGCGACCCGGCGCCGCACAGGGCCGGGCTGGTGCTGCCGGCGGCGGCTGCGTTGGCCGCCAGCACAACGCCTGCATTGGAGACCTGGCTGTTCATGATGCTGGCGCCGCGGTATTTGCTGCCGTCGGAGAACTCGACCGTCCCCTGCAGTTCCTGCGAGAAGCTGGTCGCGGCGACCGTGGTCAGCCAGGGTGCGCCGTGGTTCACGGTGCTGGCGGTCGGGCCGGAGTTGCCGGCGGAGACGGCGACGAAGATACCGGCCGATGCGGCGGAAAGGAACGCCATGGAGACCGGGTCCGTAGTGGTGTCCGTCGCGCCGGAGATGGAGTAGTTCAGGACGTCCACGCCGTCCTGGATGGCCTGGTTGATGGCATCGATGGACGCTGAGGAGTAGCAGCCACCGGTGTTGGGATCCTTGTCTTCCCAGCAGACCTTGTAGATGGAGAGCTTCGCGGCTGGCGCGATGCCGCTGGTCTTGCCGAAGCTCCGGCCGTCGACCGAGGCTTCGACGTTGGCGTTCCCGGCAGCCGTGCTGGCGGTGTGGGTTCCGTGGCTGGCGACGTCGACGGGCGACAGCCGTTCACCCGGGGCCCACTCTGACTTCGGGACAGTGGCGGCGAAGTCATCGCCGAAGTAACGCGCGCTCAGGACCTTGGAGTTGCAGGCGGTGCCGTCAAAGTCGGTGCCGGTCTGGCAGTCGCCCTTGAAGTCCTCGCCGTCGGCCTTGAGCATCTTGATCTTGCCGTCGGTGTCGCGGTAGGGCACGCCGACCACCGGGGCTCCCGTGAGCGGCTTCACCTCGTCGCCGGCGAAGAACGCGCTGGACGGGGTGTACCCGGTATCGATGACGCCGACGACGACGCCCTTGCCGGCTCCGTCCTGGCCGCCGAACTTGGTGTTCCAGGTGCCGTTGGGGCCGCTGAGCTTCAGGAAGTCGGTGGTGGAGTAGTCGGGGGCGTTCTCGGTGTCCGGCGCGACCAGCAGGACACCGGGGTCCCTGGCCAGCTTGAGGGCCTGACCGGCCGTCAGCTTGGCGCTGAAGCCGTTGAGGGCCGCGGTGAACTGGCGCTGGATCTTGACGCCCTGCTGGCCGGCCAGCTGGGCCTGCTTCTGCTCCAGGTGCGACTTGTACTGTTTAACCTCGGGCCTGTTCGCGTCGAGCTTTTTACCGGACACCGGCTTCGTCGCGGCGAGGCCGGGCGTGCCGCCGTCGTAGGTTGCAGACGGCTTTTCCGCCAAGACCACGATGTAGCGGCCGTCCTTGTAGTTGTTCGGGTCAATGTTCTTCTGCGCGACGCTGGCTGCAGCCGGTCCCCGGGCCGGGGCCGCATTGGCGGGTGCGATAGCGATGGTGGACAGAAGAACCGGCAAGCCCAGGGTCAGTGCCGCGGCCCTCCGTAGTCCCCCGCTTCGAAGGAAGCTCTTTCCTGGTGTTGTCACGAGTGTTTGAACCTTTCGTAAAGGAACGGCTCGGCTTTCATACCGGGCCCCGCGGGCTGGCGGGCCGGACCGGGCGATCGCCCGGCCGCCCCGACGGATACCAGCCGCTTCATACAGTACAGACTGAGAGCTGAATATGACATAGACCACAAGGAGCTTTTTACTTTTTTTGTCACGCAACGCGACAGGACGGTCGATGGCCCCCAGGGCTGCCTATTGCCGCGGGGTCCGGACCACCTCACTAATCCACTCCCGGGCCTTCTCGTCCAACGGCCCGGCGACGTTGGTCCGCCTCGCTGCATGGTCGGCTTTGATCTTCTGCAGGACCATTCGACCCAACCCGGCGAACACGGCGACGGCCACGACTGATAACACCACGGATTTGCGCTTCTCGGCCATGCGCACATACTACTGACCCGCTGCAGTCGCGACCATAGCGCGCGGCGGCGTCGTTCAAGCAAGCGGCTGCGGACCGGGCTGCCGCCCAGGCCGCCGACCGGTTCATACGAACGGAGCCAAATGCGGCGGGACGAGCCGGGGCCGGTAGAATAGGCATGCAAGCTCGCGGAGCGCCCTTTCATGTTGCCCTCACCACACAACTGACCGGCGTGAGACGGCACCACTCCGCTGCGCCCTTACCCAACGCTCACGCACAGGAGTTACCGGATGCCCCGGATCGTTGTCGACGTCATGCCCAAGCCCGAGATTCTGGACCCGCAGGGGAAGGCCATCGTTGGTGCGCTGCCCCGGCTGGGCTTCACCGCTTTCAGTTCTGTCCGCCAGGGCAAGCGCTTCGAACTCACGGTTGACGGCGAGGTGACCGAGGAAATCCTGGCACAGGCCCGCGACGCCGCCGAGACCCTGCTGTCCAACCCGGTTATCGAGGACGTCGTCAACGTCGAGGTCGTTGAGGCCTGACATGACTGAACTCCCCCTAATCGGCGAGGCCGTTGCCGTCGCCACCCAACCCAGGCTCGCCGGTGCAAAGATCGGCGTCGTCACCTTCCCCGGCACCCTGGATGACCGGGACGCCGCCCGCGCCGTGCGCCTCGCCGGCGCCACCCCGGTGGCGCTCTGGCACGCCGACACCACCCTCGGTGACGTCGACGCCGTCATCATTCCCGGCGGCTTCTCGTACGGTGATTACCTCCGCGCCGGCGCCATCTCTCGCTTCGCACCGCTGATGGGGAAGGTCATCGACGCCGCCAACTCCGATGCCAAGCTGCCCGTGCTCGGCATCTGCAACGGCTTCCAGATCCTGACCGAGTCGCACCTGCTCCCGGGATCCATGATCAAGAACGACCATCTGAAATTCATGTGCCGCGACCAGGTCCTCCGCGTGGAAAACAACACCACCGCGTGGACCGGCGACTACGCCGCCGGCCAGGAAATCACCGTGCCGCTGAAGAACCAGGACGGCCAGTACATCGCCGATGAGAAGACGCTGGACGCGCTCGAGGCGGAAGGCCGCGTCGTGTTCCGCTACGTCGGCTTCAACCCGAACGGCTCCCGCCGCGACATCGCCGGCATCTCCAACGCCGCGGGCAATGTCGTGGGCCTCATGCCGCACCCCGAACATGCGGTGGAGGCCGGCTTCGGCCCCCAGTCTGGCTTGTCCGGCTCCGTCGGGGTCGGCTCCTCCGACACCGACGGCCTCGGTTTCTTCACCTCTGTACTGAACAAGATTGTGGGAGAGAACAAATGACCGAGATCTCTACAGGCTCGATCACCAAGGCCAAGAAGTTCAACATCGACACGGTCGAGAACGCAGCCAAGACCCCGGACACCGAGCTCCCCTGGGCCGAACTGGGCCTGAAGCAGAACGAGTTCGACGAAGTCGTCAAGGTCCTGGGCCGCCGCCCGACCGGCGCCGAGCTCGCCATGTACTCCGTGATGTGGAGCGAGCACTGCTCCTACAAGTCCTCGAAGAACCACCTGCGCCAGTTTGGCGACAAGGTGACCGACGAGATGAAGAAGGACATGCTGGTGGGCATCGGCGAAAACGCCGGCGTCACCAACCTGGGCGACGGCTGGGCCGTGACGTTCAAGATCGAGTCCCACAACTCGCCGTCGTTCGTGGAGCCCTACCAGGGCGCCGCGACCGGCATCGGCGGCATTGTCCGCGACATCATTTCGATGGGCGCCCGCCCGGTGGCCGTCATGGATCCGCTGCGCTTCGGCGCGATCGACCACCCGGACACGGCCCGCGTCATGCACGGCGCCGTGGCCGGCATCGGCGGCTACGGCAACTCCCTGGGCCTGCCGAACATCGGCGGCGAAATGGTCTTCGACTCCGTCTACCAGGGCAACCCGCTGGTCAACGCGCTGGCTGTCGGCGTGATGCGCCACGAGGACATCCGCCTCGCCAACGCCTCCGGCAAGGGCAACAAGGTGGTGCTCTTCGGCGCCCGCACCGGCGGTGACGGAATCGGCGGCGCCTCGGTGCTGGCCTCGGAGTCCTTCGACGACACCAAGCCGTCCAAGCGCCCCGCCGTCCAGGTCGGCGACCCGTTCGCCGAGAAGGTGCTGATCGAGTGCTGCCTGGAGCTGTTCAAGGGCTCCCTGGTTGAGGGCATCCAGGACCTCGGCGCCGCAGGTATCTCCTGCGCCACGTCCGAGCTCGCCTCCAACGGCGACGGCGGCATGCAGGTCGAGCTGACCTCTGTCCTGCTCCGCGACCCCACCCTGACCCCGGGCGAAATCCTGATGTCCGAGTCGCAGGAACGCATGATGGCCGTGGTCACCCCGGAGAACATCGCCGCGTTTGAAGCGGTCATGGACAAGTGGGCCGTGGAGTACTCCTGGCTCGGCGAGGTGACCGACACCGGCCGCCTGATCATCACGTGGGAAGGCGAGGTCATTGTCGACGTCGACCCGCGCACGGTGGCTCACGACGGCCCGGTCTACGACCGCCCGTACGCCCGCCCCGAATGGCAGGACGCCGTCCAGGCCGACTCCTTCACCGGCTCCGTGCAGGATACCGGCCGCCCCTCCGCCCCCGCGGAACTGGCCGCCGCCATCACCGAGCTCGTCGCCTCGCCCAACATGTGCGACAAGTCCTGGATCACCAACCAGTACGACCGCTACGTCGGCGGCAACACCGCCATGGCGTTCCCGGACGACGCGGGCGTGGTCCGGGTGGACGAGGAAACCGGTCTGGGCGTGGCCCTGGCCACCGACGCGAACGGCCGCTACACCTACCTCGATCCGTACCATGGCGCCCAGCTGGCACTTGCTGAGGCCTACCGCAATGTCGCCACGTCCGGTGCCGTGCCGATGGCCGTCAGCGACTGCCTGAACTTCGGCTCCCCCGAGGACCCCGACGTCATGTGGCAGCTCGCCGAGGCCATCCGCGGCCTGTCCGACGCCTGCATGGTGCTGGGCATCCCCGTCACCGGCGGCAACGTCTCGCTGTACAACCAGACCGGCACCACGCCCATCCACCCGTCCCCCGTGGTGGCTGTGCTGGGCAAGTTCGACGACGTCGCCCGCCGCACGCCGTCGGGCTGGAAGGAAGACGGCCAGGCCATCTACCTGCTTGGCACGACGGCGGCAGAGCTGGACGGTTCGGAATGGTCCAACCTGCGCGGGCACCTCGGCGGCCTGCCGCCCAAGGTCGACCTCGACGCCGAGCGCGCGCTGGGCGAGATCCTGATCAACGCCTCCCGCGACGGCATGGTGGATTCCGCCCACGACCTCTCCGAAGGCGGCCTCGCCGCGGCCCTCGTGGAGTCGGCCCTGCGCTACGGCGTGGGCGCCCGGATCGCGCTGCAGGACGTCCTGGACCGCGACGGCGTGGACCTGTTCACGGCGCTGTTCTCCGAAACGCAGGGCCGTGCCGTCGTCTCGGTGCCCCGCTCGGAGGAAATCCGGTTCACGGACATGTGCACCGCCCGCGGCTTCGCACACATCCGGATCGGCGTCGTGGACGCCGAGGGCGGCACGCTGGAGATCAACGGCGTCGAGACCATGACCCTCGACGCGCTCCGCGCAGCCCACGAGGCGACCCTGCCGAAGTACTTCGCCTAATCCCCGCCGCCATCGATTGCTCCGTAACTGCCCTTTTGAACCCTCAGAAGGGCAGTTACGGAGCAATCGTTCGTTAACGGCCGGGGCGCCAGCCTGCCTGCACGAGTGCGGCGCGGACCTTGGCCACCGCGGCCCTCGCATCATTGTGCATGTGCCGTTTGGAAATCCGGACTTCCCTCCAGCCGAGCTGGGCGTAGCGCTCGGAACGGGCGATGTCACGTTCAATCTGTAGCTCTTCTCCGTGATGTTCACCCTCATATTCGATGCCAATTTTGTACTTGCGGTACGAGAGGTCGGGCGCTTGATGGCGGACGCCGTCGGCTGTAATGATGGGCTCGTTCAGCTCAGGTTCGGGCAGACCTGCGCGCACAATCGCCAGTCGGAGGAGCGTCTCTTGCGGCGAATCGGAACCGACCCTGATGAGCTTGATGGCCTCCTTCGCATTGCGGATGCCTCGCTTGCCCTTGTGCCTGTAGATCATCCGCTGCAGATCGGTGATGTTGCAGTGCGGTGTGTCCCTTCCCTCGAAGTCGGCCCGCGGCACGCGAACACAATTGTCCCCCATTGCTACAAGCTCATCCACCGATAGCATTTCCGCCATATCCAGCCAGGTCCGCTCAGGGGTGGTTATGGGAATCCCATCCAGGAGCGTGATCTCGTCGTCGTAGAGTTTCATCCGGTGGACAATCACATGCGGCCTGTTGAGGTGCGCCTCGCCTTCGGGGCGGATGATGTGATGCATTTGGGGTTCCTCCCTTCGCGCCCGCCGCGGCAGCAAGAGCAGTTCCACGGCAGTAAGGTGCGATGCGGCGCATCGCTTGTTGACCTCGATGAACGGCCGCACCCTGACGCTCAAGGGGAGTTCCGACGTCGGCCCGTCCGAACGGATGCCTCTGCCCAGCGCTGCGAGGGAGCGGTGCCGGAGCCGTTTTGGCGACACCCCGGCCTCTGCGGCTTCGGTAACGGTGAAGGGCCGTCGCTGGAAATCACCCGGCAGCGGGCGCGCGGTTTTCATGGCTACATGAGAGCAGAACCGGGTCGCCGTCGCAGAAGTTATCCACATCAGCCATCCGCTGCTCCGTTGACGCCCTTATGAGGCCCCCAAAGGGCGTCTAGGGAGCAGCCGATGGGGTTAATCGATTCGGATTGACCGGGCTAGTCGTCGCTGCGGAGTTCCCGCTGGCGGGCGCTGAGTAGCTCCATTTCCGGCCGGGCTGCCACGAAGCGTTCGACGGCGGCAAGCACCTCCACGAGGTGGGCCCGGTCCGCCGCGACCAGGCCGGCGCCTATCTGCGTGCGCCGGTGCTGCTCGTGGCCGCCGACCTCGGCTACGGACACTTCGAAGCGGCGCTTCAGCTCGGCGAGTACGGGGCGCACAAGCGAGCGTTTCTCCTTGAGGCTGTGAACGTCACCGAGCAGGATGTCGAACTCAATCCATCCAATCCACATGCCTCATGCTATCCACTGTTCCGTAACTGCCGTTTAGGGGGCTCAAAAGGGCGGTTACGGAGCAATCGACGGGGTTAGATGGTCAGTTCGCCCATGCGGTCCCAGCCGTCGCCCTCGAGCTGGCGGCTGATGATGCGCGGTGTCTCGGCCAACGCCTGCGGCATGTCCGCCATGGCCTTCTTGAAGTGGTCGCTATTGACGTGGTCGCCCGCGGCATCGTCCTTGAAGGCCTCGACCAGCACGAACTCGTCGGGATCCTCCACGCTGCGGGACCAGTCGAACCACAGGTTCCCCGGCTCCTTCCGGGTGGCCTGGGTGAAACTGTCGACCAGGCCGAGCCAGCGCTCGGACCAGTCGGGCTTGACCTTGAATTTGACGACGATAAAGATCACGGATCATTCCTTTCCTTCGGGTGCATGGGTTCGCGTGCGGCCTCAGCAGGCCGCTATGGCCTCGCGGGCCAGTTCCTGCTGCCGCGGGGTGCCGATCCGCTCCGCCCACTGTTCGGCGAGCTGGAACTCCACCATGGCCTCGGTGCAGCGGCCGGCGTCGTGCAGTGTCCAGCCAAGGTTGTTGTGCAGGGCCACGATCCACCGCCTGGTCCGCTCATCGTGGACGGTGGAGGCGTACTCCAGCGCGCTCCTGGTCCACGTCACGGCGTGGCCCGAGTCGGCAATCGCCAGCATGTGCAGCGCGTCCACGGCCAGGAATTCCTCGCCCAGATGGTCTGCGAGTTCGGCCGCCTGTTCAAACAGCGGCACGGCCATCTCGGGGTGGCCGCTGGTGTTGAGCACGCGGCCGCGTTCGAGCAGCACGCGCACGGCCACGGTTGGTTCGTCCGCATCGATCGCATCCAGCAGGGCATCGGCTTCCTCGAAGCGGCCCTGCAGCCCGATGGCCCGCCCCAGCTGCGTGGCAAGCTCGGCCCGTTCGTCGGCGTCGTACGCTTCATCTGCCACTGCGGCCCGGAACCGGACCTCCGAGAGCGCAGGGTCATCGAAGTTCCACAGTTGGTCAAGGGTCTGTTGATCAAGCATCCAAAGGCTCCTGCTCAGTTCACACCTGCGGCCAGTTCTTGGGCACTCCTAATGTATCGGGAAGTGACGCGGCTCCGTGCCCAGCTGGTCACGGCACCACCCGCGGCGTAAAACCAGTTGGACGGCTCGCCGAACGCTGTGATGGCGATCGTCACCGCTCCGCGCGCGTCGATCGAGATCTCGAAGGCCTCTTCGCCGCGCACCGGGTGGCCCGGCAGGGTGCCGTAGCCGAATCCGGCGGACTGCGGGCCGTCGCCCGGCACCGGCCGCCGCACCCATACGACTTCGCAGGGGGCGTTGATGCGGAGAGGACCGACGCCGAAGCCGCTCACCACACGTGTCCCCGGAACGACGACGTCGGACTCGGCCCGGACCCGCAGGCCGGACCTCTTCTGGAGCTGCCACGTCAGCAGCCCGTCGACCGTGCGCCGGTAAGCCGCCGCACCCTCCCCAACAAAGGCCTGCGTGACAAGGCAGTCGACCCCCTCCGGCGGCGGACCATGTTCCGTGGCGCCGATGCCCGCGTAGTTCAACGCGCCGCGCGCGATTCGCCGTACGGGCGGCCTGCTCACTGCTCCGCCGTCCCGCCGTCGCCCCTGGCGAGCCCTGCCCACCCCAGCTGCTCCCGCTGCCTTCGGCTCAACGAGGCCACCACGAGGTCGTAAGAGTCTTCCACCATGTCGCGGATCATGTCGTCGGGCAGCGACCCGTCCAGCCGGACGCCGTTCCAGTGCGTCTTGTTCATGTGCCAAGCGCCGGTGATTTCCGGATGGATGGCCCGCAACTGCTCGGCCAGGGCGGGCTCACACTTGAGGCTTACGGACCAGTCCGCCGGATCCATGGCGGACGCGGCAAACATCTTCGCGTCTTGCCGGGCCCCGCCGGAGGCGACCGCCCGCACCTTGAAGACGGACGTTTCCGGGCCAAACGGAAAGTCCTCGTAGGCCCCCGGGAAGCCCAGGCAGATCGCGCGAAGGGTGGCAACGTCCATGGCATGAGCCTATCCGCCGGTGCGGACCGCCGCAGCCCGGAGCTGCCCCGGCTTATCCCGCGGTGCGGGCATCCCCAATGCTGTGCAGTCCTTCCGGGGTGGTGCCATTGACTTCATAATCACCCACGGTGCGCGCCTTGAATACGGCAGGGTTATGGGTCGCCACTGTCCGGGCGTTGCGCCAGTGCCGGTCCAGCGATTTCGACTTCGAGGTCGCGGATGCGCCCGTGACATCGAAGAGCTGCTGGGCAGCGGACTGGACCAGTTCAGGCACCAGGAGCTGGGCCTTTTCCACGGCTATTTCGCCCCGGATGTAGCGCTGGTCCGGGGTGAGATCCAGGTCCGGGTCAGCACCGGCGTCGAGCTCCCTGGCGGCGGCGAGGACGACTGACTCCGCGGCGAAGACCTTGGCCGAGAGCTGGCCCACGAGCTGCAGGATCAGCGGATCGTGGCGGAAGAGGTCCCCGGAACCGGTATTGAACGTGCGCTTGCGGTCGCGGACCAGCGTTCGTGCGTCGGACAAGGCTGCCCGGCCGATGCCTACCAGGACGGCGAGCAGGACCAGCTGGAAGAAGGCCGGCTCGTGCGTGGTGGATTCGGACCGCCGGATGATGTTGGTGTCCGGGACGACGGCGTCACGGAAGATCGTGGTGCCAGTGCCGGTCAGCTGCTGGCCGAAGCCGTCCCAGTCGTCGAGGATTTCCACCCCCGGCTGCGTGGTGCTGACCACGGCATACTGGCGCCCTTCCACGCCCTCGGTGCTGGCCATGACGGCGATCCACTCGGCGAAGATGGTGCCGGTGGTGTAGAACTTCCTGCCGTTCAGCAGCCAGTCTGAACCCTGGCGGGTCAGTTTGGTGCCGGTGGCGCCCAGGGCATTTCCGGATTTCTCCGTGGCCGCGTTCCCAAAGATCTCCCCGGCCACCACGCGCGGGTACCAGCGGTTCCGGAAGGCAACGGATTCCAGGCCGACGGTTTCGACGAAGGCGAAATGCGAGCGGTACAGGTGGGCCACTGAGGAATCCGCCTCGGCAAGTTCGATGAGCAGCCGGAAGAAGGGCTCGAAGCCGATGCCGTCGCCCCCGTGTTCCGTCGGCACGCGGAGCCGGCCAAAGCCAGCCTCGTTCAGCCAGCGGACCTGTTCGAACGGCAGGACGCGGTCCTGCTCACGGGCCAGGGCGCCCTCGGCGATCCGCTCGAAAACAGGCCGGAATCGCCGCGCCAACGCCTCGTAGGCGGCTTCGGCGGAGGGCGCCGAAATGGCGGGGACTGTCGTGTCTGCTGCGTAGGACATGCGCTCTTTCTGCTCCTGTCGGGCGGACTAGAGCTTGGACACGTCGGCGGCGGGATCCTGATCCCAGGGCGTGGGCAGGATGCCCTTCTGGTAGCTCGCAAACCAGGCCTTGACCTCCGGGGACTGGTAGGCCTCCTTGAGTGCCGCGGCCTTCTCCGAGCCGGCGAAGTCCTTCCGGCCCGCAACCACGATCCGGAACGGAACCTGGTTCGCGTCCGGTTCGAAGGCCAGCGCGTCGTCCTTGGTGTGGCCGGCGTCGGCGGCCATTCGTGCCACGAGGAAGCCGGCGTCCACATCAGGAAGGGTCTTGGCGAGGGACTGCTGGTCCACCTCGACGAACTGCAGCTTCTTCGGGTTGGCGGTGATGTTCTTCTGCGACGTGTGGATCACCGTTGCTTCGGAAAGCTCCAGCAGGCCAGCGTCGCGCAGCATGAACAGGGCGCGGCCGTTGTTGGCCGGGTCCACGGGGATGCCGATCTTGGCGCCGTCCGGCAGCTCCTTCAGGGACTTGTACTTGTCAGACCAGATCCCGCCCGGTGCGCTGTAAACGTAGAAGAGTCCCACGTTGTCCAGGCCCTTGTCCTGGTTGAACTGCTTGAGGTAGGCGTTGTGCTGGAAGAAGTTGGCGTCGAACTCGCCGTTGGCCACAGCCAGGTTGGGCTGGATGATGTCGGTGACGTACGTGGGCTCGAGGGTCCAGCCCTTGGCTTCGAGCAGCTTCTGGGCAATCTTGGTGGGTTCCTGGTACGGAGCCGACTCGGTGACGATGATCTTGATCGTCTTGTTGCCGCTGGCGCTGGCAGAGCCGCCAGCGAGGCCGCAGCCGGTCAGTGCCGCGGCGGAGGCCGCGCCGGCACCTGCGAGGGCAAACTTGAGGAAATTTCTACGCTGCATGTTGTTTGGTCCTTTTTGTGGTTCTAGGTTTTAGCTGTCCGCGTTAGGCGGTAACGGTGACGGGCTTGTTTTCGGCTGCCGCGGAGAACTCGGCGAAGGCCCCCCGGAAAGCCGCGGCGGGATGGCGTTCATTGAGGCGCGGTCCGGCGCCGAAGAGCTTCTCGCGCAGGGTTCCGGGCGCGTATTCGGCCTGGGCGAGGCCGCGGCTGCGCAGCTCCGGCAGTACGCCGTCGATGAAGTCGGTGTACGAGCCGGGGATGGTCTGGTTGATGATGTTGATGCCGTCGATTCCGGCGTCCTGCCACTCCTCGAGGCGGTCGGCAATCTGTTCCGGCGTCCCCACCACGCGGTTGGCCCGGCTGCGGTAGAGTGCGATGTCGCGGAGCGTGGGGTTGCCCCCGCGGACCGAGGCACGGATGGCCGTGAGGTGGCCCTGGCTGCCTTCGGTTTCCAGGTCCCCGAGCGGGGTGTCCAGCGGCAGGCCGCCAAGATCGACGCCGAAACCGCCGCCAACGTGGGCCAGCAGGGCTTCAATGTCGAGGCTGTCCTCCAGTTCGTCCGCCTTGCGCGCGGCCTCGGCTTCGGTCCCGCCGACCACGAAGTGCATTCCTTGGAGGAACTTCACGTCGTCGGGGTGGCGGCCGGCGGCGGCGGCCTGTTCGCGGACGGCCGCGGTGTACTTCGCCGCAACGTCCGTGTTCGGCGCGAGGGTGAAGGTGGCCTCGGCGTTGGCGGCGCAGAACTGCTGGCCGCGGCCGGAGCTCCCGGCCTGGAAGAGCACCGGGGTGCGCTGCGGCGAGGGCGCCGAGAGGTGTGGCCCGTCGATGGAATACCGGGGCCCGCGGTGGTAGATCTTGCTGACTTTCTCCGGGTCGGCGTGGACACCGGTGTCCTTGTCGCCGAGCAGAGCATCGTCTGCCCAGGAGCCTTCCCACAACTTGTAGGCGGCCTCGACATATTCGTCGGCCCAGTCGTAGCGTTCGTCGTGCTTGGTCAGCTCGGTGGCGTTGAAGTTCTTGTGGGCGTTTTCCAGCACGCTGGTGACGATGTTCCAGGCCACCCGGCCGTCGCTGAGGTGGTCCAGGGTGGACATCTGCCGGGCGAACTGGAACGGGTGGCTTTGGATCACCGACGACGTCGCGGCGAGGCCGATGTCCCGGGTTCCGGTGGCAAGGGCGGACAGCAGAATGAGCGGGTCGTTGGACGGCACCTGCAGGCCCTTTTTCAGCAGCGATGCCCACCCGCCGTCGTAATCGCCGTAGAGACCCGCGACGTCGGCGAAGAAGATCGCGTCGAACTTGGCGTCTTCGAGCTGGCGGGCCAGGTCGGTCCAGAGCTTGAGTTCGTTGAACCGGTGCTGCTGTGCTTCCGGGCGCCGCCACTGCCCGCCCATGATGTGGCTGGTGGTGTTCATCACGAAGGCGCTGATCAGCAGGCGGGGGCGGGGTCCGTCGAAGCGGGTACTGGCGTTTGAAGTCATGGGGTGCTTTCCGCTGTGTGCTGGGAGGGGGGAAGGTCGCAGCCGGTCAGGGGCCCTCGTGAGAGCCGCTTGTCACCGCCGCAAGTAGAGCCTTTGGTCAGAGCCGCTTATCCAGGCGCCGGGCGATGTAGGAGCCGCCCAGCTGAACGAGGGTGACCAGCAGGATCATCAGGACAATCGCCGTAATCATGAGCGGCGTTTCGTAGCGGTAGTAGCCGTACCGGATCGCGAAGTCTCCGATGCCGCCGCCGCCCACCAGGCCGGCCATCGCCGAGTACGAGATAAAGCTGACGGTCATGATGGTGATGGAACTGACGATGCCTGGCTTGGCCTCCACAATCAGGACGTCGCGCACGATCTGGGACCGGCTGGCTCCCATGGACCGGGCCGCCTCAACCACTCCGCCGCCGAGCTGGCTGAGGTTCTGCTCCACGAACCGGGCAAAGTACGGGATGGCATTGATGCTCAGCGGAACAATGACGGCGGCCGTGCCGATGGTGGTGCCGACGATGAACCTGGTGACGGGAATGATGGCGATCAGCAGGATCAGGAACGGGAACGAGCGGAGCAGGTTGACCAGTCCGTCCAGGACTCGGTGCAGCTTTGGCTTGTGCTTGAGCCCGTTGGGACCGATCGTGTACAGCAGGACACCCAGGGGTGTGCCGAGGAGTACGGCCAGCGGAATGGCCACCAGGAGCATGGTGAGGGTCTGCCCCATGGCGACGCCGATTTCGGGCAGGACTTCCAGTATGCGGTCAAACATTGATCAGGTCCTCCGAAGCGACTGTGGTGTGGGCGGCGTCCCTTCCGGAGCGGTCCAGCTGGATCTCATCGGAGATCAAGTAGCGGCCGATCGACGTTGCCGGGTGGAAGTCGGGGCGCTGGAGTTCGGTGAGATCAAACCGCTCCACCACCCGGCCGTCTTCCATCACAGCGACGTTGTCGGCGATCGCCTTGATGACGTTCATCTCGTGGGTGACCACCACAATGGTGATGCCGAATTCGGCGTTGACGTCGGCGAGGTACTGCAGGACCGACGACGTCGTGCGGGGGTCAACTGCCGACGTCGGCTCGTCGCAGAGCAGCACCTTGGGCCCGGTGGCCAAGGCACGGGCGATCGCCACGCGCTGCTTCTGGCCGCCCGAGAGCTTGGTCGGATACGTGGACGCTTTGTCGGCGAGGTCCACAATGGCCAAGGTTTCGGCGGCGCGGCGGCGGCGTTCTGCCTTGCCCACGCCGGCGAACTTCAGGGACAGCTCCACATTTTCTTGGGCTGTGAGGTTGTTGAGCAGGTTGAAGTGCTGGAAAATCATGCCGATGTCGTGCCGCTTGGTCCGGAGCTCGGCGTCGGAGAGGGTCACCAGGTCAACCCCGTCCACAAGGACCCGTCCGGATGTCGGACGCTCCAGGAGGTTGATGTTTCGCAGCAGCGTGGACTTTCCGGCACCGGAGAACCCGATGATGCCCTGGATGGTGCCCCGCTTGATGTGCAGGCTGACATCGTCAACGGCCGTGAAGCGGCCGCCCGCCGAGTCAAAGGTCGTGGTGACGTTCTGGATCTCAATCACAGGTCATCACCTGCTTGGGGTCGCGCCGCTGCCTGCGTGTTCATGAATTCCTTCGGGCTCGCCCGAGGAAAGCCCTGAGCCTTGGGCCCCGGCTCCGCTAGGCGAAGCCGATGAGCCTACGGAACACAGAGGTTCTCCATCGGTCCTGGCGGTAGCACCTTCCTCAAGGAGGGGGTTGCTGCGGCGTCACTGAGCCAGATCTCTCGGCCGCTCGGGATGGTTACCACCCCATCTCACACGGCACATGACGGAAACGGAAAAAGCCGGTCACATTTTGTAACCGACTTTTCCCTCACGCTATTGGGGGCAGCTAGATGCCGATGTGCCACCCTTCGCGGGCCGGGCACGCGTTCACCACCACGTCCAGTCCCGCGGCTTTGGCGCGCTCCACCGCGGCGTCATCGAACACGCCCAGCTGCAGCCAGACCGCTTTGGCACCAACTGCGATGGCTTGGTCTATGACGGCCCCGACCTTGTGCGAGTTGACGAAACAGTCAACGACGTCGATCGGGTGTTTCTGGTCTGGGATCTCCGCCAGTGAGCGGTAGCCCTTCTCGCCGTGGACATCGTCGCCGGGCAGGTTGACCGGGATAATCTCCATTCCCATCCGGTCCCGGACGTAGAGGGAAACGTCATAGGCTGAACGCCACTCATTGGTGGTGAGACCGACCACCGCCCACACGCCTTTGGTTCGCATGAGGCGGTCAATGACTGCCGGATCGTTAACGTGAGTCATGCCTTCAGCCTACGCCTGCAGCGATTCGGACGCAGGGCCGAACAAATGAATGAAACACCGCACCAGCGGCCTCGATGAACGAATATTACAGCCCCGAAGACGCCGATTTGGCGGAATCGTGCAACTCGGCTCTAGTTGATACTGACCATCCCGAGCGGCCGAGAGACCTGGATCGATGAAGCCGCAGCAACCCCGGTGACGTGGGACGACCATTCCCGCTGAACGGTTCCCGTGGAGAACACGCGAACACGAGGTGCTACTGCCAGGACCGATGGAGTGCTGCAATGACCCCTGAGATTTCTTCCGCCCTGCCCACCCTTGCCCGTACTCCAGGCGAGGCAACCCTCCAAACCCCTTCGGACGCGACGGCGAACGAAGCAGGGCTGCGTGACGCGCCCGGCTCCTCTCGCGGCTCTTCGGGATGGTCCCTGACCGAGCCCACGGACGGCGCAGTGCACGGCGTCCCCATTGACGGACCGGCGCGTCACCGCGGCACCACCCCCCGGCACAGCGGCGCAGCCACTGCAGGGACCCTCCAGGCTGAGTCGATTGCGTTCTGGGAAACCCAGGCCCTCCGTCTTGACTGGGCGGACCTGCCGGCCGGTCCCACAGACGGCGGCAAGCCCTGGCACACCGCACACCGCCGCGTCCCGGCCGACATCGAGGCCGGCACCGGCCCGCAGATCACCTGGTTCGAAGGCGGCAGGCTCAATGTCGCCTACAACTGCGTCGACCGCCATGTAGCGGCGGGGCGCGGAGACAAGGTGGCCCTGCACTTCGAGGGCGAGCCCGGTGACCGCCGTGCCGTGACCTACGCCGAACTCCAGCGCGAGGTGTCCAAGGCCGCCAACGCCCTCCTGGACCTGGGCATCACCAAGGGCGACCGTGTGGTCATCTACCTCCCGGTCATCCCCGAAACCGTGATCATTACGCTTGCCGTGGCCCGCATCGGCGCCATCCATTCCCTGGTCTTCGGCGGCTTCTCCGCCGAGGCTTTGAGGTTCCGGGTGGAGGACACCGGCGCCAAGCTCCTGGTTACCACTGATGGACAGTTCCGCCGTGGCACCGCCGTGCCGGTCAAGGACAACGCGGATGCCGCCGTCTCCGGCGACAACGCGATCGAGCACGTCCTGGTGGTCAACCGGACCACCCCGACGGATGAGCTCGGGACCGTCCCGATGACCGCGGGCCGCGACGTGTGGTGGCACGACGCAGTCGGGACCGCCTCCGACGTCCACGAAGCCGAAGCGTTCGACGCCGAGACGCCGCTGTTCATCATGTACACCTCCGGCACCACCGGCAAGCCCAAGGGCCTCGTTCACACCTCCGGCGGCTACCTCACGCAGGCGTCCTGGAGCTTCGAGCACCTGTTCAGCAACCCCGACCCCGCGCTGCGGGACCAGGACGTGCACTGGTGCACGGCCGACCTCGCCTGGGTCACCGCGCACACCTACGAGCTCTACGGCCCGCTCTCCAACGGCGCCACGCAGGTCATCTTCGAGGGCACACCCAACACCCCACACCCGGGCCGGCACTTCGAGATCATCGAACGCTACGGGGTCACGCAGTACTACACCGCGCCCACCCTGGTCCGTTCCCTCATGGGCTGGTTCCCGGCCGGCGTCCCGGAGACGTACAACCTCTCCTCCATCCGGTTGCTCGGCACGGTGGGCGAGGCCATCAACCCCGAGGCCTGGCGCTGGTTCCGGGCCAACATCGGCGCCGGCACCGCCCCGGTCGTGGACACCTGGTGGCAGTCCGAAACCGGCGCCACCATCCTCTCCCCCGCACCGACGGACGCCGCGTTCAAGCCCGGCTGCGCGGCCCGCCCGCTGCCCGGCGTCAGCACACGCATTGTGGACGACGCCGGCAATACGGTTGCGCCGGGCGTTCAGGGTTTCATCGTGGTGGACTCCCCCGGCCCGGCGATCGCCCGGACGGTCTGGGGGAACCCGCGCCGCTACTTCGATTCGTACTGGCGCCAATACGCCGAACAGGGCTGGTTCCTGGCCGGTGACGGCGCGAAGTACGACGACGACGGCGACATCTGGATCCTCGGGCGGGTCGATGACACCCTCAACGTCTCCGGACACCTGCTCTCCACCATCGAGATCGAGTCGGCGCTCGTCTCCCACCCGGACGTGGTGGAGGCCGGCGTCTGCCCGGTCGCGGACCCCAAGACCGGCCACGCGATCGTCGCGTTCGTGGTGCTGAAGGATTCGGCAACCACCGAGGACATAGCGTCCGCATTGAAAGCCCACGTCGCGAAAGCGATCGGGCCGATCGCCAAGCCGCGCGACGTCGTCGTCGTTCCCGATGTGCCCAAGACCCGCAGCGGCAAGATCATGCGCCGGCTGCTGACCCAGCTGTTCGACGGAACCACGCTCGGGGACACCACGTCGCTCCAGAACGAACCATCCATCGCAGACATCCAGGATGTGCTGCGCACCCGAAATACCCCGGAAGCAAAGGACCACTCATGAGTGAAATCAGCAACGTCGCCCGACTTTCCGAACC
Source organism: Arthrobacter sp. NPDC058192 (assembly GCF_042883665.1). Classification (NCBI taxonomy): domain Bacteria; kingdom Bacillati; phylum Actinomycetota; class Actinomycetes; order Micrococcales; family Micrococcaceae; genus Arthrobacter; species Arthrobacter sp. NPDC058192. Next base: position 24,161 of record NZ_JBHVVJ010000021.1, on the reverse strand, counting down.
CCTGAAATTCGCCTACTGGGTTCCCAACGTCTCCGGCGGCCTGGTGGTTTCCACCATCGAACAGCGCACCGGCTGGGACTTCGAATACAACAAGACGCTGGCCCGGATCGCCGAAAACTCCGGCTTCGAATACGCCCTGACCCAGACCCGGTACGCCGCCTCCTACGGCGCGGACAAGCAGCACGAGGCCACCTCGTTCAGCCTGGCCCTGCTGGCCGCCACCGAGCGCCTCAAGGTGATCTCCGCCGTCCACCCCGGCATGTGGCACCCCGGCGTGCTGGCGAAGTTCATCATCACCGCGGACCACATCTCCAACGGCCGCGCCGCCGTGAACATCGTCTCGGGCTGGCTCAAGGCGGAGTTCGAGAACTTCGGTCTCGAATGGCTAGAGCACGACGAGCGCTACGTCCGTACCGAGGAATTCATCAAGGTCCTCCGCGGGCTTTGGACCGAGCAGGAATACAGCCAGTCCGGCAAGTACTACAACATCACCGACTTCACCCTGAACCCGGCCCCGGTGGAGGTGCCCGGCCGGGCCCATCCGGAGATTTTCTTCGGCGGCAACTCCACCGCGGCGCAGGCCACCGCCGGCCGCGTGGCCGACTGGTACTTCTCCAACGGCAAGGACCTAGAGGGGTTCAAGCAGAACATCGCAGGCGTTGTCGCCTCCGCAGGAGAAAGCGGCCGCGCTGCCGGGCTCCCGTCCCCGAGGTTTGGCCTCAACGGCTTCGTGATCGCCCGCGATTCCGAAAAGGAAGCCCGCGACACCCTCCGCGAGATCGTCGAGAAGGCGCACAAGCCCGCCGTCGAGGGGTTCCGCGCCGCCGTGCAGGAAGCCGGACCGTCCACCAAGGACGGCAAAGGCATGTGGGCCGACTCAAGCTTCGAGGACCTGGTCCAGTACAACGACGGCTTCAAGACCCAGCTGATCGGCACGCCTGAGCAGATCGCCGAGCGGATCGTGGCGTACAAGAAGATCGGCGTGAACCTGTTCCTCACCGGCTACCTGCACTTCCAGGAGGAGGTCGCCGCGTTCGGTCAGGACATCCTGCCGATCGTCCGCGAGCTCGAGGCGGACCTGGCCCGCAAGAACGGCGTCGAACTGGACCTGTCCCAGACCCCGGTGGCAAACGTGGAGGTGGCTGCGTAATGGCCGATCGCACTTTTGGATTCCGCACCCGCGCGCTGCACGCCGGCGGCACCCCCGACGCCGAGCACGGCGCCCGCGCCGTGCCGATCTACCAGACCACGTCCTTCGTGTTCAAGGACACCCAGGACGCCGCAAACCTCTTCGCGCTGCAGAAATACGGCAACATCTACTCCCGGATCGGCAACCCGACGGTCGCCGCGTTCGAGGAGCGCATTGCGTCCCTGGAGGGCGGGATCGGCGCCGTCGCGACGTCCTCCGGCATGGCCGCAGAGTTCATCACGTTTGCCGCACTGACCCAGGCCGGTGACCACATCGTGGCCGCCTCCCAGCTCTATGGCGGCACGGTGACCCAGCTGGACGTCACCCTGCGCCGCTTCGGCGTGGACACCACGTTCGTTCCCGGCACGGACCCGGCGGATTACGCCGCAGCCGTGCAGGAGAACACCAAGGCGATCTTCGTCGAGGTGGTGGCCAACCCGTCGTCGGAGGTCCAGGACCTGGAAGGGCTCGCCAAGGTGGCGCACGACGCCGGCATTCCCTTGGTCGTCGACGCCACCCTGAGCACGCCGTACCTTGTGCGGCCGATCGAGCACGGGGCGGACATCGTGATCCACTCCGCCACGAAGTTCCTCGGCGGCCACGGCACCACCCTCGGCGGCGTCATTGTGGAGAGCGGCCGCTTCAACTGGGGCAACGGCAAGTTCCCCACGATGACCGAGCCAGTGGCCTCCTACGGCAACGTCTCCTGGTGGGGGAACTTTGGCGAGTACGGCTTCCTGACCAAGCTGCGCTGTGAGCAGCTGCGCGACATCGGCCCGGCGCTGTCCCCGCAGTCGGCGTTCCAGCTGCTGCAGGGCGTGGAGACGCTGGCCCAGCGCCTCGACGAGCACCTCAGCAACGCCCAGGCCGTGGCTGAATGGCTGGAAGCGGACGAGCGCGTGGCCTACGTGAACTTCTCCGGCCTGCCCTCCCATCCGCATTTCGAGCGGGCGAAGAAGTACCTGCCGCTGGGCCCCGGCTCGGTCTTCTCCTTCGGCGTGAAGGGCGGCCGCGCCGCCGGGCAGAAGTTCATCGAAGCCCTGCAGCTGGCCTCGCACCTGGCCAATGTGGGTGACGCCCGCACGCTGGTCATCCACCCTGGCTCGACCACGCACCAGCAGCTCAGCCCGGAACAGCTGGTATCCGCCGGGGTCCCGGAAGACCTCGTCCGCATCTCCGTGGGCCTGGAGGACATCGAGGACATCCTGTGGGACCTGGACCAGGCGCTGGACGCGGCATCCCAGGATCAGGGGTTGGACGCCGGATCCCTGGAAACCGGGTCGTTGACCGCCGGACCGGACGAAGCCGCCTCTTGCACGATCGGAGCACTCTCATGAGTACGGAAACACGAACCTGGACGGGGCCTTCGGCGCCGGAACGCCTGAATCTGCTGCGGCAGGCGAAGTCGATCGCGATCGTCGGGGCCTCGGACAAGCCGTCGCGCGCGAGCTATTTCGTCGCCACGTACCTGCAGTCCTCCACCCGGTACAAGGTCTATTTCGTGAACCCCGTGGTGAAGGAAATCCTGGGCGAACCGACGTACGCCTCGCTGGCTGAATTGCCGGAAAGCCCGGACATCGTGGACGTGTTCCGCAAGCACGATGACCTGCCGGGCGTTCTGGACGAGGCCATCTCGGCCGGAGCCAAGACGCTGTGGCTGCAGCTGGGGTCCTGGCACGAGGACGTTGCCAAGGAAGCGGAAGCCGCCGGGCTCGACGTCGTCATGGACCGCTGCGTGAAGATTGAGCATGCCCGGTTCCACGGCGGCCTGCACCTGGCCGGCTTCGACACCGGAGTCATCTCCTCCAAGCGCCAGGTCCTCGCCTAACACCCCATCCGCAACCCCACCCGTTGCGCTATCACTTAGGGCGGCTCTCAGCGCTGAGAGCCGCTCTAAGTGATAGCGCAACAGGGTTAAAAAGGGGTTAGGGGTAGCCGGGGGCCTTGGTCGGAACGACGCCGGGCAGGGTTGGCGTGGTCCGACCGGGACCGCGGGGCAGATCCTCGTTGTCGTCGCCATCGCCGTTGCGGTTGCCGTTGCCTGGGAGACCGGGCGCCGAAGGCCCCGGCCGCTGGGCCGGTGCTGGCAGAATTCCGTCACGCCCGACGGCGGGCGGAGTGGCGCGCGACCTGTGTCCGGACTGCTTGCGTGATTCCTTGTCGCCGTCCCGAGCCGCGTCAGTGGGCGCAGTGCTGGATGGTACCGCCTCCGGAGTGCCGGCAGGGGACGTCGCGGCAGGCGCAGGGAAGGCCGGGACCGAGGACGGCGACGGCTGGACATGCTCAGGGGCGGGCGCACCGGGTCCCGCGGGCTGGAAAATGACGCTGACGCTCTGGCTGACGCTGTGCCGGAAGTCCTCGCTGGATGCCGCCACAGTGCCGGCACCAAGGGTCATGGCACCGACGACGGCGCCACCGACGATTGCCAGCCGACGCTTCCGGCCGCGGCGCTCGGCGAGGCTCGTGACCCCGGGCGGCAGCGATTCATCGGCGGCAGCCTCCGCGGACGCCACCACGGGCAGCGCCGTCGTCGTGACCGCGGGCAGCGCCGTCGTCGCGACCGTGGGCAGCGCCGTCGTCGTGGCCGCGGGCAGCGCCGTCGTCGCGACCGTGGGCAGCGCCATCGTCGTGGCTAGGACAGGGGCATCGGAACCGCTTGCTCCGGCGGCGAGCAGTGCCGCGAGGTCGGCGCGGGGCGCGGGAGCCGTGTCCGGGACCACGGCACGGAGCTGTTCAAGCGCGCTCCGGAGCTCGGTCGCGGCTTCGAGGCCGGAGTCGCTCAGCATCGCCTGGATGCTGCCATCCTGCTGGGGGTCGCGGGTGCCGGTCATGATGCTGCGTGGTCCTTTTCGGTTACGAGTTCGCGCAGGGCACTGAGCCCGCGGCGCTGGAGCTGCTTGATGGCACCCGGCGTCTTGTCCATGATGCCGGCCACCTGGTCGATGGAAAGGTCCGCGACGATCCGCAGGACCAGAACTTCCCGTTGCTCCTCATTAAGCATCGCGAGAGTGTCCGAGATACCGCCCAGGGAACCGAGCACCTCGTCCTCGGCTGATGCTGAGTAGCGAGCGTCGTTCAGTGGGTCGTATTCGGCCAAGTGCGGCGCGCGTTCGGCCCGCCGCCTGTAGTCGACCAGCCGGGCGTGGGCGACGGAGAATATGAACGTCCGCAAACCCGTGTGGCCGCCGCTGACGCCGGCCAGTTTCGGCAGGACGTCCACGAACACGTCTTGGGTCAGGGCCTCGGCGTCGTCCACGCCCCGGGCCCGGAAGTATCCCAGCACGGCCGGGGAAATGACCGCGTACACCGCGCTGAAACCAGAAGGGTCACCAGCTAAAGCGGCTGACAATTCGTCGTCGCTTAGCTGCTGTGCCAAGAGGCTGTCCTTCCGTTACTGCTGGGGTGCGGCCCCCGCAAGTCTAGCGGCCGCACCCCGGAGCCCTTCAAAGTGAGGGCACATTCCTTGCTGTCAGACCCGTGCCGGGTCCAGGCTAATCAGCCGGAAATTACTTGTCGTGCTGCGGCAGCTCGACGGACGGCCGGGCCGGGGTTGCCGGCACAGCCGGGGTTGCCGGGACGCCCTTGGCGCCGGGGACCGCCGGCGTGGCCGGAACTGCGGCCTTGACGTTGGCGTTGGCGCGTGCCTCGCCGGCAGCACCCTTGACGCGGGCGTCGCCCTTGACGGTGGCGCCGTCCTTTGAATCAACGGAACCGTCGGCGGAGCCCTCGCCGTCAGCCTCGGTGCCGTCAACGTCGGCGTCGGCGTTAGTGTGGCCCTTGGCCAAGCCATCCGTCGACGGGGTCGCCGGATCTGCGGGGACAGCCGGCACGGCGGGCTTAGCCGGTAGCGTAGGTGTGGCCGGGACAGCTGGCGTGGCGGGCGTAGCGTGGTTCACTTCAGCCTGCTCGGTGCCGGACAGCTGGGCCGCGTTGGCCAGTCCGATGCCGGAGAAACCTCCGACTGCCAGGATGGCGGCGCCGACAGCAATCTTGGTGGTCTTGCTAACACTCTTCATACAGCAATACATCCTTTGTTTTTTTGGTGGAAGGCGGGCTGAGGCCTCGTTGGGGGCAGTCGACAGCCCACTCTCGTCCAGAAAAGGCTGGCCGGCGCCCATGGGGGCAGGCGCCGGCCCGCGCTTACGGTAAAGGGCCGACCGGAGACCAAATGGGGGGAAGGCGCCGGTCGGCACTTACGGTGGAAGGCCAGCCGGGGTCTGGTGGGGGGTCCGAACTCCGGCGGCGCTTACAAAGAGGTAATCGCTGGGCGGCCCGAAAAGGTTACGCACCAATCGGAAATTTCTTTAATTTCTTTTTTGGGCCCGCGTTGCCGGCGCTCAACGCACGACGGCGGCGGGTTTCCCTGCCGGGAGCCCGCCGCATTTCGTGTGCGCCGTGTCAGGAGCGGAAGAGCCCGCTGTAGGCGTTGAGGGCCAACTGTCCGCCCAGGTGGGCGTAAAGGACGTTGCTCCCGGCCGGGATCTCCCGGCTTTTCACGAGGTCGATCAGCCCGGCCAGGGACTTGCCCTCGTAGACCGGGTCGGTGATCATGGCTTCGAGCGAGGCGCCCAGGCGGATGGCTTCCAGGGTGGAGTCGACGGGAATTCCATACCGGTCCCCGGCCCAGCCCTCCAGGACGTTGATTTCGTCGTCGCGGAGTTCCCGGCCCAGCCCGATGAGTTCGGCGGTGTTGCGGGCTATGCGTTCCACCTGCTCGCGGGTCTTCTGCAGGGTGGCCGAGGCATCGATGCCAATCACCCGACGCGGCTTGTCCTGGCCGGCAAAGCCCGCGATCATCCCGGCGTGCGTCGAGCCCGTGACGGTGCAGACCACGATGGTGTCGAAGAAGACGCCGAGCTCCTGCTCCTGCTGTTGCACCTCATCGGCCCAGTTGGCGAAGCCCAGCCCGCCCAGCCTGTGGTCGGACCCGCCGGCCGGGATCGCGTACGGTTTGCCGCCGGCGGCCTTGACCTCTTCAATCGCGTTTTCCCAGCTGCTGCGGATGCCGATGTCGAAGCCGGCGCTGTCCAGCCGGACGTCGGCGCCCATGATGCGCGAGAGCAGGATGTTGCCGACGCGGTCAGAGAGCGGGTCCGGCCAGTCGACCCAGTTCTCCTGGACCAGGCGGGCCTTGAGGCCGAGTTTCGCGGCAACGGCGGCGACCTGGCGGGTGTGGTTGGACTGGTAGCCGCCGATGGAGACAAGTGTGTCCGCGCCCTCCGCCAGGGCATCCGGAACGAAATACTCCAGCTTGCGGGTCTTGTTGCCGCCAAACGCGAGACCGCTGTTGACGTCCTCCCGCTTGGCCCAGATTTGCGCCCCGCCGAGATGGGCGCTGAGCCGCGGCAGCGGATGGATGGGGCTGGGCCCGAACATCAGAGGGTAGCGCTCAAAGTCGGTGATGGCCATGGATAGTCCTCCGGTAGCGGGTCTGGTGCGGGCAAGTGCGACATCGCCTATTTCTCCATTGCGAAATGCAATATATTGCAATGGCTGACATCAGCCATTGTCCTTCCCGAGCCCGCCTTCGGCAACAGCGATATACGATATGTTGCATGCCCGTACCCGCCCTTCAAGGGGTCCATAAGAGGACCCTGCTCCGGGACAACGTCTTCGACTCGATCCGGAACGCGATCGTCGACGGCACCCTCGCGCCCGGGGAACGGCTGAAGGACACGGAGCTGGAAGCGTGGCTGGGCGTCAGCCGGACGCCGATCCGGGAGGCGCTGCTCCGGCTGGAACGCGCCGGCCTGGTGATCGCGCTGCCGGGAAAGGCCACGATCGTCGCCCCTTACGACCAGGCGTCGACAGTCAGTGCCCAGCAAGTGGTCGCGGGGTTGCACGAGTTGGCCGCGCGTCTGGCTGTTCCGCTCCTGACCGAGGACGATATGTCCGTCATGGACAGCGCCAATTCACGCTTCGAACAGGCCCTCCAGCACGCCGACGTTGGATCGGCGCTCCGGGCGGATGACGATTTCCACGCCGTCTTTGTTGCAGTCAGCGCGAACCCGGTGCTCCACGAGCTTCTGGAGCAAACCACGCCCGTCCTGCGCCGGGTGGAGCGGATGCGCTTCGGCTCCTTTGCGGCCAGGGAATCGGTGGCCCAGCACGCCGAGATCATCAGGCTCGCCCGCCTCGGCGATGCCGACGCTGCGGGCAGGGCCTGCCGGGAGAACTGGCTCTCGCTGGGCCTCGCTGGTCAGTAAGCCGGGTCAGTAGCGCGGCGGAGCTTAACAACGGCGGCGGCGGGCCGCCCTTCCCAGGGTGACCCGCCGCCGTCGTCCGTGTGCGTCTTAGGCGTCAGTCGTTGATCAAGTCGTTGATCACGATCGTCTGGTCGCGGTCCGGTCCGACGCCGATCGCGGAGAACCGCGTGCCTGAGAGCTTTTCCAGGGCAAGGACGTAGTTCCGGGCGTTTTCCGGCAGGTCTTCCAGGGTGCGGGCGCCGGTGATGTCCTCGGTCCAGCCCTCGAAGTATTCGAAAATCGGCTTGGCGTGGTGGAATTCGGTCTGCGTCATGGGCATTTCGTCGTGCCGCACGCCGTCGACGTCGTAGGCCACGCAGACCGGGATCTGCTCGATGCCGGTGAGCACGTCCAGCTTGGTGACGAAGTAGTCCGTGAAGCCGTTGACGCGCGAGGCGTGGCGCGCCAGCACGGCGTCGTACCAGCCGCAGCGGCGCGGCCGGCCGGTGTTGACGCCGAACTCGCCGCCGGTCTTCTGCAGGTACATGCCCATCTCATCGAACAGTTCCGTGGGGAACGGACCTGCGCCGACGCGGGTGGTGTAGGCCTTGATGATGCCGATGGAGCGCGAGATCCGGGTGGGGCCGATGCCCGACCCGACGGAGGCGCCGCCCGCGGTCGGGTTCGAGGACGTGACGAACGGGTACGTGCCGTGGTCGACGTCGAGGAAGGTGGCCTGGCCGCCCTCCATGAGGACCACCTTGCCCTCGTCCAGGGCCGTGTTCAGGACGTAGGTGCTGTCGATGACCAGCGGGCGGAGTCGCTCGGCAAAGGACAGGAAGTACTCCACGATCTCGTCCACCAAGATGTCGCGGCGGTTGTAGACCTTGACCAGGAGTTCGTTCTTCTGCCGCAGCGAGCCTTCGACCTTCTGCCGCAGGATTGAGGCGTCGAAGACGTCCTGGACGCGGATGCCGAGGCGGGCCACCTTGTCCATGTAGGCCGGACCGATGCCGCGGCCGGTGGTGCCGATGGCGCGGCTGCCGAGGAACCGTTCGGTGACCTTGTCGAGGACCTGGTGGTAGGGCGCCACGAGGTGCGCGTTGGCGGAGACGCGGAGCCGGGACGTGTCCGCGCCGCGGGCCTCGAGTCCGTCGATTTCCTGGAACAGGGCTTCCAGGTTCACCACGCAGCCGTTGCCGATGATCGGAACCGCGTTCGGGCTCAGGATGCCGGCCGGAAGGAGCTTGAGCTCATACTTCTCACCGCCTACGACGACGGTGTGCCCGGCGTTGTTGCCGCCGTTGGGCTTGACGACGTAGTCAACGCGGCCGCCGAGCAGGTCGGTGGCCTTTCCTTTGCCTTCGTCGCCCCACTGGGCTCCGACGATCACGATTGCTGGCATGGGATCCTCCCCCATTCGTTCGGGCCGGCCCGCGTATGACGACCAGGTAGTCATCGCAGGTCACAGCGCCGTTCATGAGAATGCCCCGAATCTACCGCTGAATTCCTACCCAACGCCAGACTTCCGGGGCTCTTACCACCCAAGTTTAGCCGAAATCGGTTCCCGGCATCGGTTTGGGTCCCTGCGTGGACGCCGCATCCCCGCCCGGCCCTTTTTCGACACATAGCGGGCTCGACTTGCGGGCAGTCCCGGCGTGGAATTAAGTGAGAGTGACCATCCCGAGCGGCCGAGGGACCTGGACCGTTGACGCCGCAGCAACCCTGCCGGACACAGCCTGCCCACCAGCGGGCAGCGTGACCGGCACCGGTGCTACCGCCAGGACCGATGGAAAGGAAACTCCATGTCGCAGAACACAACGTCCCAGAATATTGACCATATCCGGGTCACCCACGCCGGCTCCTTGCCGCGCACGCCGGAGCTGATCGCCGCGAACGAGGCCAAGGAAACCGACGGCCTGACGCCCGAATTTCTGGACCTGCTGAAAACCTCGGTGGGGGACGTCGTCCAGCTGCAGAAGGATCTTGGCATCGACATCCCCAACGACGGCGAATACGGGCACACGATGTCCAGCTCCGTGGACTACGGCGCCTGGTGGAACTACTCCTTCTCCCGGCTCGGTGGCCTGGCCCCGACCGATGTGGACCGCTGGGCCGACGCCAAGGTGCACCGCTCCTCCCCGGGCCACATCGTCCTGACGTCCTTTCCCGACCGCCGGGACCGGCAGGAGTTCAATGACGCCTACAACGACCCCTCCTCGGGAATCCTGACCCACCGCCGCGCCGTCACGCAGCCCAAGATCGCAGGACCCCTGACCTACACCGGCCAGGACCTGGTGAACTCGGACATTGCCAACCTCAAGGCGGGCATGGCCGCAGCCGGCCTCACTGAAGGGTTCGTCGCCTCCCTCTCCCCCGGCTCGTGCGCGCGCGTGGCCAACGAGTACTACCGGAGCGATGAGGAACTCCTCTATGCCTGTGCCGACGCCATGCGGGAGGAATACAAAGCCATCATCGACGCCGGGCTGACGGTCCAGCTCGACGACCCGTCCCTGGCCGAGAGCTGGGACCAGATCAATCCGGAGCCGAGCCTCGAGGACTACCTGAAGTTCATCCAGCTCCGGGTCGAGGCCACGAACTGGGCGCTGCGCGACCTGCCGCAGGACAAGATCCGGCTGCACGTGTGCTGGGGTTCCTGGCACGGCCCGCACACCACGGACATTCCCTTCGCGGACATCGTCGGATCGGTCCTCCAGGTCAATGCCGGCGGCTACTCCTTTGAAGCGGCCAACGTCCGGCACGAACACGAGTGGCGGGTCTGGGAAGACACCAAGCTCCCCGAGGGCAAGGTGATCATTCCCGGCGTCGTGTCCCATGCCACCAATGTGGTGGAGCACCCCGACCTCGTGGCCGACCGGATCGTGCGGTTCGCTGACCTGGTGGGCCGTGAGAACGTGATTGCGTCCACCGACTGCGGGCTGGGCGGCAGGGTGCATCCGCAAATTGCCTTTGCCAAGCTAGAGGCCCTCGGCGAAGGGGCCCGCCGCGCCACCAAGCGCCTCTGGTAGCCGGCGCCGGCGTCGCAAGGGCAGTCCGCGGGGCTTGATAGACTGGTGTGGATCGATCACGAATCGGTCCACACCACATTTTCAAACCACACCAACGCTCCGCGTGCCCGGAATTCGGCGTGCCTGCAACCGGTGTGGCAGCTTTGCCAATCCCGCAGGAGATCCCACAGCATATGACAGCCTTGGCCACTGAAAATTTCCACGAAGAGCTCCTGAGCCGCCGGTACGAACCCAACGTCGCCCCGGTCAATGAGCTGTGTGATGCTCTCCAGGTAACCAAGGCTGGCACCGCTGTCCCCTACGTGGACCCCATGCACGACGTCGATGAGTGCCGCATCATCAGCCTGTACTCCAACATCGGCACCGCGGACGCGTCCGGTTTCATCACCGCCGGCGACGACGAGGCGGCCACCCGCATGCTCGGCATCCAGTGGAAGCTGGGGCTGCGGCCCGAATTCGTGATGCCGTGGAACGTCCACCCGTGGCATGTCCCCGGCGAGCCCAACGGCAAGTTCACCCCGGACCAGATTTCCGCCGGCCTCAAGCCGCTGCTGAAATTCCTGGCCCTCGTGCCCCGCGCCTCGGTCATCGTGGCGCACGGCACCGAGGCCAACCGCCTGGCCAACCTGCTGCTCAAGACCGAGGTCCCGCTGCTGTGGCGCCGCGGCCTGAAGACCTACAAGGTCCGTTCGCTCAGCGGCCGGGCGTTCGCCGGCACACCGGCCCGCCAGGAGGAGTACCTGGCGGACATGCGCACGGCCTACGCGGACGCCATGGCCCGCACGGGTCTGGCCAAGGCCAGCTGATCCCGGCCCAACCCACAACATACGACGGCGGGCCCCCACCTGAGGTGGGAGCCCGCCGCCGTCGTTTAAGCCACGCCCTTAACCCCAACGCGGGGTCACTTAGCGCCCATCCAGGTCGGGCGGTAAGTGACCCCGCGTTGTTTGGTACTCGTGCCGGGTCAGTCCTGGGCCTCGATGGCTGCCCTGGCGGCGGGATCGGAGTCGTTGAGGAACTTGTCGATCCGCTCCGGCTCTTCGGCCTCGCCGATCGCCGCGGACGCGCGGCCCAGCGAATAGAGCGCGCGCAGGAAGCCGCGGTTGGGTTCGTGCTCCCACGGGATCGGGCCGACGCCGCGCCAGCCATTGCGCCGCAGCGAATCCAGGCCGCGGTGGTACCCCACCCGCGAGTACGCGTACGAATCGATGGTGCGGCCCTCGTCCCACGCTTCCTCGGCCAGGATGGCCCACAGCAGCGAGGACGTGGGGTGCTTCGCCACGAGGTCCACCGCTTCCTGGCCGAGCGCGAGGTGCTGGTAGATCTCAGGCTCGGCCGGCAGAAGCGTGGGCTCGGGACCCATCAGGTTCTTGCGGAACTCGTCGGACATGGCTAGAAGGTCTTGCCCGTGGACCCGAGCTGCTGCGCGGCTTCGACGACGCGGGCAGCAAGGCCGGCTTCGGCGGAGGCGCCCCAGACGCGCGGGTCGTAGGTCTTCTTGTTGCCGACTTCGCCGTCGACCTTCAGCACGCCGTCGTAGTTGCGGAACATGTGGTCCGCCACCGGACGGGTGTAGGCGTACTGGGTGTCGGTGTCGATGTTCATCTTGATGACGCCGTAGGAGACGGCGTCGGCGATTTCCTGGTCCGAGGAGCCGGAGCCGCCGTGGAAGACGAGGTCGAACGGGTTGGCCTTGCCGATCTTCGCGCCGACCTGCTCCTGGATGTCCTTAAGGATCTCCGGGCGCAGCTTCACGCCGCCGGGCTTGTACACGCCGTGCACGTTGCCGAAGGTCAGGGCCGTGATGTAGCGGCCGTTTTCGCCCGAGCCGAGCGCGTCGATGGTGGCGAGGGCGTCCTCGACCGTGGTGTAGAGCTTGTCGTTGATGGCGTTCTCGACGCCGTCTTCCTCGCCGCCGACGGTGCCGATCTCGACTTCGAGGATCATCTTGGCGGCCGCGGTGCGCTCGAGGAGTTCACGGGCGATCCGCAGGTTTTCCTGCAGGGTCTCGGCGGAGCCGTCCCACATGTGCGAGTTGAAGAGGGGATTGCGGCCGGCCTTGACCTCGGCCTCGGAGGCGGCCAGCAGCGGGAGCACGAAGCCGTCCAGCTTGTCCTTGGGGCAGTGGTCCGTGTGCAGGGCGATGTTCACACCGTAGTTCTTGGCGACCTCGCGGGCGAAGGCGGCAAAGCCCAGGGAGCCGGCAACCATGTCCTTGGTGGAGGCGCCGGACCAGTAAGCTGCGCCGCCGGTGGAGACCTGGACGATGCCGTCGGACTCGGCGTCGGCGAAGCCGCGCAGCGCCGCGTTCAGGGTCTGCGAGGACGTGACGTTGACGGCCGGGAATGCGAAGCCGCCCGTCTTTGCGCGGTCGATCATCTCGGAGTAGATCTCTGGGGTTGCAATGGGCATGCTGACTCCTCGTCGAAAGCAGTGGTAGCTACATGGCTATCTACATCCTAGCCACGTGCGTCCCGGAGCCGAATACGTGAAGCCGGGTCCCGGAAATGTTCCCGGGACCCGACAACAAACGCAGGCAGACGTGTTACAGCGCTGCCATTGGCTGTGCGCCTGTGGGCGGTTACTGTCCCGCGATGCCCATCGCGAACCGGACAGTCATGCTGCCGACGCCGGTGACGTCGTCATAGCCCGGCGCGGTCACCAGCGATGTGTCACTGTCCGTGCCGACCAGGTAGCTGGCGCCACTGACGGAACTGGAGAAGACCATGGCTTGGGGGCTGGACTGCGGCATCACGTCCCGCGCTCCGGATTTGCCCGTCTTCGCCGCAGCGTAAATGGCCGGGTTGGCGAAGCCGACCGCTTTGCCGGTCGCGGACTGCGCGATCGCCATCTGCGCGGCCGTCAGCGGGCAGGCCAGCGAGGTTCCACCGTAGCCCGTCGTCTCATAGGAGCCGGTCTTGAGAACGTGATCGTTGGTGATCGGGCTGATCCCCACCTGGTATCCGGTGTAGGGATCGGCAAGGGAGGCGACGTCCGGGGAGACCCGATAGCCGTTGGCCAGCGCGGCCGGCACCGTCCCCTGCTGGTAGGCGGGCTGGGCGAACACCGCGCTGATTCCACCGCCGGCGCCGAAACGGAACGCACCCGGCTGGGCACCGGCGTAGCTGAGGCTGCTGTCGGGATTCTGGACGATCCGGTTGCGGGTGGTTCCCCAGCCGGTTTCGAACAGATAGTCGTTGTTCTTGCCGACCGCCAGGCTGGTTCCGCCGACCGCCGTGACGAACGGCGAGCTGGCCGGGAAGTCCGGCGACGCGTAGCCCAGGCTCGCCTTCTCGTCCCCGTTGTCGCCGCTGGAGAAGTACAGCCCCACGCCTTCGCCCGCCGCCTGAAGGTGAATGTTCTGCATGCCCAACAGCGCGTTCGGGGAGACTGCCTCGCCGACATAGCCGTAGCTGTTGCTGACGATGGTGCTCAGCTTCTGGTCCAGAATGGTGGACATTGCGACGTCGATGCCCGCGCCGCAGTTGTTCCCTCCGACGTAGAGGATATTCGCGGCGGGCGCGAGTCCGTGCACGGCCTCGACGTCGAGCGTCTGTTCACCCTGCCAGCCGCTGGGCTGTCCGCACAGGGCCTGGTCCATAAACAACCGGGAATCCGGCACGATCTGCTGGTACTGCCCGGTCTTGAAGGCCGGGAGGCCATTCTTCTGCGAGTACGTGTTCGCGTCGGATTCGATGCTCGGTGATGCGTAGGCGTCGATGATCGCGACAGTCTGGCCCGCGCCCGCCGTCGACGGGGACGTCACCCCGTAGGCGCTTTGCAGTTGGAGCGGGGTGTAGCCGCAGATGGCGGTGCCGAAGCTCGTGGAGCCGTATGCCGCCGGAACGGTGACCTTGTTCTGCTCCCAGTAGTTCGAGCACGGCGCATTCACCGGCGCGGGGCCGACGGGCTTGCCGGAGGGCTGGGCCGCGTCCGGGGACCCGCCGGGAGTTGCCAGCGACGGGCGGGTGAGCAGCCGTCCCTGGTCGATGGAGATCGCCTGGACCATGGCTGCGAGGTTCGCGGGCAGGGAGGGGGCAGTGGACGGGCCGATCAGGCTCTGGCCCTGGAAGGAATAGGTCTGCTCTGTCGTGCTGAATGCGGCGTTGATCTGGGCGACGGTGCCGCGGAAGACCACATAGAGGCCGCTCGTGGGGACCGAGGTGATGACCATGCCGTGCGCCTTGAGGTAGTCAACGAGCCCAGCGACGTCAGCCTTGGACGGCCCGTACTTGGCGATCCAGTCAGAGGGCGAAAGGTACTGCTGGTACTGCGGATTTCCCGGAGTGGACACGGCCGTGGCGAACGCCTTGGCCGCTCCGGCGTCGGGCAGGTTCAGGTAGATTTCGCCTTCGACCGTTGTGTTGCTCAGAGGGATGCCGGTCTTGGCGCGGGAGCCTGCCCATGGGGGCACTGACCCCGGAGAGTTGTTCGACGGCGGCGGCGTCGGCGGGGCGGCGACCGCGGCCGTCGCGGTCAGGCCGATGGCAAAGGCAAGCGATGTTCCAAGCGCCAAATAGCGCGTGGCGCGCCGGAATGGCAAAGTTGAGACCGTCTTCATGAGATGTCTTCCCCTAAGCGGGCGCCCTTTGCGCCCACACACGGCAGAGCCTAAACGGGAAAACACGATCTGACTATAGGTGCCTCAGGAAACTATTTGGCCGAACACGTGGCGGCGGATCCAGGCGTGCATCGCGATGGCCGCGGCTGAGGCGGCGTTGATGGAGCGGGTGGAGCCGAACTGCTCGATCGACAAGGTGGCGAGGGCCGCGTCGTGGACTTCCGGAGTCAGGCCCGGACCCTCCTGGCCAAACACCAGGACGCAGTCCTTGGGCAGTTCATAGGTCTCCAGCGGGACCGAATCCGGGAAGATGTCGATCCCGATGATCGCCAGCCCCTCCCCCTGCGCCCACGCCACAAAGTCCGGCACGGTCGGGTGGTGGCGGACGTGCTGGTAGCGGTCGGTGACCATGGCGCCGCGCCGGTTCCACCGCCGTCGTCCGATGATGTGGACTTCCTTGGCGAGGAACGCGTTCGCCGTGCGGACAACTGTGCCGATGTTGAGGTCGTGCTGCCAGTTCTCGATCGCGATGTGGAAGTTGTGCCGCTTGGAGTCCAGATCCGCCACGATCGCCTCGTGCTTCCAGTAGCGGTACTTGTCCAGCACGTTGCGCCGGTCGCCGTCCGCGAGAAGGTCCGGATCCCAGTGGTCACCCTGCGGCAGCTCGCCTTCCCAGGGGCCGACGCCGACCTCCGCCTTCGGCACGGTCTCTGCCACTGCCGCCGCTTTCTCGTCGGGTGCCGACGTGGAACGGGGTTCGCGGGGCGTCTCGGGTTCAGTCACGCATCAACATTAGACTGGGACACGAGAAGCGGCACACTTACCCGAAGGGCACCATGGCAGACCAAGCGGCACGTCGGAAGTCAGACCACGGGACAGAGCACAAGAGTGGGGACGGGACAGACACCGAACCGGACCGGACAGACCGGGGGGCGGACCCGGACGCGGTGCGGACATCGGCATCGGTGTACCGCAGCGGCCAGGAGATCGAGTGCTGGCTGACGGACATGGACGGCGTCCTGGTCCACGAGAACCAGCCGATCCCCGGAGCGGCGGAGCTGATCCAACGCTGGGTTGACACCTCCAAGCGCTTCCTCGTGCTGACCAACAACTCCATCTTCACGCCCCGCGACCTCGCCGCCCGGCTGAGCTCCTCCGGCCTGGAAATCCCCGAAGAGAACATCTGGACCTCCGCCCTGGCCACGGCACAGTTCCTCAAGGACCAGGTCCGCGGCTCGGAATCGGGCAACCGCGCGTACACGATCGGCGAGGCGGGGCTCACGACGGCGCTGCACGAGGCCGGGTTCATCCTCACCGACCAGAACCCCGACTTCGTGGTGCTCGGTGAGACCCGCACCTACTCCTTTGAGGCCATCACCATGGCCATCCGGTTGATCCTGGCCGGGGCACGCTTCATTGCCACCAACCCCGATGCCACCGGCCCGTCGAAGGACGGCCCGATGCCCGCGACGGGCGCCATCGCGGCGCTCATCACCAAGGCCACGGGCCGCGAGCCCTACATTGTGGGCAAGCCCAACCCGATGATGTTCCGCTCGGCCATGAACCAGATCGACGCGCACTCGGAGACCACGGCCATGATCGGTGACCGGATGGACACCGACATCATCGCGGGCATGGAGGCGGGCCTGCACACGGTGCTCGTGCTCAGCGGCATCACGCACCGGGACGACATCGCCGCGTACCCGTTCCGGCCGAACCAGATCCTGAACTCCGTGGCGGATCTCAAAAACCAGATCTGAGCCGGGCGGTGCTGGCCGATCGCCGCTCTGAGGCCGGCCCTCAGAACGCGGTTTTCTTCCCGCCGCCGATGGGCAGCGGGAAGAAGTCGTCCTGCAGTTTCTCGATGATGGGCCGGTAGACGAACGGGCTCCAGCCGGGGCTGGCATGTTCCGGCCTGGCCCCGTCCGTCTGCAGATCATCCGAGACCATGTTGGCCTTGAAGGTCAGGCTCCACACGTCGCGGGCGGTCTCGTAATCCACCGTCTGGTCTCGGGGGTTGCCGATGAAAGCCATCTTCGTGCTGCCGAGCTTCCCGGCGAAGCGGCTGACGTCAAAGTGGTAGATGTAGGCCGATTCGGACTGGATCAGCACGCTGGAGGGCGCGATCGGGGACAGCTGTTCCAGGCTCTGGTCCACGATCTGGCCCCAGCTGCGCTCATTCTTGTGCAGCATCCTCTCGCCGAGCTCGTAGCCGCCGCGCAGCACCGTGGGGAAACGGAACCCGCTCTCATAGAGCAGCACCACGCCCTCGAACCAGCTCTGGTCCAGCACGTCATGCCGACTCGCGGGGCTGGAATCGAGCAGGATGAACGCCACTTCGAAGCCGTGCAGCTCGCGCAGCCGGGCGGCCACCTGGGTTGCGACCATGCCGCCGAAACTGTGGCCGTAGAAGTACAGGGTGGTGAGCTGGTGTGCGCGGACGTGCTCGATCACGGCAATCACCACCTCGTCGATGTCCAGCCCCTCGTTGGAGTAGCCGACGGCGGCGAGCTGGCCGCGCTTGTTGAGGGAGCCGCGCAGGGCGTTCAGAATCCACTGGGCCTCTTCCCAGCTCGTCTTGTAGCCGGGGAACAGTATCCAACTGGCGTGTGGAAAGTACCGTTCGGCGACGTCGTCCTGCACTTCAAGGATCCGGTCGACGCGCCGCTCGTTCTGGACGCGCCGGGTGAACAGCATGTCCGCCGCCAGCAGGGACGCGGACCCGGCGCCGATCAGGAACGTACGCCGTGAAAACCGTTTGAGTTCGACGGCGTGGCGGAGCGCGCGGGCCTCGGCAGGACCGGGGCCTCGCGGATGGTTCCCTTCCATCTCGGTCGGCACATACCTACCGTATCCACGCTCCGGCGGTGACACGAAACCGGACCAACCCGGGACTGGGACAGCAGTCCAAGATGGCAGCGGGGACCATAGCTCCGGTCCTCGACGGCCCGCCCATTTCCCCGCTACCGGCTAAACGGGATCGGGCTCGCGGTCGCCCTCGCGGCGGCTGATCTCCATGCCGATTTCGTCATAGGTCGCTAGGAGTTCAGTACGGGCCATGCCCGCGGGATCGTCCAGCAGGCCGAAGACGGCGTCGCTCGCGGCGAGGAGCGCGTCGTCGGAGTAGCCGGTCAGAGGCCCGGTGCCTGAGGGGTCGATTGAGGCCGTGAGTCCTCCGGACAGGTCCAGTGTTTCCAGCACGGCGGTGTCATCGCCATGCTGGCTCAAGTCGAGGGAGACCCCGCCGTGGGCCGGCATGCCGGCGATCTCCGAGCCGGCGCTTCCGTGGTCGATCGCGTTGAGATCGTGGCGCAGGCCGGCAAGTGCCGACGATTCGACGAAAGCGGCCCCGCCGAGGTCCACGCGGATGTGCGAAGTGATCCCCATGCGGCGGACGCGCTGGATGATTTGCATCAGGGAGGGTCGGGAGGCGTGGGTGAGGCTCCCCCGGATGTCAATCCGGACGACGTCAGATACGACATCGAGTTTAACGTGGGCTTGCAGTGACGGGTCCATAGGTACTCCAAAGCAGGGGGTCTATGGCCGACGGCTCAACCTCACCCAGCGTAACGGCCCCTGGGTACGGGCACAAGTTACGGCGAACGGGCGGTTCAGACCGCCGCTTCGCGGCCCGGCTCTTCGAAGTGCGTCCGCGTCCCTGCCCCACCGACAGACTGCACCAGCGAGGCAGCGATGTCCCGAAGCTTTACGTTGCCGTTGCTGGACGCGTCCATAAGGATCCGGACCGCGGTCTCCTGGCTGCAGCGGTTCTGCGCCATGACAATTCCGATTGCCATGTCGATGACCGTCCGCGATTGGAGTGTGGCGCGCAGGTTGGTGGCGCTGTCGGTATGCAGCGAGAACCGGACCGCCAGCCGCAGCGCCTGGGAGATTTCCCGAGTGTAGCCGCGGACCCGGATGGCGACGTCGCCGTCGAATTTGTGCGGGACGTCGGAGTAGAGGTTCAGCGCTGCCTGGGCGTCGCCCTGGAGGTGGAAGGGCACAGACAATACGGAGCGCAGCCCGTGCGAGGCCACGGCGGCGGCGTAGTCCGGACCCCAGCGGTCCTCCTCGAAGAGGTCGGGAACGTAGACTTCCCGCTCCTCCTGCGCCGCGGTCAGGCACGGCCCCTGCGCAAGGCGGTACTGGATCTGGTCGATTTCCCGGGCGGAGTCGCTGCTCCACCCGATCGTGGCGGCCTTGCGGTCCCGCAGCAGGGTGATTCCGCACAGCGCGTCATCGCCGGAGTTCGCAACCTGGTGCGCGGAAAACCGGGCCAACTCGTTGAGGAACTCTTCGAAGTCCGCGCTGTCCAGGATCAGGTTCTGGATCTGCTCGACGCTGCTGAGGGATGTGGCGCCGGCTGTTTCGGCGCCACGGGTTCCCGGGTTCGGGTGTTGTTCGGGCGCAGGCATGGCGCATATCTCCAAGGGCGGGTACTGGCGGGGGTGTTCAGAAAATGATAAGGCACCGCCGAAACACCGTCCACATGCCCTAGTCCAGGCCCAGTTCGTCCTTTCCGAATGCGAAGAGGTACGGCACTCCGGCTTCGGCTTCGATTTTTTCCTTGGCTCCCGTGTCGCGGTCCACGATCACGGCGACGGCCACCACGTTGCCGCCGGCCTTGCGGACGCCTTCGACGGCGGTGAGCGCTGAGCCGCCGGTGGTGGACGTGTCCTCCAGGATCAGGACCTGGCGGCCCTCAACCGACGGGCCTTCCACCTGGCGGCCCATGCCGTAGGACTTCTGCGCCTTGCGGACGACGAATGCATCCACGGGACGGTCGGCGTCGACGGCGGCGTGCATGACCGCCGTGCCCACCGGGTCCGCCCCCATAGTGAGGCCGCCCGCGCACTCGAAATCGATTCCGGCGTCGGCCATCAGGGAGAGCATGACCTGCCCCACCAGCTTGGACGCCTCGTGGTGCAGGGTGATCCTGCGCAGGTCGATGTAGTAATCGGCCTCCGCGCCGCTGGAGAGGATGACCTTGCCGCGGACTACGGCCAGTTCCTTGATCAGTTCCAAGAGTCGGGCGCGGGCAGGGGCAGCGGGGGCTGCGAAGTCAGGGGAGGCAGTCATGGGTCCAGTTTAGTGGCTGGGCCGCCGCGGACTTCCAGCCGGGCTCCGTGTGACGGGGGCGCCTCAGGAGGCTGATCGGCTGCCCCACCGCCCGTGGTGGCTGTGCCGGCGAGCGGCGGCGTGCGGCGCCGGGCCGAAATATCCTTCCGGAGGCTTGCCCGGCTCCGGGTTTGCACCCGTCGGGGCGGCCGGCATCTGCGGATGCTGCGGAGCCCGGCGGGCGAAGGCCGGTGCGTGCTCCGGCCGCGGGCCGAAGGCGATGAACCTGGGAATGATTTTGCGGACCGCCGGGACGCGCCGGCCCACGAACAGTGCCGCGGCGGGGAATGTAGACCGCTTCCCGGTCATGATCGGGACGAAGATCGCCCGCTGCATGAGCCGTTGGACGCTCTGCACGACGACGGTGGGCAGCCGCCGCCGTCGTTCCACTTTCTCCAGATCTGCCGTGGTCACGTTGCCGCGGAGGAGCGGCGGGGCCAGGAGCTCGGCCGCGGCCACGGCGTCCTGAATGGCGAGGTTGATTCCGACGCCACCGGCAGGCGACATCGCGTGGGCGGCATCGCCAATACAGAGCATTCCGTTGATGTACCACCGGTGCAGCCGGTTCAGGCGCACGTCCAGCCAGTGCAGGTCATCAAGGGAGCGGATGGCGTCGACCCGGTCCGCGAGGTCGGGGCGCAGCGCCGCGACCCGCCGTCGGAAGCCCTCGACGCCTTCCGCACGGATCCGGACGTCGGTGCCCTTGGCCGCGAGGTAGCCCATTTGGTAGTAGTCGGTGCGGAACAACGCCAGCAGCGCTGCCCCGGGGCCGAAGGCCGGCACCAGTCCGGCTACCTCGCCCGTTTCGGACGCATGACGCGGCAGCTTGAACCACCACGTGTCGAAGGGGACGGAGAACTCTTTTGACGCCAGCCCGGCCGCGGTGCGCAACACGGAATGCCGGCCGTCAGTGGCGATGACCAGGTCCGCAGGGAGTTCGTCGGCCGTGCCGTCGGCGGTCCGGAAGCGGACGCCGCGGACGCGGCCACCGTTGCGGACTAGGCCGGTGGCGGTATGGCTCATGAGGAGGGTGAATCCAGGCTCCTCGGCAGCTGCGGCGGCGAGGAAGTTGAGGAAATCCCATTGCGGCATCATGGCGACGTAGTTGTAGGGCGGCGGCAGGGCGCTAAAGTCGCCCATGGTTACGGGCGGACCGCCGGGCACGGGGAACGCAACGTTCTTCAGGCGGCTTTGCGGCAGCTGCCTGAATTCCTGCCCGAGGCCCAGCTCGTCAATCAGCCGGATGGTGGAGGGGTGCACCGTGTCGCCGCGGAAGTCGCGCAGGAAGTCGGCGTGTTTTTCGAGCACTGTCACCTGCACCCCGGCCCGGGCCAGGAGCAGTCCAAGCATCATCCCCGCGGGGCCGCCGCCCACCACCGCGCATCCGGTCTTCTCCATGGCCCCACGCTACGCCTACGCGGGGGTGGGGCGGGAGGGGTATTCGCGGCGCATTCTGGTTGGCGCGGCGCAAAATATCCTGCGCTACGGGAATCCACGTAGCGCAGGATATTTTGCGCCGCGGGTGTCAGGAAACGCCGCGTCAAAGCCGGGTGTCGAAGGAGTCGCAGAAGACGTTCTCGTTGAACGTGCCCTGGAACGCCGACTTGCCCTGGATCTTCTCGATCGCGGACCGGATGGCCTCCGGCGTGCCCGCGTGGGCGTGGATGGCGGTCTTCACCATCGGCACGTCGATGAGGTGGTTGGGCTGGTTGAGCGAGACGAACACGGTGGGGACTTCGGTGGCGTACCAGGGAATCTCGGCCGCCATGGGCGTTGACCATTTGATCCGGATGGCCGCTTCCTGGGCGAAGCCCTTTACGTTGGCGAACACAAACGCGGCGTCGTACTTCTGCGCGTAATCAGCCGTAGCTTCCTCGGAGATGACGGACATGAAGTTCACGCCGGTCTCGCCGGCGGCCTCGCGCTGCGCGGCCGTCTTGAAGACATGGACTTCGAATCCGGCCTTTTCGAGCTCATCCCGGACAACGTCCAGGTAGGCCAGTGGATCCGCCCGGGTGAAGTCAGCGCCGCCCGAGATGCCGTAGAGGCGGATGCGTTTGTGCGTCTTCGGCGTGATGGGAAGGTTGCCGGCGGTGTCCTTGACCAGGGTGACGGTCTTGTCCGCGATCTGCGCGGCAACCTCACGGTGTGCCTCGCTGCCGATCAGCTGCAGCGCCTCGACCGGCGGGACGAGGGATTCCCGAGCCGCCTTATGCAGCCCGAGCGAGGCCTTCAGGCCCAGGATCCGGCGCAGGGCATCATGCAACCGCGCGTCCGTGATCACCCCGGACTTGTAGCCGTCCAGCATGTACCCGAAGTCCTCGGCCGGGCTCCGGAAGAACAGGAACATGTCACAGCCGGCCGCGATGGTCGCCGGCACCAGCTCGCTGCGCTTCTTGGCCTGGGTCAGGCCGATCATCTGGGACGCGTCGGTAAGGACCAGCCCGTTGAAGCCAAGCTCACCGCGGAGCAGGTCCTGGAGGAGCTCCGGCGCCAGGGTTGCGGGCAGGATGTCCTCGGCCGCCAGCCCGGGCCGGAAATGCCGGGACACGTCCGGCGCACCAATGTGGCCCACCATGATGGACTGCACGCCGTGGCCGATCATCTCCCGGTACACGTGCCCGTAGGTCCGGTTCCATTCCTCGTAGCCGAGCGTGTTGTAGGAGGTCACCACGTGCTGGTCGCGTTCATCCATGCCGTCACCCGGGAAGTGCTTCATGGCGCACACCGTGGGCGATTCGCTGATGCCGTCGAAGTACTCCTTGGCCCGTTCCACCACGATCTCCGGCGTGTTGCCGAAGGCCCGGGTGGAGATGACGGTGTTGCGCCAGTTGTAGTGGATGTCCACAATCGGCGCGAAGGCCCAGTTACAACCCAGCGCGGCCGTCTCCACACCGGCAACGCGCCCCATCTGGCGGGCGATGTCCTTGTCAGGGTGCGAGCCCGCCTGCAGGTGTGTCGAGACGAACGTTCCGTCGTCGCAGCTGCCGGCGCCGCCCATCTCGGGGTTCGACGCGATCAGCAGCGGGATTCTGGTCTTGGACTGGGCGTAGCGGATGTGTTCCTGCACGTCCGCCGACGGCCCCGGCCGGTACCGCATGCCGCCCACGTGGTACTGCTCCAGCACGCCGTCAAGGTACTCCGGGGAGTAGTCGTTGTTGTGGTTGATGAACAGTTGGCCGATCTTTTGCTCGAGCGACATGGAGGCGATGATGGAGTCCACCCAGGCGATGGCGTCGTCGTCGAGGTTGAACGGCGCCGCCTGGAGGTCGACGTCGAACCGCGTGGCATCGTCCTGCAGCCCGGACAGGGCCGCGACAGCTTCATCAACGATCCGGTCAACCGGCGTGGCGATATCCACTACAACGCTCTCCTCGTCGGCTTGGAGTTCCTCGAGGGTATCCAGCTGCGAATCCAGGAGTGAGAGCGGCATGAAGTGCCCCGGGCGCGCCATCATGCGGCTGCTCAACAATTCCCGGGACCCGTGCAAGTGCACGAACACGACGGAGGAATCAGCGCTGCGGATGATGTCGCGGTAGTCGCGCTTGAGCGCGCTGCACGCGATGACCAGGCCAGAGTCCGACGCCGCGAATCGCCTGCCTATTTCGGCCAGCCAGGGTGCCCGGTCGTCGTCGTCCAGCGGAGTACCGGAGGCCATCTTGTCGATGTTCGACTGCGGATGCAGTGAATCTCCGTCGAGGAATTCCGCTCCGAGGCGGTCGGCGATGGCCGCGCCGACGGTGCTTTTGCCGCAACTGGTCACACCCATCACCACAATGCGGCGAGTGGTGTGTCCCCCCGGCTTCAGGTCACCAGTCATGGACGGTGCCGTCGACGAGGCGGTTGTAGGGCAGGTAGGCCTGCTGGTAGGGGTAGGCGGCTGCGGCTTCCTCGTTGAATTCGACGCCGATGCCGGGCTTGTCGCCCGGGTGCAGGTACCCGTCGGTGAAGGTCATGGACTGTTCGAAGACCTCGTTCGTCTTGTCCGAGTGCTGCATGTATTCCTGGATCCCGTAATTGTGGATGGCCAGGCCCACGTGCAGCTGCGCGGCGAACCCGACCGGGGAGATGTCGGTGGG
>NZ_JBHVVJ010000020.1:0-96163 GCF_042883665.1 Arthrobacter sp. NPDC058192 | reverse complement strand
CCTGGTTCATCCCGCCACCCCACATCGACCCCCGCCAGAGACCACGACGCAACCACTACTTCCACCCCGCCCAACTCCCCACCGCCGCATGACCGCCGGCCCGGATGACCCCACCGGCACCGGCCCCGGCACAGACAACAGCGTCCCGTCACAGCGGCACCGGCTCCGGCCGCGGCACGGGCCGCAGCGTTGCGGTCGCAGCGCAACTGGCGCCGGCCGCGGCGCAGTGACAGGGCACGGCCCGTCGCAGGAGGCCAGTAGCCCGCGACGTTGTGCAGGCCGCTTCCGGGACGCGCTGCAAAGGGCTGCGGCTAGGGAGCAGCCGTTAATCGGTTTGCATTTTGCGGGGCGCTCCGTGCACCCGGAGGAGTAAAATTCCTTCCGGGGGGCGGGCCTGGAAAGAGGATAACCATGCTCAAGGATCAGCAAGTCGGCGCCATATTACCGGCAGCGGATATCGCCCGCGCGCGTGCCTTCTACCGCGACAAACTCGGACTCGAACCCGAAAATCCGGATGCGCAGGACAACCTGCAATATAAGTGCGGCGGGGGCACCGGGTTCCTCCTTTATGAGACGCCCAATGCCGGCAGTGCCAAGAATACGCAGATCGGTTGGTTGGTTGATGACTTGCCGGCTGCAGTTTCGGAGCTCCGAGCAAAAGGAATCGTCTTCGAGGAATACGATTTCCCTGGTTTGAAGACCGAAGACGGCATTGCCAAGACTCCGGACGGGAGCTCGGCAGCGTGGTTCCTGGACACTGAGGGCAACATTCTGAGCCTCAACCACATGGCGTAGGCACTACGCCACGAAGTGCAGGGATCATCCTTGCGGGAGCTCAGAGGGCTCGCCGCGAGGTCTGACGCGAGGGCGACCGTGGTGCCAGTCGGTGCAGCCGGCACGGCCAAGCGGTGCGGATCGGGTCCGGAAACGTCTAGAGCGCAGAGGCAGGCGACGAAGCCAGACGCCAAGGATAGAAGAACGGAGCCCGGTGGGCCGTCAAGAAGTGCGGCCCCACCGGGCTTTTGTGTCCAAGGGACTGGCCAACTGACCAAAGCGCGAAGACTCTTGTGCCCCACGACTCTTGGGCCCGCGTCGATGGAACGTCCGGCTGTGGGCCCAAAGGCCCAGCCGCTACGCGACCGTCCCCGCCTCCAGCTCCGCCTCCGGTTCCTCGGACCACGCCATGCTGGGGCCAATGGCGTCGATGGCCTGCGACAGCGGGATCCCCGAGCCGTCACGGCGGCCATGCTCGCCCGGAAGTGAACGGGCCACACCGGCCAGTGAGGATGCCTTGGCCGGGCCGTGGCCTGCCCAGGCGAGCAGCAAGGTGTCCTCGCCCTTGAGGAAGCGGTGCGCCCGCACCCCTGCCGTGGCCCTGCCCTTGGCGGGGTACTCGGCCAGGGCGGTGACCTTGGCGGCCCCGGGCGCGGTGCCCGGCAGGGCGCCGTCGGTCCCCGCGATGGTCACGACGACGGCGGCGGCGTCCGTTGGGCTGGCGGTACCGAAGAACAGCACGCGGTCGCCGGCGGCCAGCTTGATCCCGGCCATGCCGCCCGCGGTCCGGCCCTGAGGGCGGACGGAGGAGGCGCTGAAGCGTAACAACTGGGCCAGGCGGGTGAGGAAGACGAGATCGTCGTCGTCGGACGCGGCGGCCGCCACACCCACGACGGCGTCCTTGTCCTTGAGCGCGATCACTTCCCAGTCCTCGCGGTTCAGCGGATAGTCCGGCTGCACACGCTTGACCACGCCCTGGGCGGTTCCGATCGCGAGGATCTGGTCCAGGGGCGCGAAGGCCACCAGCGACTCGCCCTTCAGCAGCGTGATGAATTCCTTGGCCGGGACGCCGCCGGCCATGTTCGGCGTTCCCGACGTCGGCGGCAGCACCGGCATGTCCATGACCTGCAGCCGCAGCATGCGTCCTTGCGAGGTAACGGCTGCGATCTCTCCGCGGGCGGACGTCTTGACCACCGAAGCGAAAACGTCATGGCGTGTCCGGGGTCCGGTCTCGGCCAGGCTGTCCTGGTTGGAGGTCCGGGCGATTTGCCCGGACACCGTGAGGATGGCCCAGCAGGGATCGTCCGCGATCTCAAGCGCCAGCGGCGCGGCTTTGCCCTTCACGCCTGGCGCGGCACCGGCGGGGGCGGCCACGGTGGGGGAGACGGCCTCGGATTCCAGCAGGACGGTCCGTCGCGGCGTGCCGTACTTCTCCGCAATCTCGCTGAGTTCGTCTGAAACGAGGGCACGCAACAGCGCGGGGGAGCCGAGGATGGCCTCGAGCTCGGCGATCTCCCGGCGGAGTTCCTCCTGCTCCTTCTCCAGTTCGATCCGGGAGTATTTGGTCAGCTGCCGCAACCGAAGTTCCAGGATGTAGTTGGCCTGGATCTCGGAGAGGTCGTAGATGGACATGAGCCGGGTCCGGGCGGCGGCGACCTCGTCGGAGGACCGGATGATCTGGATGACCTCGTCAATGTCCATGATCGCGACCAGGAGGCCCTCGACCAGGTGCAGGCGGTCCTTCTTCTTGCCCAGCCGGAAGGCCGTGCGGCGCCGGACGACGTTGATCCGGTGGTCCACGTAGACCGAGAGCAGCTGCACCAGCCCAAGGGTCTGCGGCTGGCCGTCCACGAGCGTGACGTTGTTGATGCCGAAGGAATCCTCCATCGGCGTGTAGCGGTAAAGCTGCTGGAGCACAGCGTTGGGGTTGAAGCCGTTCTTGAGCTCAATAACCAGGCGGAGGCCGTGCTTGCGGTCCGTGAGGTCCACAATGTCGCTGATGCCGGTGAGCTTCTTGCCGTTGACGGCGTCCTTGATCTTCTCGATCACCTTCTCCGGGCCCACCATGTAGGGCAGTTCGGTGACCACTAGGCCGGTGCGGCGCGCGGAGAGCTGCTCGACGTCCACCTTTGCCCGGGTCTTGAACGAGCCGCGGCCCGTGGCATAGGCGTCGCGGATGCCGTCCAGGCCCACGATCCGGCCGCCGGTTGGCAGGTCCGGGCCGGGGACGAACTTCATGATGTCCTCGAGCGTGGCGTCCGGGTTATCGATCAGGTGTCGCGCCGCGGCGATGACTTCCACGAGGTTGTGCGGGGCCATGTTCGTGGCCATGCCGACGGCGATGCCCGTCGCGCCGTTGACCAGCAGGTTGGGGAACGCGGCAGGCAGCACATCCGGCTGGGTCAGCTGGTTGTCGTAGTTGGGAATGAAGTCGACGACGTCCTCGTCGAGGTGGTCCGTGAGCGTCAGGGCGGCAGCCGCCAGCCGGGCTTCCGTGTAGCGGGGGGCCGCCGGGCCGTCGTCGAGCGAGCCGAAGTTGCCGTGTCCGTCAATCAGCGGCAGCCGCAGGGAGAAGTCCTGGGCCATGCGGACCATGGCGTCGTAGATCGCGGCGTCGCCGTGGGGGTGCAGCTTGCCCATGACCTCGCCCACCACGCGGGCGCTCTTGACGTGGCCGCGGTCCGGGCGCAGGCCCATGTCGGTCATCATGTACAGGATGCGCCGTTGCACGGGCTTGAGCCCGTCGCGGGCGTCCGGGAGGGCCCGCGAGTAGATGACTGAATACGCGTATTCGAGGAACGAGCCTTCCATCTCGGAAGTGACATCGATATCGACGATGTTCTCTACGAATATTCCTGCGGAATCCTGGCTGGCGTCCCCTGCCGGGGGCGTGGTTTGGCGGCGTGCCATGGGGCGGGTGGGTCCTTCTGAGGGGTGCTAAAGAGTACTGCGTAAGTTTATGACTAGGCTAAGCCTATGGTGGATCAGCCCGCGGACGGCGTATATCCGGAATATTGGGAAGCCGATGTTGTCCTGCGCGACGGCGGCACCGCACATCTGCGCCCCATCCACCCCTCCGATTCGGACGCTGTCCAGGCCTTCCACGTGGGCCAGTCCCAGAAGTCGATTTACATGCGGTTCTTCGCCTTCAAGTCCCGCCTGTCCAGCAAGGAACTCCAGCGCTTCACCGAGGTGGATCACAGGGACCGGGTGGCGCTGGTGATCACCATCGGCGGTGAGATTATGGGCATCGGCCGCTACGATCGGCTCGATGATCCGGCGGAGGCGGAGGTGGCGTTCAACATCGCCGACGCTCATCAGGGCCGCGGGATCGGCTCCATCCTGCTGGAACACCTCGCCGCTGCCGCCCGCGAAAACGGGATCCGCAAATTCAGTGCCGAAGTGCTCCCGGAAAACCGCAAGATGCTCATGGTGTTTTCCGACGCCGGCTACGACGTCAAACGGCACTTCGAGGACGGCGTCGTCAGCCTGGAGTTCAACATCGACCCCACGGACAAGTCCCGGGCCGTGATGGAATCCCGCGAGCACCGCGCCGAGGCCCGCAGCATCCAGGAACTGCTCGCACCGTCCTCCGTGGCCGTGATCGGAGCGAGCCGCAAATGGGGAACGGTGGGCTACCAGCTGCTCGAGCACGTGATCGAAGGCGGGTTCCCAGGCCCGGTCTATGCGATCAACCCCGAGGCGTTTGAACTGGCCGGGATGCTCTCCTTCGCCAGGCTTTCCGAGGTCCCCGGCCCAGTCAAGCTCGCCATCATCGCTGTCCCGTATGACGAGGTCCCCAAGGTGGTCCAGGAATGCGCCGCAGCCGGGGTGAAGGGGATCGTGGTGGCCACGGCCGGGTACGCGGACGACGGCGAACGCGGCCTCGCGCGCCAGCGCGAACTCGTGCGGCAGGCCCGCGCCAACGGCATGCGCGTGATCGGCCCGGCGTCGCTGGGCATCGTCAACACCAACCCGGCAGTGTCCCTCAACGCCTCGATGGCCCCCGCACTGGCCCGCCGCGGCGGCCTGGGGCTCTTCAGCCAATCGGCCGCGATCGGCGTCTCCCTCTACGCCGCCTCCAGCCGCCGCCGCGTGGGCATTTCCACCTTTCTTTCCGCCGGAAACCGCGCCGACGTCTCCGGGAACGACATGATGCAGTACTGGGAGGACGACGCCGACACCACCGCGGTGGGCCTGTACCTGGAATCGATCGGCAACCCGCGCAAGTTCTCCCGGCTGGCGCGCCGCCTGGCCCGGACCAAACCGGTGATCGTGGCCAAGTCAGGCGCCATGGGGCTGAACCTGCCGCCCGGGCACGCCGTCCGCACCACGCAGGCGCCCCCCGAAGCCCTGGATGCCATGATGCGCCAGGCCGGTGCGATCAGGGTGGAGACCATTGAAGAGCTCATGGATGTTGCCCAGGTGGTGTCGAGCCAGCCGCTGCCCAAGGGACCCGGCGTCGCTGTCTTCAGCAACTCCCGCGCCCTTGGCAAGGTGGTGGCGGACAGCGCTGCAGGCCAGGGGCTCGGGGTGGAACGGATCGTGGCCGACGTCGACCTCGACGCCGGCATGTCGCAGGCACTGCCGGCGCTGCGTCGAGGCTTGCAGGAAGCACTGACGGTCGGCACCGTGCACGCGGCGGTGGTGGCCCTGCTTCCCGCGCGCGGGCTTACCGTCGAGAAGATCGCCGAGGTGCTGGCTGAATGTTCAGCGGCGGCCGGCAAACCCGTGGTCGCGGCCTTCACCGGAATCCTTGACCCCTCCATCTACGTCGAGGGCATGGTGGGTGCCGATGGCGGGCAGCGGGGCGAGACTCCCGCAACCCCGCCGGTTCCCTGCTTCTCCAACCCGGGCGCGGCGGTGGCGGCCTTGGCCGCCGTCGTGCGTTACGCACAGTGGCTGGGCCGGGACCATGGCCTGTTCGTGGAACCCGAAGGCTGCCACCCGGACGCTGCACGGGCGGACCTGGAGCAGCTGCTCCACAATGTCGGCGGAGAGCAGCTCGTGCGGCTGGACGAGGCCACGGCGGCGCGGCTGCTGGGCCACTACGGCATCCGGGTGGTTCCGTCGGTCGGGTTCGAGACCACCGAGGAAGCCGTGGCAGCTGCCGGGCAGCTGGGCTGGCCCGTGGCGTTGAAGACCACGGATCCCGCACTGCGGCACCGGCTCGACCTTGGCGGGGTGCGGCTGGACATTCAAGACGCCGAGTCGCTGCGGAGCAACGTGGCGCAGATGCGCCAGTCGCTGGAGCGGTACGGATCCCCATCCCTCGAAGTGCAAACCATGGTGCCCGTGGGGCAGGCCTGCACTTTCCGTGCGATTGAAGACCCGTTGCTGGGGCCGGTGGTCTCCTTTGGCCTGGCCGGAGACGCCGTGAACTTGCTCGATGACTGGGCCCACCGCGTGCCGCCGCTGTCCGGATCCGATGTCCACGATTTCATCCGGTCGCCCCGGGCCTCGAGGAAGCTCTTTGGCTATCAGGGCCTGCCCGCCGTGGACGTTGGCGCGCTCGAGGACCTCGCCGCCCGGCTCACACGGCTCAAAGACAACCATCCGGAGGTTGCGCTGGTGGAATTCAATCCCGTACTGGCCGGTCCCGATGGCGCCTCCATCCTGGCCGCCGACGTCCGGATCGCCAACGCCGCCCAGCGGACGGACAGCGCCCGCCGCGCAATGCGCAGCTAGCCGCGAGAATGCCGGGGCGGTTAGCAAGTCCCCTGTCGATCTGTGAAAATGGGACCATGAGTTCCCAGCCTCCAACACCCGAACCCCTGGCGACTGCCCCCGGGCGCCAGACCGCGCGCCTGAACGGCCTCCATGACCACAGCGCGCAGGGCCAGAGCCTGGACGGGGCCCTCCAACAGGCCGGGTTCTACCCGCGTCTTGTCGCCGACGTCGTCTCCGACGCCCTGGATGGCCGCGACTGCGTGGCCCACCTGGTGCACCTCGAGACACACTTCGACCGTGCCGAGGTCCGCCGCCACATCACCGTCCTGGTGCTGACTGAGGACATGCTGGTCATCACCCACGTTGACGACCAGCAGCTCGACGAGGCCGGCGAGCAGACCGTCGCCCAGGTCTCGACTGAGTCCGTCCCCGTGACGCAGATCCGCTCGGTGGTCTTGAGCTACGTCTACGCACAGCCGCAGGACTACAAGCCGTCCGACCCGGTCCGCGAATTGACCCTGTCCATTGCCTGGTCCGGCGGTCAGCGCCTCGACATGGGACCGGCCACCTGCGGGGACCCGCAGTGCGAGGCCGATCACGGCTACAGCGGCACCATCGCGCAGGAAGACATCGTCCTGCGGATCAGCGCGGAGGCGGACGGCCTGCAGGCGGTGCAGGACGCCAAGCACTTCGCACGCGCGCTTCGTGCCGTTAACACCGGCTCCGCGGCTCCGGTTCCGCACCCCGGGCCAGGCCTGCCGCCGCGACCCCGGATGGGCGTGTTCGGAAACCGCCTCAGCCGCGGCCACCAGCGCTGATATGGCTCACGTCCGTGAGCCAGAGCCCGCGCAAAATGAGTTGCCGCCTGTGTCCGTCCGTTCTGGCGCGCCCGTAGGTGTGGCTTCTGCCGGCACGTTGACCTCCGACGCTGCGTACCCGCTTCCGCCAGCGCCTGCGTTCGGGCGCCGCTCCATCGCCGAGGTCCTGACCAGCGCCGCAGCGAGCCTGGGCGTTCCGGGATTCGACGACAAGCTCAACCTTCCGGCCGCCAAGCACGTCTGCGTGGTGCTGGCCGACGGGCTGGGCCGCAACCTGTTGAAGCAAAAGTCGGCCCACACCCCCTTTCTGCGTTCGGTCCTGCAGGGCGGCCAAGGCAACATTCCCGTGTCCCTGGACTCGGCCTTCCCGTCCACCACGGCTGCGTCGCTTGCGAGCTTCGGCACCGGCCTGTCCGCGGGCCAGCACGGCATGGTGGGTTACGACGTCCTCGACCCGGACCAGGACCGGGTGGTCAACATGCTCGGAAACTGGGATGCCGGCGTGAATCCGCTGGTGTGGCAGCCGTTTCCCACCGTCCTTGAACGGGCCGCCGACCACGTCGACGTCACCACCGTCAGCCTCCCGCAGTTCAGCACCTCCGCCATGACCGAGGCCGCGCTCCGCGGCGGGCGATTCGTCACCGGAACCACGTCGCACGCGCGGACGGCCGGGGCCGCCGAGGCCATGGCCGGCGGCGGCCCCTCGCTGATGTACTTTTACGTCAACGAGCTCGACAAAGCCGGGCACCGCCACGGCTGCCAGTCACCCCAGTGGGAGCACCAGCTTGAAGAGCTCGACGCCACCGTCCGTCGGCTCAGCGCCACCCTGCCGCCCGGCACTACCGTGCTGCTCACGGCGGACCACGGCATGGTGGACGTGCCGGAATCGCAGCGGATCGATTACTCGGCGGAGCCTGCGCTCCTCGCCGGAGTGCGGCACACCGCCGGCGAGCCGCGGATGGTCCATCTCTACCTGGAGGATGGAACGGACGACGCCGCCCGCGCCCGCCTGCTGGAAAACTGGCGGACGCGCTTTGGCGACAGGATATGGGCCTTCACCCGGGAGGAAGCCATAGCGGGCGGACTGTTCGGCGATGTGCGGCCCGAGGTCGCCGTCCGGATCGGCGACGTCATGATCGCTGCCCGGGACGCCCTGGCGCTCTACGACACGCGGCGGGTCCGGCCCACGGCCCTCGAGGTCGTCGGTCAACACGGATCCTTGACCAAGGCCGAGCGGGAAGTTCCCCTGCTGTACTTCCGGGCTGACGGTAAGAGGGCCCCTCGGGGCTAAGCCCGCCAGTACGGGACGTCAGCGTGCCTCTCGGTCCGCTCTACTGGTCGTTCCGGGTCCCAAAGACGATTTCGTCCCAGCTGGGAACGCTCGACCGTTTCGGCTTCGCCGGCTGGCGCTCCGGCTGCTCCGTGCCGTTGTCGTTCCTCGCAGCTTGCGCCTCGCGCTGCTGCCGGCGGGAGGTTCCACCGCCGATCAATTCATCCAGGCCCGGGCTCGCGGTAGGGTTTTTGCTCACTGGACGCAGCTGTGAGGCCGCGATGGTGACTTCCCGCGTCTCGGTACTGACGCCGTCGTGTAGCCGGAGGCTGTCTTCCTCGTCGGGAAGGCGCGGCGCCAGGGTCAGCCGGGACAGCATGGACGGTCTGCCGTCGCGCCGGCGCGTGAGGGCATCGACTTCCGTCGGGGCGGCCTCGTTCGTGGCAGGGATGGCGGGGGCCGAAGCAGCTGGCTCCGCGGGCTCGGCAGCGTCCAAATCGACGTCGTCAGCCTCTTGGTCCTCGGAAGGAGCCTCCGGTTCGGCATCCTCCGCTTCGTCCTCCTGCCGAACTTCGGCAGGCCTGGGGTGGGCGGCGGGGACTCCTGCGTTCAGGAGCATGGCGAGGGCATCGTCCGCGTCCTCGTCCACACCAATCCGCTGGCCCCGGCGGGACCGCAGCATGTCCAGCAGGCCGTCGGCCTCCTGCTCCTGGTGAATCCTGTCCTGCTGCAGCAGCATCTGGTGGATGATGCTGTGCTGGCCGGTGGCTGTGCGGGCCGCGGCCTCGGCATCCGTTTCAAAGTCAAAGGGGCGGTCAGAAACGGCCGTAAGCCGCCGGGCCGGAACGGGACCTTCAAACGGCTCGAGCTCGCTGAGCTGCTGCGCCCAGCGGTTGGCGTTTTGCAAGGACTTCCGGGCCGGGTGGAAGGTCCACATGGCCGGCGGCTCCTCGCCGATCCCGGCGGGTCCCTTGGGCTCGAACCGCGCCACCACGTTCCAGCTTCCGTCAGGACGCCGCCACGAGTCCCACTCCAGGGTCGAGGGTTCGACGCCGTAGGCCCGGAGGCGGTGCTCCACCATGTCGCTGAGGGAAGCCGGGTTGTCCCCAAATACGGACCGGTAGGCGTCGTGGCCCGGGGTAGGGGAGGCCACTTCCACCTTGCGCGCCTGCTCGGCGATGTACTCGCGTTCGGCGAGGACCGGTCCTTCATAGCGCTGAACTTTTTCCAACGGAATACCGGACAGCTCCGCCACCTCGGCGGCGGTGGCTCCGTTGCGGATCCGGGTCTGGATGTCGCGCGGAGACATGGCAATCGGCGGTGCGGCCTCGCTGGAGGTGGCCTTCGCCGCCGCTCGGCTGGCTGCTACCCGAAGTGCTTCATCGATTGGCAGCTGGAACATCTCGCCGCCGGCGCCACTCAACAGGAGATGCTCTCCATCGTCGTGTACGCCTACAAGCCGTAGATCCTGCATACAAATCCTCCACCCTGGCATTACTAACAATCGAAACTCTGCCACCAGCGGGACACATTTCCGGTTAGGACGGCTGGCGCGCCGTGATTTTCCGCGACTTTCCGCCGGTTTTGGCGGTGCGGCCGGGGATGGCGGGCGGAACTGACCGGCGGCCTCTGGCATTC
The DNA here is from genome assembly GCF_042883665.1 of Arthrobacter sp. NPDC058192. NCBI lineage: Bacteria > Bacillati > Actinomycetota > Actinomycetes > Micrococcales > Micrococcaceae > Arthrobacter > Arthrobacter sp. NPDC058192. Next base: position 85,993 of record NZ_JBHVVJ010000020.1, on the reverse strand, counting down.
GGAGGGCGCTTAAGCAAAAATGTCCGACAGCGGGCACAAAAACCGCATGGCTGGCGTTACATCGGTGAACCGATCCAGGAGCCCAGGGTTACCCTCCCGGCAGGGCCGAGTGGAGCGGCGAACCAACCAAATGAATGCGGAGTGTGAGCAACAAATAATGGCGACTGATTACGATGCGCCGCGTAAAACCGAAGAAGACCTCAGCGAGGAATCGATTGAGGCGCTGAAGGCGCGCCGTACGGAGAAGCCTTCCGCCGTGGTGGATGAAGACGAGTCTGACCTCGCCGAAGGCTATGAACTTCCTGGCGCTGACCTGTCCGGTGAAGAATTGCTGGTCCGTGTCCTGCCCGCCCAGGCAGACGAATTTACCTGTGCCTCATGCTTCCTTGTCCGCCACCGTTCGCAGATTGCCCGCGAAAAGGACGGCCTCAAGTATTGCAAGGACTGTGAGGGATAGGCCCCGTCCGTGGGGAGGCCCGGCCATGGGGGACGGGTAACCGGGAGAAGGGGTAAACGGGGACGGGATGCGACCTAGGAGCTGAGGGCGGCGATCAGCTGCTCCGGGTGCCGGGTGGACGTCAGCCAGTAGGGGGTGCGGTCCGACGGATCCTCGATCTCGATCCGGACCACCGGATCCACCCAGCCGCGGATGCACAGGAATGCGAGCCCGTTAAGCCGTGGTCCCCGTTCTGCCGTCGCTTCTTTGCCCCGGTAGGCCGTTGCCTTGCCCAGGAAGCCGCGTTCGATCGTGGCCCGGCCCACCTTCAGGGTCGCTTTCGTGACGATGATTGACGGTGTGGACAGCAGCAGCAGCACGGAGATGATGACGAAGAGCACGATCGCTGCCGTGATGCCGACCCAGATGCTGATGGGTGCCAGCATGAGGATTCCGGCGCTGGAGAGCAACGCCGACACCAGCCAGATCCAGAAGTTCGGCCGGAGCTTCTCAGCGTAAAGGACAGTGGAGTCGCTGGGGGCGCTATTGGGGGCAGGCGCAGCTGCGCTGGATTCGGGCATAAGCACAGCTTTTCACCTTTCGCAGGCTATTTCATCTCAGCTCCCGCCCGCTCCTCCCTCGGAGGCGGTGGGCCCCGGCGGTGTGCCCGGGTGTGTGCCCGGCGGTGTGCGCAGTCCAGCCGGTCGGGCGGCTAGGACGATACTCCTTGCTGGCGTTAGAGTGAGAAACTGTGACTGAAGAAAACACCGCCGTCGCAGGTGCCGCACTCGCGGCCGACGACACAGAGTACGGAACGCCCACACTGACGGTACAGCTGAAGATGCTCGACGACGGGCTCGAGCCGCCGTCGTACGCGCACCCGGGCGACGCGGGCGCCGACCTACGTGCCCGCGAAGACGTCATGCTCGCACCGGGGGAGCGCCGCCTGGTACCGACAGGCGTGTCGATTGCGCTCCCGGATGGATTCGTTGCGTTGATTCACCCGCGGTCCGGCCTCGCCACAAAGCACGGGCTGACGGTGGTGAACGCCCCGGGCACGGTGGACGCCGGCTACCGCGGAGAAATCGCGGTGACGCTGCTCAATACCGACCAGAACGAGCCGATCGAGCTGCGCCGCGGCGATAGAATTGCACAGATGGTCATTCAGCGCGTGGAGTACGCCACGTTCCTCCCCGTTGAGGAACTGGACGGCTCGGTCCGCGGCGGAGGCGGGTTCGGCTCCACCGGCGGTTTCGGTCGACCCGTCTGAGTACCGGTCACGGGCGGCCACCAGTTGCCCGGAATTTTTTGGCAGTGCCACACCTGGTGCTGCAGCAAGATCTCCAGCACCCGCGCGGGACGAGTGGTGCGGCGATAATTTGAGCAGGCGAAAAATTTGAGCAGGCGGCTGGCGGTAGCGGGCGGCCACTCGGGACGGCGCCGAGCGGCGGCACAGGATCACAATTGAAGGAGAACCCCCATGGTTTTTGGGCGCGGCAGGAAAGCCAAGCAGGAACAGCTGACGGAGCAGGGGGCTGCCCAGGAAGCTGGGGCCCTTGAAATGGGGGCCCAGGAAGCTGTTGTTGAAGGTGCCGGGTCGCCGGCCGGGGGAGGGGCTAAGACCGTCGGACGGGCCGTTACCGGTCCCTTTGACGTCTCGGAAATAGAGGACCAGGACGGCTACGTCGACCTCGGTGCGCTCCTGATCGCCCCCAGCGAGGGACTCCAGCTGCGCCTGGAAGTTGAAGAGGCCACCCAGCGGGTTGTGGCCGTGACGTTGGACCTGGAGGGGTCGAGCCTGCAGCTTCAGGCTTTTGCCGCCCCCCGTTCAGAGGGCCTGTGGGATGAAATCCGGGAGCAGATCGGCCAGTCGGTCGGCAGCCAGGGCGGCCAGATTGAGGAAATCGAGGGCAGTTTCGGTCCCGAACTCGTGGCCAAGCTTCCCGCAGGCGGAGCCGACGGCAGCCAGGGCTACCGGGTGGCCCGTTTCATCGGCGTCGACGGACCCCGCTGGTTCCTGCGCGGCGTCTTCGGCGGCGAGGCGGCACTGGACCGCGACGCCGCGGCAGGGCTGGAAGGGCTCTTCCGGAAGATCGTCGTGGTCCGCGGCGACAACCCGATGCCGCCCCGTGACTTGCTGCAGCTCCGCCTTCCCAAGGACACCGCCCCCGCCCCGCAGCCCGCCCCCGAATTCGAACAGCCCGAACGTGGACCGGAGATAACCCAGATTGGCTGATGCCCCCGGCAAGAAAGCCGCCGTTGCGGTCCGGGACCTGCCCGACCGTGGACGGGCTCTGTGCCACGGCTTCATCGAGTCCGTGACTTACGTGCCAGCCACCCAGGTGGCGTCCTTCATCGCCCTCGTGACCGATCACGAGGCGCCCGCGCCGGTGTCCCGCGGCCTGGTGTTCGGGGCCAAAGCCGGTCACGGCGCCGGAGCGGCCGGAAGCCTGCCCGCCAACACCCTGTCCGCCAACACTCTGCCCGCACCCCGCGTGAACCCTGGAGCGCAGCGCCAGCGGCCAACGGGCCCCAAGGAGCGGCTACGCGTCGTATGGCTGGGGCGCCGACGGATCCCCGGCGTTGACGCTGGTACGGAACTCCGGCTCGAAGGCATGGTCACCATGCGCGACGGGCTGCCCACAATGTTCAATCCCCGTTACGAAATACTCTCCCGCCAGGAGGAGCAATGACCTTGCCCGAACATCCCGAGGCAGGCCCCCAGGGGGAAGGCAAGAACGCCGGCCGACAGGAACCGGGGCAGCCCGCCGTCGCGCAGTTTGCCGAGGACTATGCTGCGAAAGCCGGCCTGCACCGCTCCAGCAATGGCAACATCGATGTGCTCAAGACTGCCGGCGGCATCCAGGGCATCGCCGAGAGCATCCTGCCCGGGCTCGTCTTCCTGATTGCCTTCACCATCGACAGGGAAAACTTGTCGGCAGCCGTCATCGCTTCACTGGCGGTGGCCGCCGTCTTCACGGTCGCCCGGCTGATCCAGCGCAAGCCGCTGACGCAGGCGCTGGCGGGCTTCATCGGCGTCGGGCTCTCCGCCTGGCTGGCCACATCGACGGGGAAGGCCGAAAACTTCTACGTGCTGGGGTTCTTCGCCAACATCGGCTACATCGTGGCGATGGTCGTCTCCGTGGCGGTGCGCTGGCCGATCGTGGGCTTGATCTTCGGCATGATCCGCAACGAGGGCTTCGAATGGCGCAAGGACCCGAAGCGGGTCAAGGCCTACGCGATCGGCACCTGGGTGATCGTTGCCGTGCTGGTCCTGCGGCTTGTGGTGCAGGTGCCGCTCTACTTCATGGGAGAGCAGGGCCTTGCGGCCCTCGCAACCACCAGGCTCCTGATGGGCACCCCGCTCTACATCCTTGGCGTCTGGATTGCTTGGCTGCTGACCCGGCCCGTCAAGCAACGTGCCGGGGCCGAACAGCCCAACTGACCCCGGCGGGCAGGGCCGGGTTAACCGTCGAAGCCGTCGTCTCCGGCCGGCGGCGCGCCGTGGCCGGCGTGGTCGGAGGTCACCGGGTGCTGGTCCTCGAGCTGGGACTCGGGGGAGAGCAGGGCGCGGAGCTCATCCTCGGCGGCGATCGTGGTCACAAAGAACAGTTCGTCGCCGCCGTCGATCACGTCGTCGCGGCTGGGCGTGATGGGCGCCTGATCCCGCAGGATCGCCACCAGGGTCGCGTCCTCCGGCCAGTGGATATCACCCACGGTCAGGCCGATCACATGGGAATCGTGCGGGACCGTGAACTCCACCAGCGCGGACACCCCGGTCTGCAGGGTCAGCAGACGCACGAGGTCGCCAATCTCCACTGCTTCCTCCACCAGGGCGGTCATGAGCTGCGGGGTGTTAACCGCGACGTCGACGCCCCAGGAGTCGTCGAACATCCAGTCGTTCTTCGGGTTGTTGACGCGGCCGACCGTCCGGCCGACGCCGAATTCCGTCTTGGCCAGCAGCGAGACCACCAGGTTGACCTTGTCGTCACCGGTGGCGGAGACCACTACGTCGGCGTCCTCGAGTTTGGCGTCCTGCAGCGTGCTCAGCTCACAGGCATCACCGACCAGCCAGTGGGCGCCGCGAAGACCGCTGCGGCCGATGACCTCCGGCTTTTCGTCGATCAGCAGGATTTCGTGCTTGTGGGCCAGCAGCTCACGGGCGATCGAGGAACCGACGCTTCCGGCACCGACGATGACGACTTTCACTTAGGACTCCTTGGCGGGGGACTTGGCGAGAACATGGCCGATCTCGGAACTCCGGTCCACGTTCAGCATGGCGTGGACGGTGTCGCCGTCCTGGTAGGACGTTCCGGCGGTGGGCAGAACGCCCTCCCCGAAGCGGGTCAGGTACGCGACACGGATGCCGGCCGCCTTCTCGATCGACGTGATCGGATGCCCGATCCAGCCCGGGTTAAGGTCTATTTCTGCAAGGACCAGCCGGCCTGAGGGCTCCCGGAAATCGCCGGCGATGTGCTGTTCGGGCAAGATGCGGCGCAGCACCTGGTCAGCGCTCCAACGCACCGCAGCGACCGTGGGGATGCCGAGGCGCTGGTAGATTTCCGCGCGGCCCGGGTCGTAGATCCTGGCCACGACGTGGGGCACATGGAAGGTCTCCCGTGCCACCCGGGTGGCGAGAATGTTTGAGTTGTCGCCGCTGGAAACCGCCGCGAAGGCGTAAGCTTCCTCGACGCCGGCCCGCTTCAACGTCTCGCGGTCGAAGCCCACTCCTGTGACCTTTCGCCCGGAGAAGCCTGCCCGGAGCCGCCGGAAGGCGCGGTCGTCCTGGTCGATGATGGCCACGGAATGGCCGGCGTCCTCAAGCGTATGTGCCAGGGTTGAGCCGACACGGCCACAACCCATGATCACGAAGTGCGCCACATGGGCCTCCTCTTGGTTCTGCATCTGATTTGTTCTACGGCTGGTACCTGCGTAAAACTCTACCGGCCACGGCGCGCGCAAAGGCCATGGCCACACGCCCCCGGCCGGCGTCGTTGCGCGCGCCTTCTTCGCCGTCATGACATCGCGTCTGAATCAGACTAGCTTTGTGTAGTGCTGACAATTTTCAACGCCGTGAAGCGGGTGCTGGTAGGCAAGCCCTTCCGGAACGACCGTCTGGCCCACACGCTCTTGCCGAAGCGCATCGCGCTGCCCATTTTCGCCTCGGACGCCCTGTCCTCCGTGGCGTATGCGCCGGACGAAATCCTTCTCACCCTGGCCCTGGCCGGCGTTAGTGCGGTGGCAATCGCCCCGTGGGTGGGACTTGCCGTCATGGTGGTGCTCCTGACCGTTGTGGCCTCCTACCGCCAGAACGTCCACGCCTACCCCTCCGGCGGCGGCGACTACGAGATCGCCAACGTCAACCTGGGCAAGTTCGCGGGCCTCACCGTAGCCTCAGCGCTGCTGGTGGACTACGTGCTGACCGTGGCCGTATCGATGTCCTCCGCGGCGACCTACCTCACCACCGCAGTGCCCTCGCTGCACGGACATCAGGCCATGATTGCCACCATCGGCGTCGTGATCCTGGCCCTTGTGAACCTGCGCGGCATCCGGGAAGCCGGCAGCGTCTTCGCCGTCCCCACGTACATCTTCATGGCCTCGATCCTGGGCATGACCGCCGTAGGCATCTTCCAGGCCGTGACCGGCCAGCTGGGTCAGGCGCCCTCGGCGGCCTTCACCATCGTGCCGCAGTCCGAGTTCGATCAGGGGCTCGTCGGGCTGGCCGGCGGATTCCTGCTGCTGCGCGCCTTCTCTTCTGGCGCCGCGGCCCTGACCGGCGTCGAGGCCATCAGCAACGGTGTGCCCAACTTCCAGAAGCCCAAGAGCAAGAACGCGGCCACCACGCTGCTGCTGCTTGGCGTGATCGCCTCCGCCATGCTCGCCGGTATCATCTACCTGGCCAACGCCACCAAGGTGCACATCGTCCAGGATCCGGCCACGGAATTCCTCCTGAACGGCAAACCCCTGGCGGAGGGCTACATCCAAAACCCGGCGATCAGCCAGATCGCGCAGACCGTCTTTGGCGGGGGGTCCATCCCGTTCTATATCGTGGTGGCCGCCACCGGCGTCATCCTCGTGTTCGCCTCCAACACGGCGTTCAACGGCTTCCCGGTGCTTGGCTCGATCCTGGCCCAGGACGGCTACCTGCCGCGGCAGCTGCGCACGCGTGGTGACCGGCTGGCCTTCAGTAACGGCGTCCTGGCCCTTGCCGCAGGCGCCCTGGTCCTGATCCTCGCCTTCGACGCCGACGTCACGAAACTGATCCAGCTCTACATCGTGGGCGTTTTCATTTCCTTTACCATGAGCCAGCTGGGCATGATCCGGCACTGGGGCCGGGAAATGAAGCTGTCCAAGGACCCCGCCGCGCGGCTGCGCATGATGAAGTCCCGGACCATCAACACACTGGGCTTCGGCATGACCGGCCTGGTGCTGGTGATCGTCCTCATCACCAAGTTCTCGCAGGGCGCCTGGATCGCGCTGCTGGCCATGTTCGTGCTGTTCCTGATCATGTGGAGCATCCGGGCGCACTATGACAACGTCGCCACCGAGCTCGCCGTAGACGAGGACTCCTCGCCGCGTGCCCTGCCCACCCGCGTGCACGCCGTGCTGCTTGTCTCCCACGTGCGCAAGCCTGTGCTGCGTGCCCTCGCCTACGCCCGGGCCTCCCGCCCGTCGCGGCTGGACGCCATCACCGTGGACATCAGCCCGGAGGAGACCGAAGCCACGGTTGCGGACTGGGAGAAGCTGGAAATCCCGGTGCCCCTGACGGTCCTCGCCAGCCCGTTCCGCGAAACCGTGTCCCCGATCATGGACTACATCAAGAACATGCGCCGCGATTCGCCGCGCGACCTGATCGTGGTCTACATCCCGGAGTACGTCGTGGGCAAGTGGTGGGAGCAGCTGGTTCACAACCAGACAGCGCTGCGCATCAAGACCCGGCTGCACTTCGAGTCCGGTGTCATGGTGGCCAGTGTGCCGTGGCAGCTCAAGTCGTCCGAAGAAGCCAAGAAACTGCAGGATATCCAATGACCGACACCCGGACACACGCCCACACCGACACCCGTACTGAGCTGACGCTCGATGTCGGACCCGTCGCCCACGGCGGGCACTGCGTAGCCCGGCACGAGGGGCGCGTCGTGTTCGTTCGGCACGGCATTCCCGGCGAAAAGGTGCGGGTCCGGCTCACCGACGACGGCCCGACCGCCAAATTCTGGCGCGCCGACGTGGTGGAAGTCCTGGAACCCTCGCCGGATCGTGTCCCGCACTTCTGGGACGTTGCCGATTCCGCGCGCTCCTGGTCGCACCGGCATCCGCCGGTCGGCGGTGCCGAACTCGGCCACATCTCGCTGGAGCGCCAGCGCCGCCTTAAGGCCGACGTCCTGGCCGAGCAACTCAAGCGACTGGCCGGCGTCGAACTTTCGCCCGAAGAGCAGACCACAGTGGAAGCCGTGGGGGAGCCGGCTGGGTCCGGCCCCGTGCCTGGCCTCGGCTGGCGGACGCGCGCAGGGTTCGCCGTGACGCCCGCCGGCAAGCTCGGCATGCACGCCCACCGCTCCGATTCGATCCTCCCCGTGCGGGAGATGCCCCTGGCGACGGACGGCATTAATGCGCTTCGACTTTGGGAGATCGACCTGCAGGGCGTCGACCGGGTGGAGGTCGCCGCCCCGGCGAACGGAAGCCGGCCGCTGGTACTGCTGGTGCCCGCCCCGGGAACCCGGTCCAAGCGGCTCAACAGCATCCTGGCCCAGCTGCCCGACGACGTGTCGGCGGCCAGCCTGGACCCGGTCACCGGCGAGGTTTTGCAGCTCCGCGGCCGCACCTATGTCCAGGAGTCCGCGGCCGGCCACGAGTACCGGGTTACCGGCGACGGATTCTGGCAGATCCACCGGGACGCACCCGAGACTCTCGTCGGGGCTGTCACCGGCTTCCTGCACGACGGCGGCTACCTCGCCCCGGGTTCCGTGGTGGCCGATCTCTACGCCGGTGCCGGCCTGTTCACCGCACCGCTGGCCGACGCGGTGGGCGTCACGGGATCCGTGCTGTCGGTCGAGGGTTCGCCGGGTACCAGCCGCGATGCGCGAAAGAACCTGCATGACGCCGCCCAGGTGGAGATCGTCCAGGGCCGTGTGGAGCGGGTGCTGCGGCAGAAACCGCGCAACTTCGACGCCCTCATCCTGGACCCGCCGCGTGCCGGAGCCGGTAAGGCTGTGGTCAAGCAGCTGATCGACGCCGGTCCCCGGGCCATCGCCTACGTGTCGTGCGATCCGGCCTCATTCGCCCGTGACCTCGGATACTTCCGGCAGGGCAGCTGGGGCATGGAGGGTCTGCGCGCCTTCGATCTTTACCCGCACACCCATCACATGGAGACTGTGGCGTTACTGACTCCCCAAGCGTGATGCCACTAGGATGGGCGTAGTAGTCCGTCGTCGCGCTCCAATTAACGGCTGTTCCCTGTGCTGCATACAAGCAATGCTGTACCGCTTTGTACTGCTGCTTGCGTAGTTAGGCAGACCTAACTAGCAAGGGTTCAGTGGCGCGACAAAGATGAAACTGTTGCGAGAGGAGTCCTGCGATGAGCATTGTGGACAGCTTCGGTTCAAAAGGCAAACTTAATGTAGCCGGAACCGAATACGAAATTTTCCGGTTGAACTCCGTCGAAGGTGCAGAAAACCTTCCGTTCAGCCTCAAGGTATTGCTTGAAAACCTGTTGAGGACCGAGGACGGTGCCAACATCACGGCCGACCACGTCCGTGCCCTGGCAGGCTGGGACCCCAGCGCCCAGCCCGACACTGAAATCCAGTTCACGCCGGCGCGCGTGATCATGCAGGACTTCACCGGCGTGCCCTGCGTCGTTGACCTCGCCACCATGCGCGAGGCTGTCAAAGAACTCGGCGGCGACCCCAAGCGGGTCAACCCGCTGGCTCCGGCTGAAATGGTCATTGACCACTCGGTCCAGATTGACGCCTTCGGCAACTCCGGCGCACTGGAGCGCAACATGGAGATTGAATACCAGCGCAACGGCGAGCGTTACCAGTTCCTGCGCTGGGGCCAGACCGCCTTCGACGACTTCAAGGTGGTCCCGCCGGGCACCGGCATCGTGCACCAGGTCAACATCGAGTACCTGGCCCGCACTGTCATGACCCGCTCGGTGGACACCGAGTCAGGCACAGTTCTCCGTGCCTACCCTGACACCTGCGTCGGCACCGATTCGCACACCACCATGGTCAACGGCCTGGGCGTGCTGGGCTGGGGCGTCGGCGGCATCGAAGCCGAGGCAGCCATGCTTGGCCAGCCCGTCTCCATGCTGATCCCGCGCGTTGTGGGCTTCAAGCTGACCGGATCCATCCCGGCCGGCGCCACCGCCACCGACGTCGTGCTGACCATCACCGAACAGCTGCGCAAGCACGGCGTGGTGGGCAAGTTCGTCGAGTTCTACGGCGAAGGTGTCGCGGCCGTGCCGCTGGCCAACCGCGCCACCATCGGCAACATGAGCCCCGAGTTCGGCTCCACCGCTGCGATGTTCCCGATCGACGACGTCACCATCGAGTACCTGCGCCTGACCGGCCGGTCCGAGGAAAACGTCGCGCTCGTGGAGGCATACGCCAAGGAACAGGGCCTCTGGCACGATCCGTCCCACGAGATCAAGTTCTCCGAGTACCTCGAACTGGACCTGTCCACGGTGGTTCCCTCGATCTCTGGCCCGAAGCGTCCGCAGGACCGCATCGTGCTGTCCGAGGCCAAGGACGAGTTCCGCCACGACCTGCTCAACTACGTCAAGCACGACGCCGACGCGGGCACCCTGGACGAGTCGCTGGAGGAGACCTTCCCGGCCTCGGACCCGCCCTCGTTCACCCAGTCCGACACGCACGTGACGGACACGGACCGCGAGCCGCCGGTCTATTCGGCAGCGCACGGTGCCGCCGGCCGCATCTCCAACGCCGTCAAGGTGAGCACGGAAGACGGCCGCGAGTTCGAACTGGACCACGGTGCCGTGGCCATCGCCTCGATCACGTCCTGCACCAACACGTCCAACCCCTCGGTGATGCTGGCCGCCGCGCTGCTGGCCCGCAACGCCGTCGACAAGGGCCTGACGTCCAAGCCGTGGGTCAAGACCTCCGTCGCCCCGGGCTCCAAGGTCGTCACCGACTACTACGAGAAGTCGGGCCTGACGCCGTACCTGGAGAAGCTTGGCTTCTACATCGTCGGCTACGGCTGCGCCACCTGCATCGGCAACTCCGGCCCGCTGGATGCTGAAATCTCCGAGGCCATCCAGGCCAACGACCTTTCAGTCACCGCCGTACTTTCCGGCAACCGCAACTTCGAAGGCCGGATCAACCCGGACGTGAAGATGAACTACCTGGCCTCCCCGCCGCTGGTCATCGCCTACGCCCTGGCCGGAAGCATGGACTTCGACTTCGAAACGGACGCGCTGGGCAAGGACGAGGCCGGCAACGACGTCTTCCTCAAGGACATCTGGCCGAACCCGGCCGAGGTCCAGCAGGTCATCGACTCCTCGATCGACAAGGAAATGTTCGCGCGCGGCTACGAAGGCGTCTTCGAGGGCGACGAGCGCTGGAAGGCACTCGACACCCCTGCCGGCGACACCTTCGCCTGGGACGAGAAGTCCACGTATGTGCGGAAGCCCCCGTACTTCGAGGGCATGAAGGCCCAGCCGGAGCCGGTCCAGGACATCACCGGCGCGCGCGTGCTGCTCAAGCTCGGCGATTCCGTCACCACGGACCACATCTCCCCGGCCGGCTCGTTCAAGTCGGACACCCCGGCCGGACAGTACCTGCTGGCCAACGGTGTGGAGCGCAAGGACTTCAACTCCTACGGCTCACGCCGTGGTAACCACGAAGTCATGATCCGCGGCACGTTCGCGAACATCCGGATCAAGAACCAGCTTCTGGACGGCGTGGAGGGCGGTTTCACTCGCGACTTCACCCAGGCCGACGGCCCGCAGGCCTACGTCTACGACGCCGCGCAGAACTACCAGGCCGCGGGCACCCCGCTCGTCGTCCTGGCCGGCAAGGAGTACGGCTCCGGCTCGTCCCGTGACTGGGCCGCCAAGGGCACGGCGCTCCTCGGCGTCAAGGCTGTCGTTGCCGAGAGCTACGAGCGTATCCACCGCTCCAACCTGATCGGCATGGGCGTCCTGCCGCTGCAGTACCCGGCCGGCCAGAACGCCGCCAGCCTGGGACTGACCGGCACGGAAACCTTCGCCGTCGAGGGAGTCACCGCCCTGAACGAAGGCACCACGCCGAAGACCCTCAAGGTCACGGCAACGGCTGAAGACGGTACCGTCACGTCCTTCGATGCGGTCCTGCGCATCGATACCCCGGGCGAGGCAGACTACTACCGCAACGGCGGCATCCTGCAGTACGTGCTGCGCCAGATCTCCGCTAACTAGCGGAGGACGCCTCCCGGGGGACCCCCTCCGAACGGGAGGAACTGCACGCAGGAAGGCCCCGGCCGGTCACTACACTGACCGGCCGGGGCCTTCGCGTTCCCCCGGCGCAGGGACCGGCGTGGCGTCCTGCCGGGAGGCGTTAGAGTTAAAAGGCATGTCTACCACCCGAAGGAGGGGCCGTTGGGAATCTTGGACACCATCCGGAATCCGCAGGACCTGAGCAAGTTGTCCGGGCCGCAGCTGGAACAGCTGGCAGCCGAGATCAGGGACTTCCTGATCGGCAACGTCTCCCAGACGGGAGGGCACCTGGGCCCGAACCTTGGCGTCGTCGAGCTCACCCTGGCGGTGCACCGGATCTTCGATTCCCCCCGCGACAGCATCGTCTTCGACACCGGACACCAGTCCTACGTTCACAAACTCCTCACCGGACGCCAGGATTTCAGCACGCTGCGCCAGCAAGGGGGCCTGTCAGGCTACCCGGACCGCGGCGAATCCGAGCACGACATCGTTGAAAGCTCGCACGCGTCCTCGTCGCTTTCCTGGGCCGACGGCATTTCCCGGGCCAGGCAGCTGACCGGCGGCGGTGACCGCTTCGTCGTCGCGGTGGTAGGCGACGGCGCGCTGACCGGCGGCATGGCCTGGGAGGCCATCAACAACATCGCCGCGGACAAGAAGCGCCGCGTCGTCATCGTCGTCAACGACAACGGCCGCTCCTATGCCCCCACCGTCGGCGGGTTCGCCGACTACCTCGCGTCCCTGCGCCCCACCATCGATTCGCTCCGCGCTGCCCCTTCTTATGAAGGCACCCTGGAGTGGTGGAAGCGCAAACTGCAGAACGGCGGCCCCGCCGGCCAGTTCACCTACAAGAGCCTGCACGCCATGAAGAAGGGTCTCAAGGACTGGTGGGCGCCGCAGGGGATGTTCGAGGACCTCGGCATGAAGTACATCGGTCCTGTGGACGGGCACAACCTCCAGGCCATGGAAAACGCCCTCTCCACGGCAAAGAACTACGCCGGCCCCGTGATCGTGCACGCCATGACGGAAAAGGGCCACGGCTACGCGCCCGCCCGCGCCCACGAAGCGGACCAGTTCCATGCGGTCGGGATCATCGACCCGGAGACCGGCGCGCCCACCGAGGCCGGCGGCGCCAAATCCTGGACCGCCGTCTTTGCCGATGAAATCGCCGATATCGCCGACGAACGCAAGGACATCGTCGGTATCACCGGGGCCATGCTGATCCCCGTCGGGCTGCACAAGTTCGCTGCCCGGCACCCGGAACGCGTGTTCGACGTCGGCATCGCGGAGCAACACGCCCTCACCTCAGCTGCGGGCATGGCCTTCGGGGGACTGCACCCTGTGGTCGCCGTCTACGCCACGTTCCTGAACCGGGCCTTCGACCAGTTGCTCATGGATGTGGCCCTGCATAAAGCCGGCGTCACGATCGTCCTGGACCGGGCCGGCGTCACCGGGCCCGACGGCGCCAGCCACCACGGCATGTGGGACATGGCGATGGTCCAGATCGTGCCCGGGCTGCATCTTGCGGCGCCCCGCGACGCCACCCGGTTGCGGGAGGAACTGCGCGAGGCCGTGGCGATCGAAGACGCCCCCAGCGTGATCCGCTATTCCAAGGGCAGCGTCGGGGCGGAAGTTGAGGCGGTCGAACGCTTGGCGGACGGCGTGGACGTGCTGGCCCGCCGCCCCGCAGGCTCCACGGAGAACGACGTCCTGATTGTGAGCGTGGGCGCCATGTCCGAACTCGCACTGGACGTCTCGAACCGGCTCGGGGCGCAAGGGATCAGCTCCACGGTGGTGGATCCCCGCTGGGTTCTCCCGGTCCGCAAATCCATCGTCGACCTCGCGGCGTGCCACCGCCTGGTCATCTGCATCGAGGACGGCGTGCGGGCCGGCGGCGTCGGTTCACGGATCCGCCAGGAGGCCCGCGCGGCCGGTGTGGACACGGCCCTCAACGAGGTCGGCCTCCCGGTCGAGTTCCTCGATCACGGCACCCGCAGCCAGGTGCTTGAACGCGTCGGGCTGACCGCCCAGCAGATCACGCACGACGTCGTCGCCCAGGTTCTGGGGACCAAGGTCCCGTTTGCGCGCCCCCTGCCCGGCCATGAACACCCGAGCACCGGCAGCCTGCCGATTCTGTGAGGACCCCCAATGGTCTGGCACCGGGCGACCTCGTGGTCTCCCGGAACCGCAAATCGGACCAGCTTTACCAGGCCGTCAAGGCACAACAGCCACCGTTCGACGGCACCGACCGCGAATGGTTCACGAGAGGACGGGCATGAGCGGAATTATCCGGGTTTACAAACGCAACGACGACGGGGTCCTCGAGTTCAGGGAAGCATGGTTTGACGAGGACTACAGCCAGTTCGTGATGAACCACGGCGTCGTCGGGCACCAGAGCAAAACGGACGAGACCGACGTCGAGGATGCCGAGGCCGCCGAGCGCCTTCTGGACGCCTTCGCCGCGCAGTGCGCCGAGGACGGCTACGCCGAAATCCCCGAGGAGGAGCAGTTCTGGGTGGTGGCCCAGTACGCGCTGAAAACCAAGGACGGGACCAGCCGCGACCGGTACCTCGAGGAAAAAGCCAAGGACGCCCTGATCAGCCATCTGGCCTGGCGGGGCCTGGGGATAGTGGACCGCAGCGAGTTTTCCGACGCCAGGCTCAATATCTTCTGCCTCACCCCGGACGTCAACAAGACCGTCAACGCCATCAAGATCTGCATCCGGGGCGAGGACCTGGACTTCACCAAGCTGAGCATCGGCGCCGCGCCGTTTGGCGAGGAGACTTTCAAGCTTAAGCACTCACCGAAACCGGCCAACAGCTTTACGCTGTAGGCATCCTGCTGGAGGCAACCCGCCGAAGGCAAAATACAGGGCCCGGCACGGCTCGCATCAGTTTGGGGGCAACCAACTGAAAGGCAACGCAATGACGCGGAAAACCTCCCAACCAGGCAGCACTCCACTCCCGCTGGGTCTCGCGGCGCCGGCGCGCAAGTCGCTCGCGCACGCGGGGGTGGAAACCCTCGAACACCTTGTGCAGCTTGGCCGGCGCAGGCTGGCGGGTATGCCCGGCGTCTGCCCGCGCACCCTCGCCCAACTCCAGGACGCGATGGACGAGCACGGCCTGAAACTGCCCGCCGGATAGCGGGCCGCCCGCGGTGGACCGGAGGCCCGGCGGGCCGTTATAGGGTAAATCCATGACTGAATACCGCCGCGTGGGAAATTCCGGACTATCCGTCTCGGTCGTGGGACTTGGCTGCAACAACCTGGGCCGGTCCGGGACGGTGACTGAATCGCAGGAGGGCACCGACGCCGTCGTGCATGCCGCGCTCGACGCCGGAATCACCTTCTTTGACGTCGCGGACACTTACGGCCGGGAGCCCGGACTCAGCGAGTCGATGCTCGGCCAGGCCCTGGGCGGCCGCCGGAACGACGCCGTCATCGGCACCAAATTCGGCATGGACATGCGCGGCGCCAACGGCGAGGACTTCGGCGCCCGCGGATCCCGCCGCTACATCATCAAAGCGGCGGAAGCTTCACTGCGCCGGCTCGGCACGGACTGGATCGACCTCTACCAGTTCCACACCCCGGACCCCTTGACGCCCATCGATGAAACCCTCTCCGCCCTCGAGGACCTCGTGAGCAGCGGCAAGGTCCGTTACATCGGCCACTCCAACCGTGCCGGCTGGCAGATCGCCGAGGCCGAGTATGTGGCACGTGCCCGCGGGGGAGCACGCTTCATCTCCAGCCAGAACCACTACAACCTGCTGGACCGCCGCGCGGAACTCGAGGTGACCCCCGCCGCCGAGGCCTACGGCATCGGCGTCCTGCCGTACTTCCCCCTCGCCAACGGGCTGCTCACCGGGAAGTACTCGGCCGGCAAGGCTCCCGAGGGGTCCCGGCTCAGCCACACCCGCACCAACCTGGTCCACGACGCCGACTGGGAACAGCTCGGTGCCTTCAGTGAATTCGCTGCCGCGCGGGGTCTCAACGAAGTTCAGGTGGCGTTCTCCTGGCTCGCCGCCCAGCCCTCCGTCAGCAGCGTCATCGCCGGTGCCACCACGCCGGAGCAGGTGCGCCAGAACGCCGCCGCGGTGGCTTGGAAGCCCAACCACGCCGAACTTGCCGAGCTGGACGACCTCTTCCCGCGCACGCCGAAGGTGGCGCTGTTCTGAGCGGTCCCGATCTGGGCGGCCCTGACGCAACCGTTCCAGTTCCGGGGGGTACCGCGTGAGGAACCCGCCGGCGGCCCCCGCCGCCACGCAGACAATCCTCATGGACGTCGACACCGGAATCGACGACGCCCTGGCCCTGGTCTACCTGCTGTCCCGGCCCGAGGTCCGCCTCCAGGCCATCACCTGCACCGCCGGGAACGTCGGGGCCCGGCAGGTGGCGCTGAACAACCTGGCCCTGCTGGAGTTGTGCGGCCGGGAAGGCATCGAGGTGGCCATCGGCGCCGAAGTTCCGCTGGAGATCCCGCTGGTCACCACCGAGGAAACCCACGGCCCGCAGGGGATCGGCTACGCCGAGCTGCCGGCTCCCGCACAGCAGATCTCGGCGCGGCACGCCGTCGACGTCTGGGTGGACGAGGTGCGGGCGCATCCGGGGCAGATCACCGGCCTGATCACCGGACCGCTGACCAACTTTGCCCTTGCCCTGCGCCGCGAACCGGAACTCCCGCAGCTGCTTAAGGGACTCGTCATCATGGGCGGGTGCTTCTATTACCAGGGCAACACGACACCCACGGCCGAATGGAACACCTCGGTGGATCCGCACGCCGCCAAGGAGGTGTTCGCCGCCTACCGAGGGCTGCCGGAGGACAAGCTGCCGATCGTTTGTGCGCTGGAAACCACCGAGCGGATCGAGATGCGCCCGGAGCACCTTCGCCGCCTCGGTGAAGCCGCCGGCGCCCCGGAGCCCGAACTCGTCCTTTCGGAGCAGCCCGAGGGCCTGCGCAGCACCTCCGGCAACCCCTTGGTCGCCTGCCTGTCCGACGCCTTGCGGTTCTACATGGAATTCCACCGGCTTTACGACCAGGGCTACGTGGCCCACGTGCACGACGCCTTCGCGGCCTGCGCCGCCGTGGGACGGACACCGTTCACCACCCGGCTGGCCACGGTCGACGTCGAAACGGACTCGCCGGTGCTGATCGGCACCACGGTGGCCGACTACCGCGGTTTGTGGGGCTTGCCGCCCAACGCCAGGATCGTCGCCGACAACAACCCCGGGCGCTGCTTTGACGAGCTGATCTCCTCGATCGGTGTCCTCGCACGGGCCGTGGGCAGCGCGCCTCCGGGCGCCTAGGCTACCGGCTCCTGGGCCGCCGGGAGCTGTGGACGTTTCCGGCACGGTCCCGGATCGCTAGATTGGTTGCTGCTCGCTAGGATGGTAGCTGCGCCGAGGTGACATGAGGCGGATGTTGTCGCACCCAGCCAAAGGAACAACCCATGTCACAGCCAGCACTGACCGTCACCACCCCTGGACAGGCGGCCGGCCGCGGCCGCCGCCTGCTCGAAATCGCCGGCGCCGTGGCCATCGCCGCCACCTACATCTTCCTGGTGCTCACGCAGCCGGCTGATATCGCCAACGGCCCGGCCAGCTTCTCGGCGCTCGTGGCGCTCGGCGGCTTCCTGCTCGGCGCGGTGCTGCTGATTGCCGCCGTCCTGCCGGTCCTGCCCACCTCCACCTTGGTCCTCATCCCGGTGGCGCTGGTCCTGAACGTGGTCCTCGGCCAGCTCATGGGCAGTACCGGCCTGCCGTTCTACATCGACGCGATCGGCACTGTCCTGATCGCCGTCCTCGCCGGTCCGGCCGCCGGCGCCGCCACGGGCGCATTGAGCAGCATCGTCTGGTCCTTCTTCAATCCAACCGTGCTGCCCTTCGCCGCCGGTGCCGCCCTGATCGGCTTTCTTGCCGGCATGGCAGCCCGGGCCGGGCTGTTCCGCCGCTTCTACCTTGCACCCGTGGCCGGGTTCATCACCGGCATCCTGGCCGGCGTCGTCTCCGCCCCGATCGCGGCCTTCGTCTTTGGCGGCACGTCGGGCCTCGGCACCGGGGCGATCGTCAGTGCCTTCCGTGCCATGGGGGACACGCTCCTGGCCGCCATCACCAAGCAGGCACTGATCTCCGATCCCATGGACAAGGCGATCGTCTTCGCGATTGCCGCACTGCTGGCCTACGCGCTGCCCCGCCGCACCACCTTCCAGTTCCCGTTCGTCCGGCGATTCCGCGTACTTGCCGGTAAGGGCCCGTCCACACCGGACGCCTGACCCGCTGACCCTGTGGCGGCTACCTTTGACCTAGCGCCGGGACCGGATGATGCAGTGACCGCCCGTCTCCACCCCTTCACCGCGCTGACCGCGGCCGCCTGCACGGCTGTCATCACGACGGCGGCAGCAAGCTGGCCGCTGTCGGTCGCCGTGGCACTTGCCGCGGCGGTCCTCGCGGTGCGCTGTGGAGCTGCGCGGAAGGTCCTGGCCGCGGCGGTCGTGATTTTGGTGCCCCTGTGGCTGTCGCTCTTGGTGCTGCATGGTCTCTTCTTCCCCGAAGGCCACACCGTCCTGGCCCAATGGGGCCCGGCCCGGGTCACGGCAGAAGGCCTCGGTTTTGCGCTTGAGGTGGGAACGCGGACCACGGCCTGCGTGCTCGTTTTGCTGCTGTTCTCCTTCACAGTCAGCGTTCCGGACCTCCTCGCGGCCCTCGCGGCGCGCAAAATCCCGCCGCAGTTCGGCTTCGTGATGGCCTCCACCCTCACCCTCCTGCCGGCCGTCGCCCGCCGCCTGGACCGGATCCGGCAGGCCCAGGAAACGCGCGGGATGGTGGTCCAAGGCGGGCTGCTGGCCCGCCTCGGTGCACTTCGCCTGCAGATGGTGCCGCTGGTTCTGGCCCTGATGGACGACGCCGGCAGCCGCGCCCAGGCCCTGGAAGCACGCGGCTTCGGCAACCCGGGACCCCGCACCAGCTACCGCGACGTGGCCGACCCGCCCGTCCAGCGGCGCTTCCGGGTAGCGGCACTCGTGCTCACGGTGGCAGCCGTCGCTGCCCGGATCATCACGTCCTGGCCGGCCGGAGGAACGGCATGACTGCGGCCGTGGGTACGGCCCTCCAGGCCCGGATCGACGCTTTCACATTCCACGGCGAGAACACACCGGCGTTGCGCGATGTAGCGCTTTCGGTTCTGCCCGGTTCCCTGACCGCCGTCCTGGGCGGTTCCGGGAGCGGAAAATCCACGCTCGGTAAGCTGCTGGCCGGATGGCTCCGGGCCGGCCACGCCGGACAACTCCGCGGCAGCCTAGAGCTCGACGGCACCCGGGTGGACTTCCGCGGGCTGCCCGAGGATCCCCGCATCAACCCGGCAGAATGGTCCCGCCGCGTGGCTTTCGTCCCGCAGGACGCTGCCGCGATGCTCTCCACGGTCCGCGCCACCGTTGCGGAAGAACTGGCCTTCGGCCTGGAAAACCGCGCGGTGCCACGGGGGGACATGCTCCACGCCGTGGAACGCACCGCCGCACGGACCGGCCTGACGGGGCTGCTGGACCGGGACCCGGCCACGCTCTCCGGTGGAGAGCTGCGCAGGCTCGCCATCGCCTGCGCCGTCATCGCGGAACCGGACATCCTCATTCTCGACGAGCCGCTGGCGTCGCTGGACGCCACGGGAGCCGCGCAGATCCGGGACCTGGTCGGCAGCCTCTGCGGCGCAGGACACAGCGACCCGACCCGCGACCCGACAGGCGCCCCGACCGGCGTCGTGCTGCTGAGCCAGGTGGCCGACGCCCTCGCCCGCGAGGCTGCACACTGGACTGTTCTGGACGGCGGGACGGTCGCCGCCGCCGGCACGCCGGCACAGCTGATCGGCTCGGCCGAGCTGGAGCACACCGGTGTGCCGGGCGCCGCGGCAGTCCCCGGCCATGGTCTGCTGCCTGCCGCCGCCCTCAGCCCCGCCCGCAACCGCGCGCTCAGCCCTGGGCCGGCACCGCTCGAACTCCGCGGCGTCGGGTTCAGCTATGGCCTCCACCCCCAACAGCTCAACCCCCAACAACTCAACCCCCTGCGGCGGGATGCCCCGCGGCGGCGGGGCATCGCGCCGCAAGAACAGGCGGCCCGGAGGGTGCTGCAGAACCTGGAACTCACTGTGCGCCCGGGGGAGATCGTCGCGGTGACCGGTCCCAACGGTGCCGGCAAATCCACCCTGCTGCGGCACTTCAACGGACTGTTGCGCCCAACCGAAGGGGTGGTGCGGGTCTGCGGGCGCAGCATCGCCGGCGTGCCGGTGGGAAGGGTTGCGGCCTCGGTCGGATTGCTTTTCCAGCACCCCCGGGACCAGCTCTTCGAACGGACCGTCCTGCGGGAAGCCGCGTTCGGACTCCGGCAGCTCTTCGGGAAGGCCGAAGCCGAGGGCCGGGCGCGGGCGGCGCTGGCCGTCGTCGGCCTCTCCACGGCTGACGAGGCCATCCACCCGGCCGAACTGCCCGCCTCGCGGCAGCGGCTGCTCGCCCTGGCCACGGTGCTGGCCCGCGAGCCGGCAGTGCTGGCCCTGGACGAGCCCACCGTAGGACTGGACGCGCGCGGACTGGAACGGCTGGGCCGGGCCGTGAGCGCCGCCGCGGCGCGAGGGACCGCCGTCGTGCTGGTCACCCACGACCTCGCCTACGCCCGGGCCGCCGCGCACCGTGTCCTGGAGCTCGACGGCGGAATCCTGCGGGACGCTTGAGGGCGCCCGTGAAGACCCTGCCGAGGGGCGGTGGCCCAGCCCGGCGGATCAGGCCGTGGCGGGCTCCGAGGCCACGCCGGGCGCCAGGAACTTGCTGCCGTTGACCCGCTCTGCGGCCCCCACACGGTCCAGGTACGGGGTGATGCCGCCAAGGAACATCGGCCAGCCCGCGCCCAGGATCATGCAAAGGTCGATGTCCTCCGGGCCGGCCACCACCCCCTCCTCGAGCATGAGCCCGATTTCCTCCGCCAAGGCGTCCTGGGTGCGGCGCAGGACCTCCTCCGCGGTGGACGGGGTGGTTCCGAAGGACATCAGGGCGAGGGTCTCGGCCGGGACGTAGGGGTTGCCGGCCGTGACCGAGGCAGGGTCCCAGATGGACTTCACGCCGTTGTCGATCAGCGCCTGGAGGTTCCCTGAGACGGTGAAGCGGTCCGGGAAGGCGGCGTGCAGGGATTCCTGGACGTGCTGCGCGACAGGCAGGCCCACCATGGCGCCGAGGACGAACGGTGTCATGGGCAGGCCCATCGGGCGCAGTGCGTTGTCCGCCACCTTGGCGGGAGTGCCCTCGTCGAAGGCCGCGGTCACCTCGCCCATCAGGCGCAGCAGGATGCGGTTGACTACAAACGCCGGGGCATCTTTGACCAGAACCGCCGACTTCTTGAGCCCCTTCGCGAGCTCGAACGCGGTGGCCAGTACGGCGTCGTCGGTCTTTGGCGCGCGGACAATTTCCAGCAGCGGCATGACGGCCACCGGGTTGAAGAAGTGGAAGCCGACCAGTCGCCCGGGGTGTTCCAGATCTTCGGCCATCGCGGTGACGGAGAGCGAGGAGGTGTTGGTGGCGAGGATGCACTCGGGTGAGACGATCGCCTCGACCTCCTTGAAGACCTGCTTCTTGACGTTGAGTTCCTCGAACACGGCCTCGATGACGAAGTCGGCGTCGGCGAAAGCCTCCTTGGAAACAGATCCTGTGACCAGCCCGCGGGTGCGGTTGGCGGCGTCGGAGCTGATCCGTTTCTTCGCCAGCAGCTTGTCCACCTCGGTGTGGACGTAGCCCACACCCTTGTCCACGCGGGCCTGGTCGATGTCCGTCAGCACCACCGGAACCTTGAGCTGGCGGGCGAAGAGCAGGGCCAGCTGGCTCGCCATCAGCCCGGCGCCCACGACGCCGATCTTCGTCACCGGGCGGGCGAGCTTGCGGTCCGGCGCCCCGGCCGGGCGCTTGGCGCGCCGCTGCACGAGGTCCAGGAAAGCATAGACGGTGGAGCGGAACTCGTCGGTCTGCATGAGGTCCGCGAGGGTCTCGCATTCGAGCGCCGCGGACTGGGCCTGTGTCATGGCCCGGTTGGCTTCCATCACCTCGAGGACCTTCGCCGGCGCCGGCGAGGCGTTGGAGGTCTTGGCCTCCACGAAAGCGCGGCCCTTGGCGATGGCGGCCGCCCAGCGGGCCGCGACCTCCGGATCGGAAGGGTCGACGGCGTTGGCCCGCTCCGGCGGCACCGCGCCGGCAAGGACCTGGGCCGCCCACGCGACGGACTGCTCGAGGAAGTCCGCCGGTTCGAACATCGCGTCCGCCACGCCGAGTTCGTAAGCCTGCGGGCCGGTGAGCGTGCGGTTGTTGCTGAGCGGGTTTTCGATCATCACCTTGAGCGCGTTCTCGGGCCCGATGAGCCGGGGCAGGATATAGACCCCGCCCCAGCCCGGGATCAGTCCGATGAACGCCTCGGGCAGGGCAAGCGCGCCGGCTCCGGTGGAGACCGTGCGGTAGGTGGACTGCAGCGCGATCTCCAGGCCGCCGCCCAGAGCCAGGCCGTTGATGAACGCGAAGCTCGGCACGCCCAGATTGGCCAGGGTCGAGTAGACGTCGTGGCCCAGCTGCGCCATCCACAGGCCCTGCTCGCGTCCAGTGACCGACTTGACCGTGGAAAGGTCGGCGCCGGCCACGAGGAAGTAGGGCTTGCCGGTCACGCCGACGCCGGCAATCTCGCCGCGGGCTGCGCGTTCCCTGAGATCTTCCAAGACCGTGCCGAGTTCAATCAGCGTGTTCGGACCGAGGGTGGTGGGCTTGGAGTGGTCCAGACCGTTGTCGAGCGTGACCAGCGCGAAAGTGCCGGGGCTCTTCCCGTCGACTGGCGGCAGCGCGATGTCCTGGACATAGGAGTGGGTGACCGTCTCGTTCGGGAAGAGATCGGCAAGCTTGCGGAAATCAGCGGCGCTCATGCTGTGGCTCCAGTCTCGGTGGCGGTGGTCCCTGCCGGGTTTGTCTCGATACCGTAGTCCGCGTGATGCGGGTTCTCCCAGATTACGGTGGCACCCATGCCCAGGCCGATGCACATGGCGGTCAGCCCAAAGCGGACCGCGGGATCTTCTTCGAACTGCCGGGCCAGTTGGTTCATCAGCCGGACCCCGGAGGACGCGAGCGGATGTCCGACGGCGATCGCGCCGCCGTAGCGGTTGACCCGGGGGTCGTCGTCGGCAATCCCGAAGTGGTCCAGGAAGCTGAGCACCTGGACGGCGAAGGCCTCGTTGATCTCGAAGAGCCCAATGTCCCCGATGCCAAGCCCGGCATTCCTGAGCGCCTTTTCGGTGGCCGGGACCGGTCCGATGCCCATGACCTCGGGTTCGACGCCGGCGAAGGCGTAGGTGACCAGGCGCATCCGGACGGGCAGGCCGAGTTCCTCGGCAGCCTCGGCGGAGGCGAGCAGGGCCGCGGTGGCGCCGTCGTTGAGCCCGGCGGCGTTGCCGGCGGTGACCCGGCCGTGGGCGCGGAACGGGGTCTTCAGCGCGGCAAGGTCCTTCAGTGACGTTCCCGGCCGCGGCGGCTCATCCACGGTATGGATCGTCCAGCCCTGGCCAGGCTTCATGGTGGCGACCGGCACGAGATCCCGCTGGATCTGGCCTTTGGCGTACGCGGCGGCCAGTTTGTCCTGAGAGGCCACAGCGTAGGCGTCGGCGCGGTTCTTGGTGATGGCCGGGAAGCGGTCATGCAGGTTTTCCGCCGTGTTGCCCATGTTCAGGGCGGCCGGGTCGACGAGGCGCTCGGACAGGAAGCGCGGGTTGGGATCGGCGCCGGCGCCCATCGGGTGGTTGCCCATATGTTCCACGCCGCCTGCAATGACGACGTCGTAGGCGCCGTACCCGATGCCGCTCGCCGTCGTCGTTACCGCGGTCATGGCGCCGGCGCACATCCGGTCGATGGCGAACCCGGGCACCGTGCGGGGGAGGCCGGCCAGCAGGGCGGCGGTGCGGCCGATGGTCAGGCCCTGGTCGCCCGTCTGGGTGGTGGCGGCAATGGCAACTTCGTCGATCCGTGCCGCCGGGACCGCCGGGTTGCGCCGCATCAGTTCGCGGATGCACTTGACGACGAGGTCGTCGGCGCGGGTGCCGGCGTAGATTCCCTTCTCGCCCGCGCGGCCGAAGGGGGTGCGGACGCCGTCGACAAAGACGACCTCGCGCACAGCGCGGGGAATGGCGGTCCGGGGATTTGCGCTGGGTATTCCAGTGCTGGGGGCTGGGCTCACGTGTAACTCCTCATCGAGACATGGGCGGCGGACCGCGGCGGCCGCCAAATGCCGAAGGCGACGGCGCATCCGGGCGACATCAGACACCATGTTACTGACGAGTAACAAAGCTGGCAAGAAGTAACCGGACACCGTCCGACCCACGAGGCCGGCAATCACTGCAACCGTCTTTTCAAACAACGCCAACAGGGCCATCATATTGTTTCCACACCGTCCGAAACCGGCCCCGGCAACAGGTGAGGAGAGGAGGCTGAGCCCTTCGGGTCCTTGTCTCTGTGGGTCGCTATAAGAGACCCCCTGCCCGCGCCACTCCGGGCGACCTGCGTTTGTGACCGCGCGATGTCAAGAGCACTGCCCGAAGGGTGAGTTCCAAGCAGCGAGGGCAGTTGCTGGAAGCCCATCCAGTTCCAACGGCGAAAGGCCAGAATCATGTTCCAGCCACACCCGCGACTAACGGCAGTTTGGTCCGGTTTCCTGTTGCTTTTCACCATGTCCGCACTGACTTCTTGTTCCCCGCAAAACGGCGGCCCGGCGCAAGCCACGACTACGGGGGCTCCTGGTACGGCACCGCCGTCGGCGGAAACTGCGTCCCCCACACCGACGCCGACGCGCACACCGGCAGGCACGCCTGTGGCCGCTGGCCTTTGCGGGCGGGGGACGGTGCTCAGCTTCGACCGCGGCGCCTTCCACGCGTCGCCGAAGGTCGACAACAAGTGGTTCCCCCTGGCGCCTGGCATGCAATACACCACAACGGGCACGGTCGCGAGTGCAGAAGGGACCGCCAAGCGCACGGTGACCCATACGGTGACCGGCCTGACCAAGGTGATAGACGGCGTAAAGACGCAGGTGATGTGGGACCGGGACTATGCCGACGGTGAACTGGTGGAGTCCGAGCTGGCTTTCTTTGCCCAGACGGACTCTGGAGAAGTCTGGCTTTTCGGGGAGTACCCGGAAGAGTTCGAAAACGGAAAATTCGTCGGCGCGCCCAACACGTTTCTGAGCGGGCTTTCAGGGGCCCAGGCGGGGATGGCCATGCAGGGCGAACCCCGGGTCGGCACGCCGAGCTATGTGCAGGCGCACGCGCCTGCAGTGAAATTTCTGGATTGCGGGGTTGTCGTCAAGGAGAACCAGCGAGTGTGTGTTCCCAGCGGGTGCTACAACGATGTGCTGGTCATCGATGAACGCAATCCGCTGGAGCCCCAAGTCGGCCACCAGCGGAAGTTCTATTCGGCAGGCACGGGCCTGGTGAAAGTGACGGCAGTTGGCGGCGACAATCAAGAGACCTTGGATCTGGTCAAGGCGGAGAAACTCACAGACGCCCAATTGCAGGAGGTCAACCGCCAGGCGCTGGCTCTCGACAAGCACGCCTACCAGGTGAACCCGACCGACTATGCTAAGACGGCCCCCGCCGAAGTTGCAACCCAGACGGCCGGCGGCCCCGGAGCGGCTTCGGGCTCAGCCTCGCCCGGCACTGGTTCAGCGTCCCCTGGGACAACTTCAACGTCAACTTCACCGGCTGCCACCGGCTGATTGCCTGGCCGGAGCGAGCCGCTGGTGGAAGCGCTACTGGGCCGGCGGGGCGGCGTCGTCCAAGGCTGCGGGCGCTGCCGCCTTGGCGTCCTTTGCCGGGAGCGGCTGCGGATGCACGAACGCCTGAGTGATTAGCGGAGCGGTGATTTCAATCTGCCACTGGCGCGCACCAAGGTTCTGCAGCTCCTCGGCCACACCTTCTTCGCTGACCTCGGCCGGCGGACGCCAGGCCACCCGTCGAAGGTAGTCCGGAGTCAGCAGGTTTTCCACCGGCAGGTTCAGTTCCTCCGCCTTGGCCTGCAGCTTGGGCCGTGCCGTGGCGAGCCTCGCGGCGGCCTCCGGGTCCCGGTCTGCCCAGACCCGCGGCGGCGGGGGAGCGTTGGTGGGCAGGTGCAGCGGCGGGAGTTCGTCCAGGGCCCGGGCTGTGCTGATGCAGCGAAGCCACCGCGGCGCCTCACGCTGGGCCGCCCGGCCGTGGAAGCCCTTGGTGCCCAAAAGCTGCGGGACGGTGGAGGGCATCGCCTTGGCCGCCGCAACGAGGGCGGAGTCGGGGATGAGCCTGCCCGGGGCGACATCGCGCTTTTGCGCCAGGGAATCCCGCTCGAGCCAGAGCTCGCGGACGGCGGCCAACTGCCGGCGGTCCCGGATCTGGTGCAGTCCCGAGGTCTTGCGCCACGGGTCCACGCGTGGCGGCGCCAGCCCGGCGTCGAGGATGGCGGCGAATTCCTGCTCGGCGTAGTCGAGCTTGCCGTCGGCCACGAGGAGTTCGATGAGTTCCTCCCGCAGTTCGGTGAGGACCTCGACGTCCAGCGCGGCGTAGCGCAGCCAGGGTTCGGGCAGGGGCCGGGTGGACCAGTCGGCAGCCGAGTGCTCCTTCGCCAGGCCGAAGCCTAGGAGTTGTTCGATGACTGCGGCCAGGCCAACCCGGGGCAGCCCGGCCAGACGGGCGGCGAGTTCGGTGTCGAAGAGCTTGTCCGGCCACATGCCGAGTTCGAACAGGCACGGCAGGTCCTGGCTCGCGGCGTGGAGGATCCATTCGACGCCGCGCAGGGCGTCGTTGATGATGCGCAGGTCGCCGAAGGGCTCTGGGTCGATCAGCCAGGTTCCGGCGCCTTCGCGGCGGATCTGGACCAGGAATGCCCGCTGGCCGTAGCGGAAGCCGGAGGCGCGCTCCGCGTCCACCCCCGCGGGGCCGTGGCCAGCGGCCAGGGCCGCGGCGCAGCGTTCGAGTCCGGCCTGGGTTTCAATGACCAGCGGCACCCCGTCACGGGGCGCATCGAGGTCGATCACTTCGGGGACCAGACTGTCGAAGCCTTCCACAGTGATGTGGGCTGTGGTGTCAGCGGCCTCAGCCGCACCTGGAACGGCGCCGGCCGTGGTGATTTCCGGAATTTTAGGGGTCATGATCTCTACAGTTTACCGACAACGCGGCGGGGAAGGCCGTGAGCGGCGCCCACGAATCGGCTCTCGCGTGTCAGCGGGGCCGCCGGGGCAGCGCGGTCACGCCCTCCGGCAGCGGCGGCAGACCGGCGAAGGTGCAGACCATGTCCGACCACGCCTCCAGGTGCGACGTGATGTCGGGAGTGGCGGGAGTCCACGACGCACGGAGTTCGATGTCGATGGAGTCGGGCCGGTCCGCCAGCGTTCCGAAGCTCTCGGATAGCACCCGGGTGGCAGTACCGCCGGCGGAACGGTAGGGCGCTCCATGGTTTTCCAGTGCTTCCACCAGCCACGCCCAGGCAACTGACCCCAGCATCTCGTCGTTGCCCATCTCGGGTTCCAGTTGGGCCCGGATGTACGTGACGATCCGGAACTGCCCGTCCCAGATGTCGGAGCCGTCGGGATCGTGCAGCAGGATGAAGCGGCCGGTGGCGAGTTCGACGTCGTCGCCGCCGGACGCCGGGGCGAGGGCAGCCGCCGCCGGGCCGTGGACCGCGCCGTTGGCGCCGCCGGGGCCGATCACCTCGGCGCCCAGGGCCACCGCGAAGGGCGCCAGCCGGGACGGCGCCGGAATCTCATCCAGGTGCAATTCGCTGCGGCAGCGTGCTTGTCGAAGGGTCCCCAGGGCGAAGAGGAAATCTGCCGGAACCTGATCGAGGGAGCTCACTGTGGAAGATTATGCAACGGCCCGGCCCCTGCCCGGCAGGCTCGCCGCCGGGCAGGGGAAGCCGCGCAGGGCTCAGGCGGCAGCGAGTTCGCGCTTGATAGCCGCGATGAATGAATCAACGTCTTCCTCGGTAGTGTCAAAGGAGCACATCCAGCGGACCTCGCGGGCCGCCTCGTTCCAGTCGTAGAAGCGGAAGGACTGGCGCAGCCGGTCCGCGACGCCGGCGGGCAGGACGGCGAAGACGCCGTTGGACTCCGTCTGCTGGCTCAGCTCAACGCCCGGGATACCCTCGACGCCGGCCCGCAGCCGGGCGGCCATGGCATTGGCGTGCGAGGCTGACCGCAACCACAGCTCGTCCTCGAGCAGTGCGATGAACTGGGCGGACATGAACCGCATCTTGGAGGCCAGCTGCATGTTCATTTTGCGGAGGTAGGCCAGGCCATGGGCGGCGTCCGGGTTCAGGGCGATCACGATCTCGCCGAACAACAGGCCGTTCTTCGTGCCGCCGAACGAGAGGATGTCGACGCCGGCGTCGCGGGTGAAGGCCCGCAGCGGGACACCCAGGTGCGCGGCGGCGTTGGCCAGCCGGGCGCCGTCCATGTGCAGTTTCATGCCCTTGGAGTGGACATGTTCGGCGATGGCCCGGACCTCGTCGGGGGTGTAGCACGTGCCCAGCTCGGTGGTCTGGGTGATGGAGACCGCGAGCGGCTGGGCGCGGTGCTCGTCGCCCCAGCCCCAGGCTTCGCGGTCGATCAGTTCCGGGGTGAGTTTGCCGTCCGCAGTCGGCACCTGCAGGAGCTTCATCCCGCCGATCCGCTCCGGTGCGCCGTTTTCGTCCATGTTGATGTGGGCCGTGGCGGCACAGATGACGGCACCCCACCGCGGCAGCAGGGACTGCAGGGACAAGACGTTTGCGCCGGTGCCGTTGAACACGGGGAAGCACTCGATGCCTTCGCCGAAGTGCTCTTCCAGAAGCAGCTGCAGGCGGGCGGTGTAGTCGTCTTCGCCGTAGGAGACCTGGTGCCCTTCGTTGGCGGCCGCGAGGGCGGCCAGCACTTGGGGGTGGACGCCGGAATAGTTGTCCGAGGCGAATCCCCGGACCGAAGGATCATGCAGCCGTGCCGAATCGCTGACCGGGGCGGTTTCTACTGTGCTTGTCATCTCTTTGCTCACGCTTTCAGTCTAGAGAGGTCCGGGCGGCCGGTTAAGCCGCCCGGCAAGAGTACGGGTACGGGAAGGGAAGGCAGACGGCGCTCAGCGGCCGAGCGGCAGGCGGCGCCCGTTCAAATCCGCCGCGGGTGTGGTGAAAAGGCCGACGGCGGCAGCGGCGAGTTCGTCCACATCGGTGAAGCCTGGGAACCTGCGCTCCGGGGCCCTGGCCCGCATGGCGGCGTCAACGAGGGCCTTCACCACGAAGATGACGGCGGCGCTGCGCTGCTCCACCGGGTCTTCCTTGCGCCCGGACTGCGCGCGCTGGAAGCCGTCCGCGACCGCCAGCGTCCAGGCTTCGGCAGCGGCCTTGGCCGCGACGTAGCTGGCGCCCCCCGCCGTCGGGCTGTCGACGGCAGTGGAGGAGACCATGGCGAAGCGTCCGGTGTCCGAGGCGGCGATGTCGTCGAAGAAGACGCGGGTGACGTTCCGCAGCGTCGTGACGGCATTGCGTTCCAGGAAGTCCCAGTCCTCGTCGGTCTGGTCGGTGATGCCCTTTGCGCCGCGCCAGCCGCCCACGAGGTGGATGACACCGTCGACCCTTCCGGCCGTGTTGGCCACCGTCGCACGCAGTGCATGGACGTCGCCCATGCTGGCGAGGTCGCAGACAAGCGGCGTGACCCCGGCGCCGGCGCCGGCGGCGGCAGCCTCGATGCGGCCGGCGTCCGAGCCGACGGTGAAGACCGTGTGGCCGGCGTCGCGAAGGGCGCGGGCCGTGGCGATCCCGGACGGCCCGCTGCCGCCCGCGACCAGCACGGTCAAGGAGCGTCCCGAACTCATCCGGCGTTCAGTGCGCCGCCGGTGGCTGCACCCGTATCCGAGGAGCCGATGATGCCGGCCGTGGATTCAATGACAGGCCGCATCTTCTTCTCGAGGGCCTCGTAGAACATGGACAGCGGGAATTCGTCGTCGAGGACCTGGTCCGTCAGGCCGCGGGGCGGGCCGGCCAGGGGGAGGGCGTCCGGACCCTTGGCCCAGACGGAGGCCGGGTGGGGTGTGACCGTGCCGGAGATGAGCTCGTAGGCGGCAAGCCAGTGGGCGATCTTGGGCCGGTCGATCGAGCGCCAGTACAGCTCCTCGATCCGGGCACCGAGTTCAACCACGACGTCGGTAGCCTCGTCCCAGTCGATGCTGAGCTTGCTGTCGGTCCAGTGCAGGACATGGTGCTGGTGCATCCAGGCGAAGAGCAGCTGGCCGCCAAGCCCGTCATAGTTCCGGACCCGGTTCCCGGTGATCGCGAAGCGGAAGATGCGGTCAAAGATGACGGCGTACTGGACCAGTTTGGCGTGCCGGCGGGCTTCGGGGTCAGCGTCCTGGTCCTTCTCGATCTTCACCGACTCGCGGAAGGCGGTGAGGTCGCAGCGCAACTCCTCAAGGGAGTAGAGGAAGAACGGCATGCGCTGCTTGATCATGAAGGGGTCGAAAGGCAGGTCCCCGCGCATGTGGGTGCGGTCATGGATCAGGTCCCACATGACGAAAGTCTCCTGCGTGAGGCCCTGGTCCTCCAGCAGCGCCGCCGCCTCCTCGGGCAGCTGCAGCGAGGTGATTTCGGCGGCCGCGCGCAGCACGCGGCGGAAGCGGGCAGCCTCGCGGTCGGCGAAGATCGCCCCCCACGTGAAGGTGGGCGTGTGGCGGACGGCGACGCTTTCGGGGAAGAGGACGGCGGAGTTCGTGTCGTAGCCCGGGGTGAAGTCGAGGAAACGGATGGGGACGAAGAGCTTGTTGGAGTAGTCGCCCTCTTCGAGTCCCCCGATGAACTCCGGCCAGATGACCTCGATCAGCACGGCCTCGACGAAGCGGTTGCTGCTGCCATTCTGGGTGTACATGGGGAAGACGACGAGGTGCTGGAGCCCGTTGATCCGGTGCTGCTGCGGCTGGAAGGCCTGCAGCGAATCGAGGAAGTCCGGCACACCAAAGCCACCGTCCGCCCAGCGGCCAAAGTCGGCAACGAGCAACTCGAGGTAGCGGGCGTCATGCGGGAAGGCCGGGGCCAGGGCCGAGACTGCTGCGGTGATGGTTTCGACATACCCGGCCGCGGCTTCGTGCGCCGCGGCGTCGGGGACGGACCCGTCTTGTTCCTGAAGGGCCTGCAGCGCCGTGGCGGCAGCCTTGAGCTGCAGCCACTGCGGGTTGCTGGCCGTGAGCGGGGCAGGGGCGGTGAGAGCGGTCGTGGTCATCGTCGACGGTCGCCTTTCTGGTTGCTGTGGAGCGTCGCTGGATCTAAATCGAGCGTAGCAAGCAAAAAGCATCTCTAATGCAAAACAGCACTGAGCATAAGAACCTCTGTGGCAACTGGCGGCGAAAGGCTGCTCCAGCCGAAGGAGTGAGCGGGCTGCAGGTGCCGCGGGCTGTGTGGCAGCTCTCGCCCGGCGCCGTCGGGACTATAGCCCGGCGTCGTCTGCGGGAACGAGCTTGAGTGAAACGGAGTTGATGCAGTACCGCTGGTCCGTGGGGGTGCCGTAGCCTTCGCCGTCGAATACGTGGCCCAGGTGGGAGTCGCACGTGCCGCAGCGGACCTCCACCCGGTCCATGCCCATGCTGCGGTCATGGATGTACCGCACGGTGCCCTCGGCGAGGGGTGCCCAGAAGGAAGGCCAGCCGCAGTGCGAATCGAATTTTTCGTTGCTGGTGAAAAGCTCGGTGCCGCAGGCCCGGCACTTGTAAACGCCCTTCGTGTGGGTGTCCCAGTATTCGCCGGTGTAGGGCCGCTCGGTGCCGGACTGGCGCAGCACCCGGTACTCCTCCGAAGACAGCTCCTGCCGCCACTGGGCATCCGACTTTTCGACCGGCGCCTGTTGCGTGGCGGCGGCGGAGGCAGCGCTTTCGCCGCTCACGGGGGAGGGCACTGTCACGGGCATGGTCTTGGACTTGTGGTTGAAGATGCTCATAGCTTGAACAACGTTCAGGAGTCGCCGATAAATCCCGAACCGGCGTACAGATGCAGGACAGGCAGTCCAAGCTTGTCCTGCGCCTTCGTGGCCCAGTCCGTGTGGAAGGTGTCGGCCACGGCGTGCGGACGGGTAATCACCACGGCTTGACCGGCGCTGAGGTCCTTGACCTTGGCCACCAGTCCGTCAACCGCCCTGCCCTCGACGATTTCGCCGGAAACGCCCCCGCCCAGGCCCGCCAGCGCCGCCAGCGACGCGGCCAGGGTGTCGGCGGCAGCTGCCCGCTCCGCCGCGGGGTCGGAGTGTGCCGTCAGCTCACGGAAGGCCTTGGCGACCTCGAGCATGGAAAGGTTCTCCAGGAAATCCACCACCAGATGCCGCTCGGTGTTGGCCGGAACCAGTACCAGCAGGGGGGCGTCACCGTCGGCAATCAGGGTCTCAATGTTGACTCGGTCATCCGCGCTCAGGGGCTCTTCTGTCAATATGACGATTGGATCACTCATGCCCCCAGCCTAGTCGTGCTGCTGTCGGGCTGCATGGTTCTGTCCCGGCGGTTTCACCCAGCGTCCCCGGGAGGGGCGACGCTGGCCAGGCAATGCCATAACAGCGGCAATACCAAGGTTGCGGCACCCTTCCGTCAGAATGGTGCCATGGCATCCTCCCTGCGCCTCCAGCCGGACCTCCACCGGACCGCCCGCGGAACGGCGGCCCCCGCCGCCCCGGTCCTTCCCGGCCCGGTCCCCACAGCCGCCTCCGGCAGCGCCAAGTGGGCGGTGGGCGGCATCATCGGAGGCAGCGCCGCCGCGGGCGTCCTGGCCGCCGGGTCGTCTGCCCTGGCGCTGTATTTCGCGCGCCGCGTCATCACCCCGGCCAGGTTCCGCGCCCCGGATCAGGAGGTGCTGGCCGTTATCCGCGACGGTCAAACGCAGCAGGCCATCTTCGCCGCAACGCCGGAGTCCACCGTGGACGGCGTGTACGGGTTTTTCTTCGACGGCGGCCTGGGGCACGCCCGCATTGGCCGGATCGTGTCCTACTCGCCGGCCGAACGCACGGTGCTCCGGGAAGTCGAGACCGTCTACAGCGGGGACATGGCCACCGCCCGGCGCGGCTGGTGGAGCGGCGCCGCCTTTCCTGATCCGGCCGCGATCGGGGTTGCGGCCGAGGACGTGCTGATCGACGTCGAAGGCGGGACCGCGCCCGCCTGGCTGATCCGGGCCGAGCCGGCGCCGGACGATGTGGCTGCGGGCGTCTGGGCCATCATGGTGCACGGACGCGGCGCCACCCGGCAGGAAGGCCTGCGGGCCGTCGGGACAGCCCGGGCGCTGGGCCTGCCCAGCCTGCTGATCTCGTACCGCAACGACGGCCTGGCGCCGTCGGCCAGCGACGGGCGGTACGGCCTGGGTTCCACGGAGTGGCGCGACGTCGAGGCCGCCATCGCCTATGCCCTCCAGCAGGGCGCCCGCGAGGTGGTCTTGTTCGGCTGGTCGATGGGCGGCGCGATCTGCCTCCAGACGGCCGACCTCTCGCGGCATCGCCAGCTGATCCGGGCTCTGGTCCTGGACGCCCCGGTGATCGATTGGGTCAACGTGCTGGCCCACCATGCGGAACTGAACCGGATCCCGTCGTCCGTGGGCCGCTACGGACAGCTGATGCTCAGCCACCCCCTGGGCCGGCGGCTGACCGGGCTGGCCGCCCCCGTGGACCTCAAGACAATGGACTGGGTCTCGCGGGCAGTGGAGCTGCGGACGCCGACCCTGATTGTGCACAGCGTGGATGACGAGTACGTCCCGTACGGGCCGTCCACCGCCCTGGCCGAGAAAAATCCGGAGATGGTCACGTTCGAAGCTTTCGACGCCGCCCGGCACACGAAGGAATGGAACGTGGATCCGGAGCGCTGGGAGCGGCTGGTCACGGCCTGGCTGCGCCAGCAGCTGGCACCCCGCCCCAATCCGGGCGGCCACGAATCCGCCGAGGGAAACACGCCGCCCGACTGATTCATTGCCTACATTTGCACTCCCGACGTGCGGAAGGCCGGGTCAGTGCTGCCGGGTCCCGATCCTGGCCGTGCGCGCCGCGGTCAGCCGAATGAGCTCCGCCGGAACCAGCTCGATGTCCAGCCCGCGCCGGCCGCCCGAGACCAGGATGGTCTCGAGCAACAGGGCGCTCTCATCCACCACGGTGGGGGAGGACTGGCGCTGGCCTAGCGGCGAAATACCGCCAAGCACGTAGCCGGTCCGTCGCTGCGCGACGGAAGGGTCCGCCATCGCGGCCTTCTTGCCGTCCAGGGCGGCCGCCATCGCCTTAAGATCCAGGCTTCCGCTGACGGGCACGACGCCGACGGCGAGCCGGCCGTCGACGTCGACCATCAGTGTCTTGAAGACCCGCGCCGGGTCGATCCCCAGCACGTCCGCGGCTTCGAGGCCGTAGCTGGCGACCGCCGGATCATGCTGGTAGGGATGGGCAATAAAAGCAACCCCGGCCGCAGCGAGTGCTGCGGTGGCCGGTGTTCCCTGGGACGCTTGTCTACGGGCCATATTGGCGGGGTGTCCTCGGCTGATGTTCCCGTGCCGAAGGTCAGGCCTGCGCCGGCGTGGGCCGGGAGGCCAGAGCGGCAACTTTGCGCTTGATCCGGCCCAGCATTGCCGTCATGCCACGCATGCGCAGGGGAGTGATGGCTCGGGTGAGGCCCAGCTGTTCGGGCATGTCGTCCGGGACAGCCAAGATCTCCGCGGCGCTGAGCCCATCGAGCCCCTCGTGGAGCACGCCGGCGAAGCCGCGGGTGGTCGGTGCTTCCTTGGGCGCCTTGAAGTAAAGCCGGACGCGCTCCGGGGCGCCGCCGTCGGCCTGTTCCGTCTCGATGGTGAGGAACAGGGGCGTCTGGCACTCCACCACCTGCTCAAGCAGTTCGGGGTGGTCGCGCAGCCGCTCCGG
The DNA here is from genome assembly GCF_042883665.1 of Arthrobacter sp. NPDC058192. Classification (NCBI taxonomy): domain Bacteria; kingdom Bacillati; phylum Actinomycetota; class Actinomycetes; order Micrococcales; family Micrococcaceae; genus Arthrobacter; species Arthrobacter sp. NPDC058192. The sequence continues at coordinate 51,241 of NZ_JBHVVJ010000020.1, read as the reverse complement.
AAGCTCCGGAAGTCCCTGTGAGAACTCCAGGAGCAACTGCAGCCGCTCGGGTTCGGTCAGGGCCTGGAAGTCGTCAACGATATCCGCCAGTGCGGCGGGGAGGGCAGAAGTATTCATCACTCCCAGCTTACGCACGTGCGGCAAATGTGTCCCGATCGCATCTGCTGCCTGGCTGAGGAACCCTGCCGCCGGAGCCGTGCCGAGCTTGCCTGACTCCGGCCGCCTGGAATGGGCACCTGGCTCTGTCCGCTCAGTAACCGGCCGGGACGGTCCCGCGTTCGGCTCCCTTGGCGATCGGAACGCGCACGGCGTTGCCCCATTCGGTCCACGAACCGTCGTAGTTGCGCACGGTGTCGAAGCCCAGCAAGTATTTCAATGCAAACCAGGTGTGGCTGGAACGCTCGCCGATCCGGCAGTAGGCGACGACGTCGTCACCCGGCTTGAGCCCTGCCTCGCCCAGGTACAGCGCTTCCAGCTCGCCGCGGTTCCGGTAGGTGCCGTCTCCGGCAGCCGCGCGGGCCCACGGGATGGAAGCCGCCGTCGGAATGTGGCCGCCGCGCAGCGCGCCTTCCTCCGGGTAAGCCGGCATGTGGGTGCGTTGGCCGGTGTATTCCTCGGCGGACCGGACGTCGATCAGCGGCTTGCCCAGGTGCGCCAGGACGTCTTCCTTGAAGGCGCGGATCGGCGCATCGTCCCGTTCCACGACAGGGTAGGTGCCGGGGGTCGGCACGGTGGTTTCAGTGGACAGCGCGTGGCCCTCGGCAATCCACTTGTCCCGGCCGCCGTCCAGGAGTCGGACGTCCTCGTGGCCAAACAACGTGAACACCCACAGCGCGTAGGCTGCCCACCAGTTGGACTTGTCGCCGTAAATGACCACGGTGCTGTCCCGGGAGATGCCCTTGGCCTCTGCCAGGGCGGCGAAGGCCTTGCCGTCCACATAGTCGCGCTCGACTTCGTCGTTCAGATCCGTGTGCCAGTCGACCTTCACCGCTCCGGGGATGTGCCCCGTTTCATACAGCAGCACATCCTCGTCGGATTCGACCACCACGAGTTTGCCGCCCTTGAGGGCGCCGGCTTCAATCTCCGCGGCGAGCCACTCGGTGGAAACCAGCCGCCCCGGGTGGGCGTAGGCGGCGAACTTCTCGTTCTGCTCAACGGGGTAGGGCATGATGATGGCCTTTCACTGAAGCGGTCAGGAGGCCTGGCACAGTCAAGCGATAGCGGCGCCGGGCCTGTTACAACACTAGTCACGGTCCCGCGGGAATGCTCCACCCGGTTAACACGGGGAAATGTGGTCTTGCTCACGCTGGCCGCCGGGTCGCTTTCGCCGCACGGGGGCGGCCTGGCTTTGCCGGTATTCTTGCTGGGGACAAGAGACCAGCAGAACGGACCACCTTGGTACAGATCGAACAGCTCGCCGCACGTACACCGGCAGTTTCCGTGGACGAACTCCTCAACGGGTTCTATCCGTCGCCGCGGTTCGGTGAGGTGTCGTTTTCCAGTTACCGTCCCGATCCCGCCCAGCCGAGCCAGGCCCATGCGGTGCGCGCCCTCGAGCACTTCGCATCCGGTGTGGGCGCGCGTGACGGCGACGGCCTGTTCAAGCGGCTCTTCGGCAAGAAGGACACCACCCGGGCGGGCATCTACCTCGACGGCGGATTCGGCGTCGGCAAGACCCACCTGCTCGCATCGCTGTGGCATGCCGCCCCGGGTCCCAAGGCCTTCGGCACCTTCGTCGAATACACCAACCTCGTCGGCGCCCTGTCCTTCCGCAAGACCGTCGAGGCCCTGAGCCACTACAAGCTTGTGTGCATCGACGAGTTTGAACTCGACGACCCGGGGGACACCGTGCTGATGTCCCGGCTCATGCGCGAACTCGCCGACGCCGGCGTGAAGCTCGCCGCGACGTCGAACACGCTGCCCGGTTCGCTTGGTGATGGGCGCTTTGCCGCCGTCGACTTCCAGCGCGAAATCCAGGTGCTGGCGGACCAGTTCGACGTCGTGCGGATCGACGGCGAGGACTTCCGCCACCGCGGTCTGCCGGCAGCGCCGTCCCCGCTGCGCAATGACGACCTGACGCACCACATGCATGCCGAGTTCGACGGCAAGACCGTGGCCCGCGACGAGTTCAGCACCCTGATCAACCACCTGGCCGGTGTGCACCCAAGCCGTTACCGCCAGCTGTTGGAGGGGATCGAGGGCGTCGTGTGGAAAAACGTGCACACCATCACCGAACAGGCCGTGGCGCTGCGGTTCGTGGTGCTGGCGGACCGGCTGTACGACAAAGACGTGCCCATCCTGGCCAGCGGCGTGCCGTTCGACAAGCTCTTTACCGAGGAAATGATGACCGGCGGCTACATGAAGAAGTACTTCCGGGCCGTGTCCAGGCTTACCGCGCTGGCCCGCGAGGGGCAGAACCACGAACCGTCCTAGGAACCGGACCGCCTAAACACCAAACGCGGAGTCACTTCCGGCCCAACCGGAGCTTCCCACTGGGCCGGAACTGACCCCGCGTTTTCTTAATTGGGCGCAGCCGTTAGCCGTTAAACGCCGAAGTGCCGGCGCCGCCTCTCGGCGGGACCGACACTTCGCTGACGTACCTGGGTCAGAGGCCCGGCTGCCGGGGTTCCCGGGCTGCAGGGGGCTCATCCGCGACGGGACGCTGCTCGGCGACGGGTTCCGTGTTCGGCCTGTCGTCTGCTTGATCCACGAAGCCTGAGGCGCCCCTCTGCACTGCATCGATTTTGTCGGCGTACTTTCCGCCGGTCTTCGAGTCGACGAAATCGCCGGCCTTCTCGATGCCGTCCTTGATGGCCCCTTCGTTGCCACCAATGACTTGCTGAGCCTTGCCCTTCAGATCGTCAAGTAATCCCACAGGCACCTCCCTTCGGTCGCGGAGCCAGATCGCTCCTCCGGATTCGATAGTAACTGCCGGTCCGGACCGTGCCAAGGGTTTGCGTCATCCTTAGGGGCAACTGTCAAGAGTCTTGTGGCCCCGTCTGGCCGCGGGCACGAAAAAAGCAGCCCCAGGGGAGCTGCTTATTCAGTGGGCGATACTGGGATCGAACCAGTGACCTCTTCCGTGTCAGGGAAGCGCGCTACCGCTGCGCCAATCGCCCGCAACCGGAAGAATCCGGAGTGGAATTGTTTGAATCTTTTACACAAGAGAGCGGACGACGAGATTCGAACTCGCGACATCCACCTTGGCAAGGTGGTGCTCTACCAGCTGAGCTACGTCCGCAATATGAAGTCCATGCCGGCCTGGCCGGTGGTGCTGCATCAAGCAAGTTGCCTTGCTTTGGTGGGCGATACTGGGATCGAACCAGTGACCTCTTCCGTGTCAGGGAAGCGCGCTACCGCTGCGCCAATCGCCCATTTTATCCGGCCGAAACCGGAAACCATGGTTTTCACCGAGGTGGGTACGGGATTCGAACCCGTGTATACGGCTTTGCAGGCCGCTGCCTCGCCTCTCGGCCAACCCACCGTGTAAGCAGGATTCCGAAGAACCTTTGCCGTGACAGTGTCCTGCGAGCGGACGACGAGATTCGAACTCGCGACATCCACCTTGGCAAGGTGGTGCTCTACCAGCTGAGCTACGTCCGCATTATTGGACTGCATTTCCTTGCCGTATTCGGCATTTCCTCGCGTTCCAACGAGTAAGAACTCTATAGGAGGTTCCGGGAATCCACAAATCGACGTGCGTCGGCGACGCCCTGAGGGCCCAATTTCCTTGATTTCTAGAGGGTTTCGGAAATTACAGGGCTGTAATTAGTTCGGCTTCGGCCACGGCTTCAGCTTCGGTCCGGCGACACGTTGGACCGCCGGGACGGCGCCGGCGGCTCGAACGGCTTGCCGGGGCATGATGCTCCCGATCGGCGTCGGGGGTTAGGGCGGGGAACGGCTCACCCGGGGCCGATTTCTAAAATCCCTCCGGGTGAGCTAGCATTCAATGTCGTTAGGGCGATTGGCGCAGTGGTAGCGCGCTTCGTTCACACCGAAGAGGTCACTGGTTCGAACCCAGTATCGCCCACTAACGAAATGGTCTGTTCCGCTGACTCGGCGGGACGGACCATTTTGCTTTTCACCGTTGTCTGACCCCCGTGAAAGAGTCTTTGTATGACCGCTCCACTCCTTGCTCATGCCACTGATTACGGCCGGATGTACGCACGCTCCACTTCGGCGCAGTTCTCTGTCCCCTCCATCACCACAGTTATCGGGCAGCAACCCCACGGACTCGACGGTTGGTTCGGCTACATGGGAGCCAACAGCCTGGCCCAGGATCCTGAACTCCCCGGCATCCTGGGAAGCCCGGCCAAGCTGCGCCAGGCGGTAAGCCGGGCAGCCAAGGCGGCGGAGCATCACCGGGATCAGGCCGCGAATCGCGGAGACCGCGTCCACAACTACTGCGAGCAGGTTGCGCTGCGCGCACTCGGCCGGCCCCACCAGATGAAGGAAGCGCGCGAGGCCCTTGCCGCCAACGGTGAGGAAGCCTTCGCGGCGCGCTTCGACGAGTGGTGGGAGCTTTTCCAGGTTGAGCCCATCGCCCCGGAGATCACGGTGTGGAACAAGACGGTTGGTTACGCCGGCACTTTGGATCTCGTAGCAAGGATCAATGGCCGGACCTGTCTTATCGATTACAAGACCAAAGGCACCAGCCGGGACGGGACCGTCAAACCCCTGGATGACAAAGTGGTCATGCAGCTCGTCGCTGGCATGAAGGCGGAGGAAAGCCTGGTGGATCCCGTGGCGGGGGAGTGGGAAGCCTGGCAGCACGGCGAATCCCCAATCCTGCTCGCCGTGGCGGTGGGCGAGACAGAAGTCCGGCCGCAGCGGGCCAATCCCGAAGTTTTGAAACACCACTGGTGGAAGTTCTGTGCGCTGCGGCGTGTTTGGGAGATGTCCGCCGACTCGGCCGCGGCGGGTGCAGCCTTGCTCCCGCTCGCACCTCCCGTAAGGCGCTGAGCCGGCCTGCCTTCAACTGTCGCCCGCGGCACAGCTTGGGTCAGTCGCCCACAGCGTCCCGGCCTCGCCGCACAATGAGTGGGTCCGGTTCGTAGACCACCGTGGTGTCCTTCCCCTCGTAGGGGAACTGGTTGAGGAAGAAGCGCATAGCGTTGATGCGGCCGCGTTTCTTGTCGTTGGACTTGATGGTGATCCACGGCGCGTGGTCCGTGTCGGTGCGGAGGAACGTCTGCTGCTTGGCTTCCGTGTACTCCTCCCACCGGTCGAGTGAAGCCAGGTCTACGGGCGAGAGTTTCCAGCGCCGGACCGGGTCTATCTGGCGGATCGCGAAGCGCGTGCGCTGCTCGCGGCGGGTCACGGAAAACCAGAATTTGTTCAAATGAATACCGGCGTCGACCAGCATCCTCTCAAAGTCCGGCACCTGCCCCATGAAGACGCGGTAGTCCTCGTCGGTGCAGAAGCCCATGACGCGTTCGACGTTGGCACGGTTGTACCAGGAGCGGTCGAACATTACGATCTCGCCCGCCGTCGGAAGCTGCTGGACGTAGCGCTGGAAGTACCACTGCCCCTGTTCCCGGTCGGAGGGCTTACCGAGCGCCACCGTCCTTGCCGCCCGGGGATCCAGGTGCTCGGCGAAGCGCTTGATCGTTCCACCCTTGCCGGCCGCGTCCCGGCCCTCAAACACGATGACGTTCTTGAATCCGCGGTCCTGGCCCCAGTACTGGAATTTCAGTAGCTCAATCTGCAGCAGGTATTTCTCCAGCTCGTAGTCCTGCCGGGACATCCGTTCCTCGTAGGGGTAGTCCTCCCGCCACGTCTCCACAGCGGAGCCCCCGGGGTCAATCAGTTCCGGATCCTCGCCTTGGCCGCCGCTCACCGTATAGCCCAGCTCCACGAGCTCGTCGATCGCCTGCCGCAGGTTGTCCCGGACCCACCAATCCTTGCCGGGCTCCCACAGTCTGGAGGACTCTGCCATCCGGATCTCCTTCACTTCAGCGAATCGTCGACCGGAGCTCTAGAACAAAGCGTAACGAGCCAGTGCATCATGTGGAACGTTCTGATGGCAGGGATTCGATCGGCTGATGCCGGCATGGCCAGCTGAACGCCCAGCGCGGCGCGGACTGCAACTAAACTGGACTGAATCCCTAGCCGCTCACCGTGAGGACAGACTGCACATGGCCATTTTGAATATCCGCATCATCGGTGATCCTGTGTTGCGCACAGTCGCCGATCCCGTGACGGAATTCGGGCCTGAACTGGCAAAGCTCGTCGCGGATATGACCGAAACCATGGAAGACGTCGAGGGCGCCGGCCTGGCTGCGCCCCAGGTCGGTGTGAGCCAGCGCGTCTTCACCTACCGGATCGGCGGCGTCGAGGGCCACATCATCAACCCTGTGCTGGACAACAGCGAGGACTTCCAGCCGGACCAGGTGGAGGGATGCCTTTCCATTCCGGGCCTCGGCTTCCCGGTCCGCCGGCACCGCCACACCCGTGTGACCGGAGTGGACCTCCATGGCAACCCCGTCACCGTGGAGGGTGAGGGCATGCTCGCCCGCTGCTTCCAGCACGAGACCGACCATCTGGACGGCATCCTCTACACCGACCGGCTCGAGGGCGAGGACCGGAAGGCCGCCCTGCGCGCCATCCGCAACGCCAACTACGAAGCCATCACGGAAAAGACAACGACGAAGCGCGCCAAAACGGTCGGCACGAGCTTCGGCGGGTCCAGCTTCGGAATCAACCCGTGAGGGTTCTTTTCGCGGGAACCCCTGCCGTCGCCGTGCCGTCGCTGGACGCCTTGATTGACGCCGGGTTCGACGTCGTGGCCGTCCTCACCCGCCCGGACGCCCCGCTGGGGCGTAAGCGGGTCCTGACGCCGTCGCCCGTGGCTGCCCGCGCCGCCGAGCTCGGGATCGAGCTCATCCACGCGGCCAAGGTTGACGCGGAGGTTACGGCCCGGATTGCCGCCGCAGCGCCCGACGTCGCGGCGATCGTCGCCTACGGCGGACTGATTCCCCGCGCGGCCCTCGACGTGCCCCGCCACGGCTGGGTGAACCTGCACTTCTCCCTCCTGCCGGCCTGGCGCGGCGCCGCCCCCGTGCAGCGCGCGGTCATCGCGGGTGATGACGTCACCGGCGCCGTCACCTTCCGTCTCGAGGAGGGACTGGACACCGGCCCTATTTTCGGCACCCTCACCGAAACCGTGCAGCCCGGAGACACCGCCGGCATCTTGCTGGACAGGCTGTCCCACAGCGGCGCCATCCTGCTCGCCCAGACGCTGTCCGCGATCAACGCCGGCAAAGCCGTGGCGCTGCCCCAGCATGGGGAGGTCAGCCTGGCGCCCAAGCTCGGCCTCGAGGACGGCCGGCTCGACTGGAGGCAGCCCGCGCTGGCCATCGGACGCAGGGCCCGCGGCGTCACGCCCGAACCCGGCGCCTGGACGATGCTGGAGGGCCAGCGGATCAAGCTTGACCCGGTTCAGCCGGCGCGGGAGGCCGCCGCGCTCCCGCCCGGGCAGCTGGCCATGGACGGGAAACGAGTCCTGGTGGGCACGGGCTCACACCCCGTGGAACTGACCCGGATCCAGCCCGCGGGCAAGAAAATGATGGCCGCCGCTGATTGGGCGCGCGGACAGGCAACACTGGAAAGCGTGGTATTCGAATGAGCGACTCCACAACCGGCAGCAACGGCCGCGGCAGGGGACAGCAGCCCCGCGGGCGCAGCGGTGGCCAGTCCGGCTCCCAGCCAGGCGGGCAGCCGGGCAGCCAGGGTGCCGGCGCCGGCAGCCGGCGCAATGCCCAGGGCCGGGAGCGCAATCGCGGCCCGCAGCGCGGCTTCACCGAGAGCGCCCCTTCGCAACGCACCCGACGGGCCGATCCTGCCCGGCTGGTCGCCTTTGAAGTGCTCCGCGCCGTCGCCGCCGAGGACGCCTACGCAAACCTTGTACTGCCCGCCCGCATCCGGCACCACGGACTGGACAAACGCGACGCCGGTTTCGCCACCGAGCTCAGCTACGGCGCTCTCCGCGGCCAGGGCACGTATGACGCCATCCTGGCGCGCTGCGTCGACCGGCCGCTGGACCAACTGGACCCGGCGATACTCGACGCCCTGCGGATTGGCGCGCACCAGCTGCTCGCCATGCGGGTCCCCGCCCACGCCGCCCTGGACCAGACTGTAGGGCTGGCCCGCGCGGTGATCGGCGCCGGCCCCTCGGCCCTCATCAATGCCGTGCTCCGCAAGGTCTCTGCCCGCACCCTCGAGGAATGGCTCGACCTGCTGCTCAGCACCGAGACCGATGCCACGGCGGTCGCCTCCATCCGCTACGCCCACCCGGAATGGATCGTGCGGGCACTCCGTCAGTCGCTGGTGGCCCATGGCCGGACCGCTGCTGAGATCGACGAGCTTCTCGACGCCGACAATGCCGCGCCTGTCGTGAACCTGGTGGCACTGCCCGGTGTGGGCAGCCTGGACGAAGCCCTGGAAGGCGGGGCCACCCCCGGCGAACTCGTCGAAGGGTCCGCGCTCTCGAGCGGAGGAGATCTCGGCCGGCTCGCCTCAGTCCGCGACGGAAGCACCCGTGTCCAGGATGTCGGCTCACAGCTCGTGGCCCGTGCCATGGCCGCCGTCAACCTCCACGGCGGGGGTGGCGGAAACCACAGCCAGAATCCCGGCGGGGAACACCAGGAGCAAACGGGCCAGGGCAGCGAAGACCCAGGGGAACGCTGGCTCGATCTGTGCGCCGGTCCCGGCGGCAAGGCCGCGCTGCTCGGCGCCCTCGCCCGTCAGCGCGGCGCCCACCTGCTGGCCAACGAATTCGCCCCGCACCGGGCCAAGCTCGTCCGCCAGGCCCTGTCGGCAGTCCCGCACGACGCCTGGGAAGTCAGGACCGGGGACGGCCGCGACATCGGTTCCGAGCAGCCGGAGTCCTTCGACCGCGTGCTCGTCGATGTCCCGTGCACAGGCCTGGGCGCCCTCCGCCGCCGTCCCGAGTCGCGGTGGCGCCGCACGCCGAAGGACCTCGTGGACCTGGGCCCCCTGCAACGCCAGCTGCTCAACTCGGCACTCGATGCCGTCAAGCCCGGCGGTGTAGTGGCGTACGTGACGTGTTCACCGCATCCGGCGGAGACCACCGCCGTCGTAAGTGACGCCCTGCGCAAGCGGGAGGACCTCGAACTCCTCGACGCCGGTGCCGCGCTCGACGCCGTCAGCCTCACCGGAGACCTCAGGGCCGGGCACGAGCTCACCGCCCAGCTCTGGCCCCACGTGCACCACACGGACGCCATGTTCCTGGCCCTCATTCACAAGAAAGCCTGAACGCCGGGCGATACTGGCCGTTGGCTAGAACCTGATTTCATCAGACGACTTCACCAGACCGAGAAGGAATCCCGCATGACCAAGTGCTGCATCAACCCGAGCATCCTGTCCGCCGACTTCGCCAACCTTGAGGCGGAGCTGAAGCGGATCGGCAACGCGGATGCCGTGCACGTCGATGTCATGGACAACCACTTCGTGCCCAACCTCACGCTGGGCCTGCCCGTGGTGCAGCGCCTGCAGGAAGTCAGCCCCGTCCCGCTGGACGCGCACCTGATGATCAACGACGCCGACCGCTGGGCGCCGGCATATGCTGACGCCGGACTTGCGTCGGTGACATTCCACGCCGAGGCGTCCATCGCTCCCGTCAAGCTCGCCCGGGAACTCCGGGCACGCGGGGCCAAAGCAGGGCTCGCGCTCCGCCCGGCGACCGGCGTCGAACCGTACCTGGACATGCTTGGCGAACTGGACATGCTGCTGATCATGACAGTGGAGCCGGGCTTTGGCGGCCAGGCGTTCCTGGACCTGACCCTGCCAAAGATCCGGCGCGCCCGGGCGGCGATCGATGGGTCCGGCCTCAAGGTTGCCCTGCAGGTCGACGGGGGCATTACCGAGGAGACGATTGTCCGGGCCGCCGAGGCGGGAGCCGACGTCTTCGTGGCAGGCTCGGCCGTGTACGGTGCAACGGATCCCGGGGACGCGATCGAACGGCTCCGGGCGGCAGGCAAGCGCTAAGGCGACCGCCGTCCGGCAGGTATGCGCCCGGCAAGAATGACCCGGGCCGTAATATGCGGGAGCAGGAATATCGGGAGACGCGACCGGGTTGTGTCACAATAACAAAACACATACGTGCTCCGGGGTCGGTGAAAGTCCGAACCGGCGGTGACAGTCCGCGACCCGCGCGCCAGCGCCCTTCCTCGGAGGGGATGCGAGCAAACGGTTGAACCGGTGAAATTCCGGTACCGACAGTTAAAGTCTGGATGAGAGAAGCACGTACAGCTGTTACTGCGAGGCCATGAAGGCGCCGCATGATTGTGCTGTCGTATACCCCCGGAGCCATCGCGGTTCTTGAGGGAAGGAACGACACACACATGGACTTTCTGCGATGGCTCTTCGAAGCACAGATCCCCGTAGGCGGATCTGTGCTGATTCTTCGCGAAGTGCTTGGCAACATCTTTGGCTTGGCCAGCGCCGTCGGCGGCATGCGCCGGCGGGTCTGGGCCTGGCCCGTCGGCATCGCCGGCAATCTGCTGCTCCTGACCGTCTTCCTGGGCAATGTCTTTGGTTCGGCAACGCCGGCCACGCTTTGGGGCCAGGCCGGACGGCAGGTCATGTTCATTGCGGTCGCCGTCTACGGATGGAATCGCTGGCGCCAGGCCGAACAGGCACCAGGCGCCGGCGCCGCGGCCATTGCGCCACACTGGGCCAGCAACAAGACCCGGCTGCTCCTCGCGGCCTCGCTCGTCGCCGGCACCATGGCGCTCACTCCCGTGTTCGAATCCCTCGGCTCCTACCCGCCGGTCTGGGCCGACGCCTGGACGTTCATGGGGTCGCTCCTCGCCACCTACGGGATGGCGCGCGGCTGGACGGAATTCTGGCTCATCTGGGTTGCCGTCGACATCGTGGGAGTCCCGCTGCTCTTCAGCGCGGGATATTTCGCCAGCGCCTTCATGTACCTGTTCTACGGGATCTTCACCCTGACCGGTTTCTTCGTCTGGTGGCGTGCGGCAAAGGTTTTGCGCTCCGCAACCGAGCCGGTCTCCGGGCCAGCCTCCGCAGCTGACGTGGCGGTGCGGGCATGAGCGGCGGTCGCTTGGCCGCGGCGGCTGACCCCGGCCAGTCCGGCGGGGGCGCTTCCGTCAGCGCCGCAGCCTCTTTCAGCGCCGCGGATCGCTCGGCCATGCAGGCTGCTCTTGCCGCCGCGGCGCAGGGTCCGCGGGGAGCGAACCCGCTGGTTGGCGCCGTCGTGGTCGGCAGCGACGGAACGCCCCTCGCGACCGGTTACCACCGGGGGGCCGGGAGTGCCCACGCCGAGGCTGACGCCATCGCCCAGGCCCAGGCTGCCGGCATTGACCTCCGCGGCGCCGCGATCGTGGTGACCCTGGAGCCGTGCAACCACATCGGGCGCACCGGGCCCTGCGCGCAGGCGATCATCGCCGCCGGCATCACCGACGTCATTTACGCCGTCGACGACCCGCACGATCCGGCTGCCGGGGGAGCCGCGACGCTGCGTGCCGCGGGCATCCGCGTCCGTTCCGGGCTGGCGGCCGACGCCGCACTGGAGCTCAACCGGCGCTGGTTCGAAGCCGTCGCGGCCAGGCGGCCCTTCGTCACCCTGCACATCGCGCAGACCCTCGACAGCCGCATTGCGGCCAGCGACGGCACTAGCCAGTGGATTTCCAGCCCTGAGTCCCTCGCGGACAACCACGCACTCCGGGGCCGGATTGACGCCATTCTGGTGGGCACCCAGACGGTCCTCATCGATAACCCCCGCCTCACGGCGCGGAACGGCGACGGCGAAGAATCCGGCAAACAGCCCCTACGTGCCGTCATGGGTTACCGCACAATTCCCGACGAGGCAGCCATCCACGGCACGGACGGCTTGGTCCTGCATCTGGCCACCCGCGATCCCCTTGAAGCCCTGGACGAGCTGTTTGAGAACGGCGTTCGGCACCTCATGGTGGAGGGCGGCTCGCGGATCCTCAGCGCTTTCCTGGCCGCCGGCGTCGTCGATGAACTCATCATTTACCTCGCGCCGACACTGCTCGGTTCCGGCACGGCCGCCTTGGGCGACCTGGGCATCGCCACACTGGCCGATGCCCAGCAGTGGGAGTGGGACCCGGCGTCAGGGGGCGCCGTGCAGACCCTTGGCCGCGACCTCCGGCTCCACCTTCGCCCGGCGGCGGCCACCCCGGCACAGCCCGCCGCCGCTACTTCATCCGATTCAACCGCGCACCGCACCGGCGCGGACACCGCCACAGGAGGCAATTGATGTTTACCGGAATTATCGCCGAGCAGGGAAAGGTGCTGTCCGTTGAGCGCAACGGCGACGTCAGCGCCACCGTTCGGCTGCACGCGCCCGGCGCCACGGACGGACTGGCTTTGGGCGGCTCCATCGCGGTCAACGGCGTCTGCCTCACGGCCACGCAGATCGACGGCAAGGACTTCAGCGTTGACGTCATTGGCGAAACCCTCGACCGCAGCACGATAGGAGAACTGACGGCAGGCGACTCTGTGAATCTGGAGCGCTGCGTGCCCGCCGGGGGACGGCTGGATGGCCACGTCGTTCAGGGACATGTCGACGGCGTCGGCCAGCTCCTGGAGCGCGAGGGGCTCGGCAACTGGGACCGGCTGCGTTTCGGCGTGCCGGCCGGATTGGCCCGGTACATCGCTGAAAAGGGCTCTATAGCAGTCGACGGCGTCTCCCTGACTGTAGCGGCGGTGAGCCTTCCCAACGACCCGGCGCCCTGGTTCGAAGTCGGGTTGATCCCCACGACGCTGGCCGAGACCGGCCTGGGCAGCAAGGCCCTCGGTGGCAGGGTGAACCTCGAGGTTGACGTGCTGGCGAAGTACACCGAACGCCTGCTGGCGTTTGTCGGCGGCAAGTCGCCCGCAGCCCACGCAGCGCTTCCGGGCGACGCACTCAAGAGCGAGGTGGCGAAATGAACCAAAGCACGGACACGTCAGGCCACGATCTGGCTGAAGAGATCCGCACCGGCACGGACGCCGGCCGCACCGGCCTCGATCCGATCGAGGACGCCATCAGCGCCATGGCTGCCGGGCGGCCGGTCCTGGTGGTGGACAACGAGGACCGCGAGAACGAGGGTGACATCATTTTCGCCGCCCAGCACGCGTCGCCGGCGCTGATGGGCTGGACTGTTCGGTACAGTTCCGGGGTGATCTGTGTACCGCTTGACGCCGACCGGGCCGACGCCCTGGCCCTGCCGCCGATGGTGGCCGTCAACGAAGACGCCAAGGGCACCGCGTATACCGTCTCCTGCGATGCCGCCGTCGGCGTCAGCACCGGGATTTCTGCCACAGACCGCGCACTGACGGCCCGGATCCTCGCCGACCCGCACAGTCGGCCGGACGCGCTGACCCGTCCCGGGCATGTTTTTCCCCTCCGCGCCGTTAAGGGGGGAGTGCGGGAACGTCCCGGCCACACCGAGGCGGCCGTGGACCTGTGCCGGCTCGCCGGCCTGGAACCCGTGGGAGTAATCGCAGAGTTAGTGTATGACAACGGAGAAATGATGCGGCTGGACGGACTGCGTGACTTCGCTAGCGAGCACGGTTGCCCCCTGGTTTCGATTGCGGATCTGGTGGCCTACCTCGAAGCGGGGCACCACGGCAGCGACGCAGCTGATGCCGTCTGATGGAGGAGAGATAATGACGACTTCGGAAACACGAGAAGAGCTGGGCATGCCGCGCCAGCCGCATCCCGTCAGCGCAGGGCCCATCGTTCAACTGCCAACGGCGTTTGGCGATTTCGTGGCGCAGGCTTGGACCGATCTGGCCACCGGTGCCGAACATCTGGCGGTCAGCTCGCCCACAGCCACGGCTGACGGCAAGGCCCCGCTGGTCCGGCTGCATTCGGAGTGCCTCACGGGCGATGTCTTCGGCTCCTACCGGTGCGACTGCGGCGAGCAGCTGGCCTATGCCCTCGAACTGATCAATGAGCTGGGCGGAACGCTGCTGTACCTGCGCGGCCAGGAGGGCCGCGGGATCGGGCTGGCGAACAAGATCAAGGCCTACGCCCTGCAGGAGGCCGGCTTCGACACCGTGGAGGCCAACGAGCAGCTCGGGCTGCCTGTAGATGCGCGCTGCTACAAGGCCGCCGCCCAGATCCTTGCGGAGATGGGCCTGCACGAGATCAGGCTGCTCAGCAATAACCCTGATAAGCAGGACCGGCTCGCCCAAGCGGGCGTGAAGGTGGTGGAGATGGTCCCCACCGAGGTTCCCTCCAGGGAACAAAACCTTCGCTACCTGCAGACCAAGAAGGACCGGATGGACCACCGGCTGGTGCTCGACGTCGAAGCCGCCCCGGCCGCGGGTCTGGGCGGATTCGAGGCCGGGTTCGAGCGGAACCAAGACTGACAGGGCGGCCCTCCCGGCCGTCCGCCCGCTTCACCCGCCAGCGCTGCCTGCCCTCCTGCCCCGCCCGGCAGGACCGGCATGGCCGCGGGCGGCCCCCATCAACAGCATTCAGTGTCAACAGCAAGGAATACCATGAGCGGCCACGGCGCCCCCCAGATCGACCTCAGCACGTTCCAGCCGGAGGAAACCTCCCGGCTCAAGCTGGCCATCGTGGCCGCAAGCTGGCATACCCAGATTATGGACGGGCTCCTCGACGGCGCCCTGCGCGCGGCGAAGGACGCCGGCATCAGCGAACCGACAGTGCTCCGGGTGCCGGGCACGTTTGAGCTCCCCGTCGCAGCAGCCCGGCTGGCCCCGCACTTCGACGCCGTCGCCGCGCTCGGCGTCGTCATCCGAGGCGGCACGCCGCACTTCGAATACGTCTGCGAGGCGGCCACGCTGGGCCTGACCGAAGTCAGCGTCCGCACCGGCGTCCCCGTCGGCTTCGGTGTGCTGACCTGCGATACCGAGCAGCAGGGGATCGACCGCGCCGGGCTGCCGGGTTCCACTGAAGACAAGGGGCACGAGGCCGTCACAGCGGCCCTCGCCACAGCCGTTACCCTCAAGCAGTTCGGCTGAGCCCGCCGCGCTATAGCCCGAACAAATGCAGCAGAAGCTGGGGCTGCCGGCCGCGTGCCGGCAGCCCCGCTGTGTATTGCCTCACACTGCCGTCGTCATGCAGCGGCCCGGCAGGGGTTCCCGCGCCGGGAGCAAGTAGGCTTGGGGCGTGAAGAATTTCGAGTCGCTGTTCGCAGAACTGAGTGAAAAGGCAGCCGTCCGTCCGGAAGGCTCCCGCACCGTCGCCGAACTGGATTCCGGAGTCCACGGCATTGGCAAGAAGGTCGTGGAGGAAGCAGCCGAGGTATGGATGGCTGCCGAGTATGAATCCGATGAAGCCGCCGCTGAAGAAATTTCCCAGCTGCTGTACCACCTGCAGGTTCTGATGCTCGCCAAAGGACTCACCCTGGAAGACGTCTACAAGCATCTCTAGCCGCGCCGGCACGGAACGGCGCCGGACCACCCGGCTGACCCGTGCATTGCGTGGCCGACGTGCCCCAGCAGATGCTTCCACACCCAAGAGAGACATACCCCATGCTTAGAGTTGCTGTCCCGAACAAGGGATCCCTGTCAGAAGCCGCCTCGGCCATGCTTGCCGAGGCCGGCTACCGTCAGCGCCGCGATACCCGCGAGCTTGTCATGGTGGACCCGGACAACGACATTGAGTTCTTCTTCCTGCGCCCGCGCGACATTGCCGTGTATGTGGGCCAGGGGACACTCGACGTCGGCATCACCGGCCGTGACCTCCTGCTTGACGCAGAGGTCGAGGCCGAGGAACTGCTGCCGCTGGGCTTCGCCGCTTCCACCTTCCGCTTCGCCGGCCCGGTTGGCGATTTCACCGACATCGCCCAGCTCGAGGGCAAGCGCCTGGCCACGAGTTACGACGGGCTGCTGCGCGGCTACCTGGCCGAGCGCGGCATCAAGGCCAAGGTGGTCCGCCTCGATGGCGCCGTCGAATCCTCCGTCCGGCTGGGCGTCGCGGACGCGATTGCCGACGTCGTCGAGACCGGCACCACGCTCAAGGCCGCCGGCATGGAGATCTTCGGCGAGCCGATCCTGAATTCCGAGTCGGTGCTGATTGGCCGCAAGGGCGAGCAGAACCCGGCCGCCGAAGTCCTCATCCGCCGGCTCCAGGGCGTCCTGGTGGCCCGGCAGTACGTCATGATGGACTACGACATCCGCAAGGAGCTCGTGGAGCAGGCCGCCGGGCTCACCCCCGGCCTGGAATCGCCGACCGTTTCGCCGCTGCGCGACTCGGACTGGGTGGCCGTCCGATCGATGGTGCCCAAACGCCAGACCAATCGGATCATGGACGAGCTCTACGACCTCGGCGCCCGCGCCATCCTGGTCAGCAGCATCCACGCCTGCCGCATTTGAGCGCCCGTCTGCCTAGGCCTTCCAGCACGAACAAGGAGAAGTCATGACTGTCGCCGTGCGCGTCATCCCGTGCCTCGATGTCGACGCCGGCCGCGTGGTCAAGGGCATCAACTTTGAAGGGCTCCGCGACGCGGGGGACCCGGTGGAACTGGCGCACCGCTACGACAACAGTGGCGCCGACGAACTGACCTTCCTGGACGTCACCGCGTCTTCCGGCAACCGGGAAACCACCTTCGACGTCGTCCGCCGCACCGCCGAGGAAGTCTTCATTCCGCTGACGGTCGGCGGCGGTGTCCGCGGCGTCGCCGAGGTGGACAGGCTCCTGCGCTGCGGCGCGGACAAGGCGGCCATCAACACCGCGGCCGTGACCCGGCCGGACGTGATCGATGAGATCACCCGGCATTTCGGCTCCCAAGTCCTGGTGCTCTCCGTCGACGCACGCCGCACCCGCCCGGGTTCGGCGCCCACACCGTCTGGCTTCGAAGTCACCACACACGGCGGCCGGCAGGGGACCGGGATCGACGCCATTGAATGGGCCCGGGAGGCGGCCGACCGCGGCGTGGGCGAAATCCTGCTCAATTCGATCGACGCCGACGGCACCAAGGACGGCTTTGACCTCGAACTGATCCGGCTCGCGCGGGCAGGCGTCAAGGTTCCGATCATCGCCTCCGGCGGCGCCGGCAAGCCCGAGCACTTCCCGCCCGCAGTGGCGGCGGGCGCGGACGCCGTCCTCGCGGCATCGGTCTTCCACTTCGGACCGCTCGACATGATTGCCCAGGTCAAGACCGCGATCCGGCAGGCCGGCTTCGAGGTCCGCTAGAGGCCGACTTCAGCGGACTGCAGGAGCGCGACGGCGTCCGGCTGGCCTTCGAAGGTCACGAGGGCGTGGCGGGTGCGGCCGTGGGCGTGCATGAGAAGTTCCCCCGGCTCGCCGATGATGGCAACCGATACGGGGGCGCGCTTGGCGACATGCCGCGGGCCCGACGGGCTGACCAGCACAATGCCCAGGTCCACGCCGCGGTACAGGATGGCCGCCCGCTTGACGAGTTCGTCCCACAGGGCGTCCGAGTAGGCTTCGTCCAGGGCGCGGGGGGCCCAGCGGTCAACGGCCCGGCGCACGTCCTCGGTGTGGACGAAATATTCGATCAGGTTGGAGCTCTCGTCCAGCGCTTTGATCCGCAGCGGGGACAGGGCAGGGGGACCGGAGCGGAAGGTGTTGACCAGGGCGGCGTAGTCCTCGGGCGTCGTCAGCTTGCCGGCCAGTTCGGCCGTTGCCTGGTCCGAGGCCTTGGAGAAGCGTTTGATGATCAGGCCGAGTCCGACGGCGACTTTGCGCTCGCGCAGGTACAAGTGCGCGGCAAGATCACGGGTACGCCAACCTGCGCAGAGCGTGGTGGCATCAGGGCCGGCGGCAAGCAGGGTCTCGGCCAGGACTTCTCGGGACGGTTCGACGAAATGCATCACTTGTGAAACTAGCACGAGACGGCCGCGCGTGGGCACTGGAACCGCCGCCGAAACCGCCCGCGGGCCAGTGTTAAGCAAACAGGAAAGCTACGAGGCTGGCCGCCTGCCCGGAGGCACTAGACTTGATCTGATGTCTGAGCAGCCCGCCCCCGCCACCACAGTCCTTTCCGGCACCGTTCCCGCCAGCGCCGCCCCGGCCGCCGCACCAACCAGTGCCGCGGCAGACGCGGCGACGGAGCTCTCGACGCCGCCGCATTCGGATTCGTCGTCGAGCCCGCTCCCCGCCGGGCTGGCGGAGGCGCTCAAGCGCGACAGCGCGGGTCTGGTGGCCGCCATCGTCCAGCAGTTCGACACCCACGAGGTCCTGATGCTCGGCTGGATGGACGATGAGGCGCTGCACCGCACTATGACGAGCGGGCGCGTGACGTTTTACTCGCGGTCCCGCCAGGAGTACTGGCGCAAGGGGGACACGTCCGGGCATGTGCAGTGGGTCAAGTCGCTGGCCATGGACTGCGACGGCGATGCCTTGCTGGTCCGGGTCGACCAGGTCGGCGCGGCCTGCCACACGGGAACCCGGACCTGCTTCGACGGCCGCGAGCTTGACGCCGTCGTCGGCCACGGAGGCTAAGCGCCCGCGCAAAGGAAACCTGGCTAAGGAAATCCGGCAAAGGAACCCGGCCGCGCAACCGGCGGAGCTCCTCCGGGCTCCCAAACTTCACGAACCGGACCGCCCGCAGGATCCCACGACCGGATCCGCTGAGGGCCCCACTAAAGAACAGGCGGAAAGCAAAGCCATGCAGGACCTAGGAATCATCAGCCCTGGCCTCGAAGAGTTCCGTGAACTCGCAGGCCACAGCCGCGTCATCCCGGTCCGGCTCAAGGTGCTGGCCGACGCCGAAACTCCGATCGGGCTCTACCGCAAGCTTGCCCAGGGGCAGCCTGGCACGTTCCTGATGGAATCGGCGGCGGTGGGCGGATCCTGGTCCCGCTACTCGTTCATCGGATCGCGCTCCCGCGCCACGCTGACCACGAAGGACGGGCAGGCGCACTGGCTGGGGGAACCGCCCGTCGGTGTGCCGCTTGACGGCAACCCCGTTGATGCCATCCGTGACAGCGTCGCGGCACTGCGCACCAACCGTTTCGAGGGGCTGCCGCCGTTCACCTCCGGCCTGGTGGGCTTCCTCGGCTGGGAAACCGTGCGGCACTGGGAAAAACTCACCAGCCCGCCGGAGGACGACCTCGAGCTTCCGGAGATGGCCCTCAACCTCGTCACGGACATGGCGGTGCACGACAACATGGACGGCACCGTCCTGCTGATCGCCAACGCGATTAACTTCGACAACAGCTCCGAGCGCGTCGACGAGGCTTGGCATGACGCGGTCGCCCGCGTGAAGGCCTTGCTGGAAAAGATCAGCAGGCCCGTGGAGCAGCCCGTTTCCGTGTTGGAAACCGCCGCCCTGGATTTCGCGTCAAGCGTGCAGGAACGCTGGGACGAGTCCGAGTACCTCGCCGCCCTGGACCGCGGCAAGGAGGCGATTGTGGACGGCGAGGTCTTTCAGGTGGTGATCTCCCGCCGCTTCGAAATGGAGTGCGGAGCGGACCCCCTGGATGTCTACCGGGTCCTGCGCAACACCAACCCCAGCCCCTACATGTACCTGTTCAGCTTCGAGGACGCCGCAGGCCGGGAGTACACGATCGTCGGTTCCTCACCGGAAGCCCTGGTCACCGTCACCGGCGACGAAGTCATCACGCACCCCATCGCCGGGTCACGCCCGCGCGGCAAGACGGTCGAGGCGGACAAGGCTTTGGCCGAGGAACTGCTCGCGGACCAGAAAGAACGCGCCGAACACCTGATGCTGGTCGACCTGTCCCGCAACGACCTCTCCAAGGTCTGCGTCGCGGGCTCGGTCGACGTCACGCAGTTCATGGAAGTCGAACGCTTCAGCCACATCATGCACCTCGTATCCACCGTGGTCGGCACACTCTCCCCGGTTGCCAAGGCCTACGACGTCCTCAAAGCCACCTTCCCAGCGGGCACGCTTTCCGGCGCCCCGAAGCCGCGGGCCCTGCGCCTGCTGGACGAGCTTGAACCGCACCGGCGCGGCATTTACGGCGGCGTGGTGGGGTATCTGGACTTCGCCGGCGACATGGACATGGCGATCGCGATCCGTTCAGCCCTGCTCCGCGAAGGCCGCGCCTACGTCCAGGCCGGCGGCGGCATCGTGGCCGATTCGGTGAACCCGGCCGAGGCCCAGGAGACGGTGAACAAGGCCGCCGCCCCGCTGCGGGCCGTCCACACCGCCGGCTCGCTGCACAACATCGCGGCTGACGCAGTCACCGACTTGGCCCCCCACGCCGGGGAGGACAACTGATGGGGGAGCGGGAAGCTGCAGTCAAGTCCACCACCCGGCCCGCCGTCCCCGGCTGGGCCCGCAAATCCACCCTTGTCCTGGTGATCGCCGTCCTGGCCCTCGCCGCATTCGGCACCACCACCCAGACCTGGTTGATCGTGCACCTGGACCCCGCGCAGCTGGGCGCGGCCGCGGCCAGCCAGGACGGCCTGCAGGTTCCGGGCAGCAAGGCCGCGACCACTGTCACCGCCCTGGCCCTTGTGGCCTTGGCCGGCGGTTTGGCGGCGTCCATAGCCGGGCGCGTGGCCCGCTGGCTCATCACGGCGATCATCCTCCTCGCAGCTGCGGGCATCGTCGGCGCCGCAGCCGTGGTGCTGGCGGACCCGCTGTCCGCGGCGCAGGGATCGATCGCGGCCGCCACCGGAATCAGTGGAAGCCGCGTCCAAGTGGACGTGACAGTGTTCCCGGTCCTCGCCGTCGTCGCCGGCTCCCTCTTGGGGATCAGCGCCCTGCTGATCGTGCCGGCCGGACGTTACTGGAAGACCCGCACCAAATATGACGCGGCCGCCGCCGGACCCACAGCCGGAGCCGCCGCCGGCGGGACGGCCGCGCATGCCGCGCCCGCGGACGAGATTGAGAGCTGGGACCGGCTGTCCCGGGGTGACGACCCCACGTGAGCCGACGGGCGCGGCACGCAACGCGGACAATAACACCGCCAAAAAATGGCAGAATGTAAGCAGTATTCATCCTGAGGAGATTTCAATGAGCAAAGCCACTGTTTCCGCATCCACGTCTGCCGCGCCGAAGGGCGTCTACGACGACGTCGACCACAGCGAGGCGCCCGGTCACGGCAACAGCCCGGCCGCGTGGACCTGCGTGATCGTGATGCTGGTCGGCGCCCTCATTGCGTCCATCGCGTTCGTCATCGCCAACACCCCCATCTTCATCGTGGGCGCCGTCATCATGGTGCTCGGCCTGCTGGCCGGCTGGATCATGCGCAAGGCCGGTTACGGCGTCGGCGGCAGCAAGCTGAAGAACACCGGCCACTGAGCGTGAGCGTTCTCGACGACATCAATGCCGGTGTCCGGGAGGATATGGAGGCGCGCCAGCGTCTCGTTCCGCTCGCGGAATTGAGGGAACGCGCCGCCGCTGCGGCGCCCGCCCGCGATGCCTGGGCCGCGCTGGGCGGGAACTCCGATCCCCGGGACGAGCTCAAGGTCATTGCCGAGGTCAAGCGCCGCAGCCCGTCCAAGGGCCGGCTAGCGGAGATTGCCGATCCGGCGTCGCTCGCTGCGCAGTACGCCGGCGGCGGGGCCGCCGTGATCAGTGTCCTCACCGAGGAGCGCCGCTTCGGCGGCTCGCTGGCCGATCTGGACGCCGTCCGTGCCGCGGTGGAGATTCCGCTGTTGCGCAAGGACTTCATGATTGACGAGTACCAGATCTGGGAAGCCCGGGCGCACGGCGCTGACTTGATCCTGCTGATCGTGGCCTCGCTCTCCGATGCCCAGCTGCGCGAATTTACCGCCCTGAGCCGTGAACTCGGCATGAACGTGCTCGTTGAGACGCACACTGCCGAGGAAATAGAGCGCGCCGTGGCCGCCGAAGCGCGGATCATTGGCGTTAACGTGCGCAACCTCAAGACGCTCGACGTCGACCGTTCCGTCTTCGCGGAGCTCGCCGGAGGCATTCCCGCCGGTGCGCTCATGATCGCAGAATCCGGCGTGCGCGATGTCGAGGACGTCAGGCACTACGCCGCCGGCGGAGCCAACGCCGTCCTGGTCGGCGAGGCCCTGGTCAGTGATGCGACGCCCCGCGAGCGGATCGCCGAATTCATGGCCGCCGGCGCAACGGCGATCGCCCGGCGCGCCTGAGACAGGGCGGTCCTGGCGTTTGCGTCCGGGCCGCGAGCGGCACCGGGCCCGCAGACGCCCGGACAATGAGCGGATCTCGTGTGCAGATCCCCAAAGCTAGCAGTGGAACAGGATGGTGAGACTGATGGTCGATGCGCCAGCAGCCGGCTCAGACGAAAGCGCCGTGGACGCGTTCCTGCAGGGCGGCCGCCCGCAGGAACATCCCACGCAGGGCGGTCCCTCCCTGCGGCACGCCCCGGGACCCTACTTCGGGAACTACGGCGGCCGGTGGATGCCGGAGTCGCTCATCGCGGCCCTGGACGAGCTTGAGGACACCTTCGAGAAGGCCAAGGCCGATCCTGAATTCACCGCCCAGATCGCGGATCTGAACAAGAACTACTCCGGCCGGCCCTCGCTGCTGACCGAGGCGAAGCGCTTCGCCGAGCACGCCGGCGGCGTACGGGTCTTCCTCAAGCGCGAAGACCTCAACCACACCGGCTCGCACAAGATCAACAACGTCCTGGGCCAGGCGCTGCTAGCCAAGCGGATGGGCAAGACCCGCGTCATCGCCGAAACCGGCGCCGGCCAGCACGGGGTTGCCAGCGCCACGGCCGCGGCGCTGCTCGGCCTGGAATGCGTCGTCTATATGGGCGCGGAGGACTGCCGCCGCCAGGCCCTCAACGTGGCCCGGATGGAGCTCCTCGGCGCCACCGTCATCCCGGTGACCAACGGCTCCCAGACACTCAAGGACGCCATCAACGAGGCCCTGCGCGACTGGGTCGCGAACGTGGGCAACACGCACTACCTGCTGGGCACCGCCGCCGGGGCGCACCCGTTCCCGGCCATGGTCCGCTACTTCCATGAAGTGATCGGTGAGGAAGCCCGGGCGCAGATCCTGGACCAGACCGGCCGGCTCCCGGACGCCGTCTGCGCCTGCATCGGCGGCGGCTCCAATGCGATCGGCATCTTCCACGGGTTCCTCGATGACCCCTCGGTCCGAATCTACGGCTTCGAAGCCGGCGGCGACGGCGTGGAAACCGGACGCCACGCGGCCACCATCACGCTCGGCAAGCCCGGCGTGCTGCACGGCGCGCGCTCCTACCTCATGCAGGACGACGACGGCCAGACCATCGAGTCCCACTCGATCTCGGCGGGCCTGGACTACCCCGGCGTGGGCCCCGAGCACTCGTACCTTGCGGACATCGGCAGGGTCAGCTACGAGCCCATCACGGACAGTGAAGCCATGGAGGCCTTCCGCCTCCTCTGCCGCACCGAGGGCATCATCCCCGCCATCGAGTCCGCGCACGCCCTCGCCGGAGCCATCAAGGTCGGCCAGCGGCTCGCCGCGGAAGGCGCCGGAGGCGCAACAAGCACAGGGGACGCTGGCAACGCGTCAGAGAAGATCGTGATCGTGAACCTCTCCGGCCGCGGCGACAAGGACGTGGCCACGGCCGCCGAATGGTTCGACCTGCTGCAAAAGGATTCACCGGAGGCCGAAATCGGCAAAGAGGGGGAACAGCTGTGAGCACCAGCCAGGAAAGCGCCAACCAGGGCGCCGCGCAGCCCACCAGCAAGTCGGCGGCGGCCATTGACCGCGCCCGCGCCCAGGGCCGGGCAGCCCTGATCGGCTACCTGCCGGCCGGCTACCCGAGCGTCGCAGACACCATCGCCGCCGGCATCGCCCTGGCCGAGAACGGCGCCGACCTCATCGAGATCGGCATCCCGTACTCGGACCCGGTCATGGACGGCCAGGTTATCCAGGCGGCCACCACCGAAGCCCTCGCGAAGGGCTTCCGCGTTCGGGAGGTCTTCGACGTCGTCCGCGGCATCACCAGCAAGACCGACGCCGCCGTGCTGGTCATGACTTACTGGAACCCCGTGGTCCGGATGGGCGTGGACGAGTTCTCCCGCCGCCTGGCCGAGGCCGGGGGAGCCGGGCTGATCACGCCCGACCTGATCCCGGATGAAGCTGCCGAATGGATGGCCGCCTCCGACAAGTACAGCCTGGACCGGGTGTTCCTGGTGGCACCTTCGTCCTCGCCCGAACGCATGAAGCGCACAGTGGATGCGAGCCGCGGCTTCGTGTACGCCGTCTCCATCATGGGCGTCACCGGCGCGCGGGCCTCGGTCAGCTCCGCCGCCAAGGACGTCGTAGCCGCCGCGCACGCCGCGGGCGCCGAGCGCGTCTGCGTGGGCCTCGGCGTCTCCAACGCCGGCCACGTCCGCGAGATCGCCGAGTACGCCGACGGCGTGATTGTCGGTACCGCCCTCGTCGCGGCCATCCGGGACGGCGGCGTGGATGCGGTAGCCTCCTTGACGAAAGACCTCAGCACCGGCCTCACCAGGGAAGAAGCGTAAGCAATGCAGTCAGTCCTCCACGCGGCGGCGATGATTCCCGCGAGCATTCCGAGCCCCAGCTGGTCCGGTTTCGACATCCCGCTGCCGTGGGGGTCGCTGCGCATCCACGCCTACGCCCTGTGCATCCTGGCCGGCATCATTGCCGGACTCTGGCTCACCTCCGTCCGCTGGGCGCGGCGCGGCGCCCCTGAGGGAAGCGTCTGGGACATCGCCATCTGGGCCATCCCGTTCGGCATCATCGGCGGACGGCTGTACCACGTGTTCTCCTCGCCAGACGCCTACTTCGGCCCCGGCTTCGACGGTACCGGTGACCTGTCCCTGATTCCGCAGATCCAGCGCGGCGGCCTGGGGATCTGGGGCGCCGTGGTGCTCGGAGCACTCGGTGCCTGGATCGGATGCCGGCGTGCCGGCGTGAAGCTGAGCGCCTTCCTGGACGCGGCTGCTCCCGGCCTGCTGCTGGCCCAGGCCATCGGCCGGTGGGGGAACTACTTCAACCAGGAGCTCTTCGGCGGCCCCACCACGCTGCCGTGGGGCCTGCAGATCGACCCGAACAACCCCAACTTCCCGGCCGGCATGCCCGCCGACACACTGTTCCACCCGACGTTCCTCTACGAGTCCTTGTGGAACCTTGCCGGCGTCTTCATCCTGCTGGCTCTGGACCGCAAGTTCAGCTTCCGCCGCGGCCGCCTCTTCTGCCTCTACGCCATCTACTACACGCTGGGCCGCGTCTGGATCGAAGCCATGCGGATCGACGACGCCGAGCAGATCAGCCTCTTCGGGATCACCACCAGGCTCAACGTCTGGACCAGCATCTTCGTCCTGGCCGGTGCGGTGATCGCCTTCGTCCTCCTCGGGCTGCGCAAGCCCTCGGAACCGGACACCCCGTTCCTCCCCGGCCGTGGACCGGCAGGGGAGGCGGCAGTGACAACTGCCGAAGGCGAGGCGCTTTCCGCCGGCGGGCCCGACCGTGCTGAAGATAACGCGAACGACGCCGACCGTGCTGAAAGTAACGCCGGTGCCGACCGTGCGAATGCCGCCGCCGACCAGGCCGAGGCCGCCGAGGGCGCGACAACTATCCGCCATTCGGACTCGTCTGTCTCAGATAGTGAATCCCGTGATAATCTTCCGGGGAACCAAAGCGGATCAGGTCCCGCAGCCGTGCCCGCAGCAGCGGACGCAGCCGCGGAGAAGGACCCAGACGGCGGCACCAAGCCCGCCGCCGGAGCTTCGGCAGTCGGAATCTCCGGCCGCCAGACCCCTGGAACCGCGTCCGAGGCTGAGGGCGGCAAGTAGCCCCAGCGCCGGCAATCCGGGTTGCGGAGCTACCGCTCGCAGGGCCCGTCACCACAACGTCGTGGCAAGAGGGATTGATGCGGACAGCAGATAGCAGCTGTCCGCGCAAGCCCGGGCCAGCGCCTGCGTAACTGTTAGTACGGGAGGCCGGGCTGGCCTACAATTCCAGTTAGAAAAACACTCTGTTGTGCCGCTCACACCGGCGTGCCGAGTGGGGCCAATGTTGTCCCTCCCATACGCACGATCAGGAGGAAGGACGTCTCCCATGACCCAAACTCTACACAGCCCCAGTTGGTCCGAACCGGACCAGCCGCCGGCCGTCACGTCGCCCTTCACCCGCTTTGCGGCGATGCCGGCCGCGGCCGGACTCTACAACCCGGAAAATGAGAAGGACGCCTGCGGCCTGGCCATCATCGCCACGCTCCGCGGCGAGCCGGGCTACGACATCGTTGACGCGGCCCTGACCGCCCTGCGCAACCTCGAGCACCGCGGCGCCGTGGGCGCCGACGAAGGCACCGGCGACGGCGCCGGCCTCCTCATGCAGGTCCCGGACGAATTCTTCCGCGCGGTCACCGACTTCGAACTTCCCGCCCCGGGCCAGTACGTCGTCGGAACGGCGTTCCTGCCGGCCGAGCAGCGCGAAGCCGACGCCGCGCGGGCCGGCATCGAGGGCCTCGCCGCCGACGAGGGCCTCACGGTCCTTGGCTGGCGTGAAGTGCCGATCGTCGCGGACCTGGTGGGGGCCATGGCCCGGGCCTGCATGCCGCACTTCTCGCAGCCGTTCTTCGCCTCCAGCACCGGGGAAACCCTCGAGCGCAACGAGCTTGATTCCCGTGCCTGGCGGATCCGCAAGCGCGCCCAGAACAAGTTCGGTGTGTACTTCCCGTCGTTGTCCTCCCGGACCATCGTCTACAAGGGCATGCTTACCACCGCGCAGCTGGAACCGTTCTATCCGGACCTTTCGGACAAGCGCTTCAAGACCAAGCTCGCAATCGTGCACTCGCGCTTCTCCACCAACACGTTCCCGTCCTGGCCCCTGGCCCAGCCGTTCCGCACCATCGCGCACAACGGCGAGATCAACACGGTCAAGGGCAACCGCAACTGGATGCGCGCACGGCAGTCGCAGCTCGCCAGCCCGCTGCTGGGGGACTCGCCGGAGGAGCTGTACCCCATCTGCACCCCGGGCGCCTCCGACTCGGCCTCGTTTGACGAAGTCGCCGAACTGCTCTGGCTCTCCGGCCGGCCCATCACGCACTCGATCATGATGATGATCCCGGAGGCGTGGGAAAACCACGCCACCATGGATCCGGCCCGCCGTGCCTTCTACGAGTACCACTCGATGCTCATGGAGCCGTGGGACGGCCCCGCGGCCGTATCCTTCACCGACGGCAACCTGGTCGGCGCCACGCTGGACCGCAACGGCCTGCGTCCGGGCCGGTACTGGATCACGGAGGACGGCCTCATCGTCTTCGCCTCCGAGGTCGGCGTGATTGATGTCGAGGCCTCCAAGGTGGTCAAGAAGGGCCGCGTCTCGCCGGGCAAGATGTTCCTGGTGGACACCGAGGCGGGGCGGATCATCGACGACGCCGAGGTCAAGGCCGAGGTCGCCGCCGCGAACCCTTGGGCCGAATGGGTCAAGGACAACCTGATCGACCTCAACGACCTGCCCGAACGCGAGCACGTCGTCCACACCGCCGCGTCGGTCAACATCCGCCAGCGCACCTTTGGTTACACCACCGAGGAACTGAAGATCCTGCTGGGCCCGATGGCCCGGACCGGCGCCGAGCCCCTCGGTGCCATGGGCTCCGACACGCCGGTTGCGGTCCTGTCCAAGCGCCCGCGGCTGCTCTTCGACTACTTCGTGCAGTCCTTCGCGCAGGTCACCAACCCGCCGCTGGACGCCATCCGCGAAGAGCTGGTCACCTCGCTCAAGGGCGCCATCGGCCCCAACGGCAACCTGTTGGACGTCAACCGCGTCCGCCAGCCCCAGGTGTCCTTGCCGTTCCCCGTGATCAACAACGACCAGCTGGCCAAGATCGCGAATATCGAGAACGCCGACGGCGACAAGGTCGCCATGAAGGTCCGCGGCCTCTACCGCCCCGAGGGTGGCGAGCACGCGCTCCGTGCCCGGCTCACGGAAATCTGCGAGCAGGTTTCCGGAGCCATCAACCGCGGCGTCCAGTACGTCGTCCTCTCGGACCGCGACTCCAACGCCCAGTGGGCTCCGATCCCGTCGCTGCTTCTTGTCAGCGCCGTGCACCACCACCTGCTGCGCAGTGCCAACCGCACCAAGACGGCCCTCCTGGTCGAGGCCGGAGATGTCCGCGAGACGCACCACGTGGCCGTGCTGATCGGTTACGGCGCCTCCGCCGTGAACCCGTACCTGGCCATGGAATCCGTGGAGCAGCTCATCAGCAGCGGCGACGTCGTAGGGGTCAGCCCCGAGGACGGCGTCTACAACCTGATCAAGGGCCTGGGCAAGGGTGTCCTGAAGATCATGTCCAAGATGGGCATCTCCACCGTGGCCTCGTACACGGGCGCCCAGACCTTCGAAGCCCTCGGCCTCGGCCAGGAGCTCGTGGACGAATTCTTCTCCGGCACCCATTCCCAGCTCGGCGGCGTCGGCCTGGACGTCATCGCGGCCGAGGTCCTGGCCCGGCACCGGATGGCCTACCCCGAAAACGGCATCGAACTGCCGCACCAGCCCCTCCTCGGCGGCGGCGAGTACCAGTGGCGCCGCGACGGCGAACCGCACCTGTTCAACCCCGAGACCGTCTTCCGGCTGCAGCACGCCACGCGTGAACGCCGTTACGACATCTTCAAGGCCTACACCCGCGGCGTTGACGACCAGTCCGAGAACCTCATGACCCTGCGCGGTCTGCTGAAGTTCAAGGACGGCCTGCGCCCGGCGGTGCCGCTTGAGGAAGTGGAGCCTGTCTCCAGCATCGTCAAGCGCTTCTCCACCGGCGCCATGAGTTACGGCTCCATCTCGCAGGAAGCCCACGAGACCCTCGCGATCGCCATGAACCGGCTGGGCGGCAAGTCCAACACCGGCGAGGGCGGCGAAGATGTGGACCGCCTGCTCGACCCCACCCGCCGTTCCGCGGTCAAGCAGATCGCCTCCGGCCGGTTCGGCGTTACGAGCCTGTACCTGACCAACGCCGACGACATCCAGATCAAAATGGCGCAGGGTGCCAAGCCCGGCGAAGGCGGCCAGCTGATGGCGCAGAAGGTCTACCCCTGGGTGGCCCGAACGCGGCACTCGACGCCCGGCGTCGGACTCATCTCCCCGCCCCCGCACCACGACATTTACTCGATCGAAGACCTCGCACAGCTGATCTACGACGCGAAGCGCGCCAACCCCTCGGCCCGCGTGCACGTCAAGCTCGTCTCCGAGGTCGGGATCGGCACCGTGGCGTCCGGCGTCACAAAGGCGAAGGCCGACGTCGTCCTTGTCTCCGGACACGACGGCGGCACCGGCGCCTCCCCGCTGAACTCGCTCAAGCACGCCGGTGTCCCGTGGGAGCTCGGTCTGGCCGAGACGCAGCAGACACTCATGCTCAACGGCCTGCGAGACCGCGTGGTTGTGCAGGTGGACGGCCAGCTCAAGACCGGCCGCGACGTCGTCATCGCCGCCTTGCTTGGCGGCGAGGAGTTCGGTTTTGCCACCGCGCCGCTGGTGGTTTCCGGTTGCATCATGATGCGCGTCTGCCACCTGGACACCTGCCCGGTGGGCGTCGCGACCCAGAACCCCGAGCTGCGCTCCAGGTTCAATGGCAAGCCCGAATTCGTGGTGAACTTCTTCGAATTCCTCGCCGAGGAAGTCCGCGAGATCCTCGCGGAGCTGGGTTTCCGCAGCATCGAGGAAGCGATCGGCCACGCTGAAATGCTCGACTCCCGTGACGCGATCCGCCACTGGAAGGCCGAAGGGCTGGACCTGGATCCGATCCTGCACGGCCTCGAGTTCGACGACGACGCCCCGCTGCGCAACCTGACCGGGCAGAACCACGAGCTGGACAAGCACTTTGACCAGCGCCTGATCACCATGGCGGCCGAGGCGCTGACCGACCGCACCCCGGTAAAGATCTCGGTAAACGTCATCAACACGGACCGCTCAGTGGGCACCATGCTCGGCCACGTGGTCACGAAGACCTTCAGCACCGACGTGCTGGCCCCGGACACCATCGACATCACGCTCAACGGCACCGCCGGCCAGTCGCTCGGGGCGTTCCTGCCCGCCGGCATCACGCTGCGCCTGTTCGGCGACTCGAACGACTACGTGGGCAAGGGACTTTCCGGCGGCCGGATCATCGTCCGCCCGGACCGCACCAACGTGTTCCCGGCCGAACGCAACGTGATCGCCGGCAACGTGATCGGCTACGGCGCCACGAGCGGTGAAATGTTCCTGCGCGGCCAGGTGGGCGAACGCTTCCTGGTCCGCAACTCCGGCGCCACCGCGGTGGCCGAAGGCATCGGTGACCACGGCTGCGAGTACATGACCGGCGGCCAGACGCTCATCATCGGCCGCACCGGCCGCAACTTCGGCGCCGGCATGTCCGGAGGAACGGCCTACGTGCTGGACCTCCAGACCGAACGCGTCAACAAGCAGGCCCTCGAGTCCGGCGAGCTGCAACTGCTCGAGCTGGACGCCGAGGACCGCGACATCGTCCATGGGCTGCTCGTCAAGCACGTCGAGGAAACCGAGTCGCAGAACGCGGCCCGGCTCCTGGAGAACTTCGACGACACCGCAGCCCGCATAACCAAGGTGCTGCCGCGCGACTACGCGGCCGTCCTGCAAACCCGCCTTGACGCCATCGACGAGGGCCTGGACCCCGACGGCGAAGAAGTTTGGTCTCGAATCCTGGAGGTGACCGGTGGCTGATCCACGCGGATTTCTGAAAGTACGCCAGCGTGAAACCCAGCCGCGCCGTCCCGTTCCGGTCCGCATTATGGACTGGAAAGAGGTCTATGAGGCCCAGGAGAAGGGCGTCCTGAAGAGCCAGGCCGGCCGCTGCATGGACTGCGGCGTCCCGTTCTGCCACCAGGGCTGTCCGCTGGGCAACCTGATTCCGGAATGGAACGACCTCATCTGGCGGGACAAGGGCGAGGAAGCCACGGAGCGGTTGCACGCCACCAACAACTTCCCCGAGTTCACCGGCCGGCTTTGCCCGGCCCCCTGCGAGGCGTCCTGCGTCCTGGGCATCAACCAGCCCGCGGTGACCATCAAGCAGGTCGAGGTGTCGATCATCGACCAGGCCTTCGAAAACGGCTGGGTCAACCCGCTGCCGCCGGCACGACTGAGCGGCAAGACAGTCGCCGTCGTCGGCTCCGGCCCGGCCGGCCTCGCCGTCGCCCAGCAGCTGACCCGCGTCGGACACACCGTGGCCGTCTACGAGCGCGACGACAAAATCGGCGGCCTCCTGCGCTACGGCATCCCCGACTTCAAGATGGAAAAAGAGCAGGTGGACCGCCGTCTTGAGCAGATGAAGGCCGAAGGCACCCGGTTCCGCACCGGCGTGGCCGTCGGCACCGACGTCACCTGGGAGCAGCTGCGCCGCCGGTACGACGCCGTCGTGATCGCCACCGGGGCCACCGTCCCGCGTGACCTGCCGATCCCGGGCCGTGAGCTCGAAGGCGTCCACTTCGCCATGGACTACCTCGTGCCGGCCAACCGGGCCGTGGCGGGGGAGAGCGTGGAGAACCAGATCAACGCCGCCGGCAAGCACGTGGTGATCCTGGGCGGCGGCGATACCGGCGCGGACTGCATCGGCACCGCGCACCGGCACCAGGCCGCATCGGTGACCACACTGGCCATCGGCAAGCAGCCGCCGGTCGAGCGGGCCGGCCACCAGCCGTGGCCGACGTTCCCCACCCTGTTCGAGGTCGCCAGCGCCCACGAGGAAGGCGGCGAACGCACCTACCTCGCCTCCACCGTCGAGTTTGTCGGGGAAAACGGCAAGCTCACCGGCGTCAAGGTCGCGGAGACCGAATTCGTCGACGGCAAGCGCCTCCCGAAGGCCGGCACCGAGCGGATCATCCCGGCAGACCTGGTCCTCCTGTCCCTGGGCTTCACCGGCGCCGAGCCGGCCGGGATCACCGAGCAGGTCAGCGCCGACTTTGACGGCCGCGGCAACGTGGCCCGCGACGGCTATTACATGACCAATACCGAGGGCATCTTCGTTGCCGGCGACGCCGGCCGCGGACAGTCGCTCATCGTCTGGGCCATTGCCGAGGGGCGCGCCTGCGCGGCAGCGGTGGACAAGTTCCTGATGGGCAGCACCATCCTGCCGGCACCGGTGGCGCCGACGGACCGTGCGATGGCTGTGCTTTAGTCCGTCTCCAGGCCTTCGGTTGGGCCCCCTGCGGTCCTTCCGCCGTAGTCCTCGGGGATATCCGGGATTCACATTCGCTTCAGCTTTATCCATGCAACAGACCACTAGGGTAGGTATATGAGACGCGCTAAGATCGTTGCCACGTTTGGACCGGCAATCGCAAGCTTTGAAAACACGCTCGCCGTGCTGGAAGCCGGCGTCGACGTGGCACGCATGAACATGAGCCACGGCGATTACTCCGTGCACGACAACACCTACGAGAACGTCCGCAAGGCCGCGGGACAGCTCGGCAAGGCCGTGGCCATCATGGCCGACCTGCAGGGTCCCAAGATCCGCCTCGGCCGCTTCGTCGACGGACCGCACCTGCTGGAGGTGGGTGACCAGTTCACGATCACCACCGAGGACGTTCCCGGCACGAAGGACATCTGCTCCACTACGCTCAAGAGCCTCACCGAAGACGTCAACCCGGGCGATGCCCTGCTGATCGACGACGGCAAGGTCGCCCTGCGCGCCATCGACGTTGACGATGTCAAGGTCGTCGCGCAGGTGGTTGTTGGTGGGTATGTCTCTAACAACAAGGGCATCAACCTGCCCGGCGTCGCCGTCAACGTGCCGGCGCTGAGCGAAAAGGACGAGGACGATCTGCGCTGGGCGATGCGCCGCGGCGTGGACATGGTTGCCCTGTCCTTCGTCCGTGACGCCTCGGACATCACCCGCGTGCACGAGATCATGGACGAAGAAGGCCGCCGCGTGCCGGTCATCGCCAAGATCGAGAAGCCGCAGGCCGTGGACCAGCTGCACGAGATCATCGATGCCTTCGACGCCATCATGGTGGCCCGTGGCGACCTCGGTGTGGAGCTGCCGCTCGAGGAAGTGCCGATTGTGCAGAAGCGCGCCATTGAACTGGCCCGGCGCTGGGCCAAGCCGGTCATCGTAGCCACCCAGGTGCTTGAGTCCATGATCGAGAGCCCGCGTCCGACCCGCGCCGAGGCCTCCGACTGCGCCAACGCCGTGCTCGACGGAGCCGACGCTGTGATGCTGTCCGGCGAGACCAGCGTGGGCAAGTACCCGATCGAGACCGTCAAGACCATGGCCCGGATCATCGAATCCACCGAAGAACACGGCCTGGAGCGCGTGCCCCCGCTGGGCACCAAGCCGAAGACCCGCGGCGGCGCCATCACCCGTGCCGCCGTCGAGATCGCCGACCAGCTGGAAGCAAAGTACATCTGTGCCTTCACCCAGTCCGGCGACTCCGCGCGGCGCCTGTCCCGGCTGCGCCCGGTCAAGCCGGTTTTCGCCTTCACCCCGGTGGAGCACGTGTGGAACCAGCTTGCGCTGACCTGGGGCATCCAGCCGGTCCTGGTCCCGATGGTGGGTCACACCGATGAGATGACTGCCCAGGTTGACCGCAGCCTGCTGGAACTGGACGTCGTCGACGACGGCGACCTGGTGGTCATCGCCGCCGGTTCGCCTCCCGGAAAGGCCGGTTCGACCAACCTGCTGAAGGTCCACAAGGTGGGCGACCTCGCCGACCTCGGTGGCCAGGGCGAGGCGGAAGTGACCAAGGACAAGCTCGGCCCGTGGCCGGAAAAGAAGAAGAAGAACCGGGTCCAGGCCTAGTTCTGAACGCTTGAACGCTTGACACACAAAAAGGGAGGATCCCCGCCGGCTGGCGGGGATCCTCCCTTTTTGTTTGCCTCGTTTTTTATTCGCCTCGTTGCTTGTAGCCGGGCGGTGCGGCTTCACTGCACGCTCGATGCGCCGCCGGGCGGCCGCTAGTTGACCTGGTTGATGATGGTCTCGGCGACCTCGCGCATGCTGAGGCGGCGGTCCATCGAGGTCTTCTGGATCCAGCGGAAGGCTTCCGGCTCCGTCAGGCCCATCTTGGTGGTCAGGAGGCTCTTGGCGCGCTCCACGAGCTTGCGGGTGGCGAACTGCTCCTGCAGGTCGGTCACCTCGCTCTCGAGGGCCTTGATCTCCTCGTGGCGGGAGAGGGCGATCTCCAACGCCGGGATGAGGTCCGCCGGGGTGAACGGCTTGACCACGTAGGCCATGGCGCCGGCGTCGCGGGCGCGCTCCACGAGTTCCTTCTGGCTGAACGCCGTGAGCAGGACCACGGGGGCGATCCGGGCCTTGACGATCTTCTCCGCGGCCGAGATGCCGTCCATGACGGGCATCTTGACGTCCATCAGGACAAGGTCGGGCTTGAGCTCCTCGGCCAGCTGCACGGCCTTTTCGCCGTTGTCCGCCTCGCCGACGACGTCGTAGCCTTCACCGCGCAGGATCTCGATGATGTCCAGGCGGATGAGCGTCTCATCCTCGGCGACAACAACGCGGCGCGCCGGCTGGGAAGTGGGGGTTGACTCCGTCTGATCTGACACGGGAACTCCTTGGAAAGGTACGGCGGGACTAGACCATCTTAGGTTGTGCCCGCTGATGTACTGGGACCGGTTTGGTTCGATGCGGCGTCACTGGCGCGATTCTGGAATTTAGCCTATCTGCATGTAGAGTAATTTCGCGCACTGGAAGCGATCGCGTTGCTCACAGCACTGTGGCACGCCGATTGTTACACTGGTGTACTCCGCGCCCGAGTGGCGGAATTGGCAGACGCGCCGCACTCAAAATGCGGTATCGAAAGGTGTGTGGGTTCGAGTCCCACCTCGGGCACGACGTTTTCCCTGTTCAGGGGCTTGTGGGCCTCAGAACGTGTACAAATCTCCTTTTATGGGCCCCTGCGGGGGCCCATTTTTGTTGGCGGCGGTTGCGGTTTGGCGGCTCCTTCTCTTGGCTTGGACAGGGGTGCTGCTGTCTACTCCTTCATGGCGGGGAGCGCCTGGAACTGCATGACTTGCTGTGACTAGGGGATCAAATCCTCATGCTCATCTCTGTCGGCCGCCGGAATTCCTGGGAATCTCTCGTCATGACCTCGATGATGTTTTCGAGCATCGGGCAGGGGCAGCACGCGCATCGCGGCGGCGATCAGGATGGCCGTGACGACCTCCGCATAGGAGCGGTTCCCCGTCATCCCGGCGGTCTCGTTCATGAGCGGTGGGCCCTGCCCGTTCCGGCCGCAGATGGTCACCCCGCCGGCGGCGATGATTTTCCGCGGCTCGGCAATGACCTCGGCCGTGGCGGTGAGGTCCGGAAAGTAGGAAGAAGTGGGTGTAGCCCGTGGGTGCTCCTTATTTGCCAGGAGACATTGATACCTCATGAGCATTTGCCTTGAGGCTTCCGGAACCCTCGGCCACGGCGCGCTACAGCTCGGCTCGGCGGGTACTCATCAAGGTGACCCGCACGGTGCCTTCAAAGTCGAGTACAGGATACTCATGACACCTACAGTGACAGGATGCAACAGTTGGCATTCGGTGATCTGACGGGGGAGTACGAGTGACAAAACTACATCGGCCAATGCGCGCACTTTCGATTGGGGCGTTCTTTGTCATGATGCCGGTCATGGCGGGTTGCTCCGGAGCCGCCACGTCTGGACCGGCGGCCACAGTCACGGTGACGGCGGAGCCGACGGCAACGGCGGTGGCAGCGGTGACGCCCAAGACAACGAGTGCTCCCAGCCAATCCTCGCAAGCCCCTACTACTGCCAAGGCAGATACAGGCCACGCCGACTGGATCGAGTATGTTCGCAACCGGGCGGTGAGCGGTACCGTCCAGGGTCAGACAGACGATGAACTCGTGGCAAGTGCAAAGAAAATGTGCGACCAGATGCGGGGCGGAGATCTGTTCGAGGAGGCGGCCATAAAATTGGTTGCCACTGGCCTGCCGAAACCCTACCAAACCGACATGCAGCTCATCCTGGGTACGGGAACCGCCGCATTCTGTCCTGAATTCCTCGCGGGTTCAGGCACAGACAACGCCGCAATTCTCCAGAGGCTGCGCACTGTCGCTCCCACCATCGCACACAACCCCGACGCTGGCATATTGGAACAAGCACGCACCGCGTGTCCGTCCATTTCCGAAGGGTCGGCCGGCGCCGCCGCAACGATTGCGGAGGCACGCCGGGCCTGGGGGCACGACCAGGGCTACAAATTCATCTTCATATCTGCCCGGTACTATTGCCCGACCCAAATGGAAAACGTCATCGCGAAGAAGTAGCCGCCCCTCGATGCCCGCCCTTCAAGCAAGGGCCATCGGAATTCATTTCTGCTTCTGTGACCCTGCCAGCCCGGGGCAGCGCGGATCCAACGAGAATGCCAACGGCCTTCTTCGCCGATACTTCCGCAAAGGTACTGACTTCAGCGCTTTAGAGGAAGCAGAACTCCGCCATGCCGTAGACGAGATCAACGGCCGACCCCGCGCCGTCCTTGAATGGCCAGCGCAACCACCAAATTCGCTTCTATTCAAGCGGGGGCTACCTTGCAGGGCACTGCGGTTTCCCTTGCCGCCGGCGCCTTGATGGCCCTGGTCGGTGAGCTCGCGACCCGCAACTGAGTTCCGCACCTAGTGGGGAGGACGCACCGTAGGACCCATTCCACCGGAACCAAAAAGATCCACCACCCCGTCGTGGGTGACATGACCCTCGGCTATGAAGCCCTGGCCATAACGTTGACCCCCGGCCTCGTCCTCATGACCTACCTCGCCGAGCCCGCCGCCCCGTCCGCGGACGCCATGAACCTCCTGCGCAGCTGGACCGCGAACGAAGCCCGCACCAACGAGACAGTCCGCACTAGCCGCTGAGAGGCCTCTTCTCGCAATGGTGGCTCAGCAGATCGGTTTCAGGGACACGTATGGCGCCGCCCCCGCAAGGCGTTTCCCTTCTCGTTTGTGCCGCGCGGGTAGCGCCTTCAATGGCTGAACAAGGGACGCCAGAGCAACGCCGCTGGCAGGATAGCCAGTACGGCAAGCGATACGGTCCCGACAATCTTCTTCATGCGTCCCCCACGGTTGTCGGCTGGAGAGCCGTATGCACCTTACCGAATTGTTGGGGGCATGCTGTGGATCGAGGCGCTGATCGCGTCGCTACGTTGATCTGGCCAATGCAGCGGCATATCCGGATCCCGGACCTTCCGCCACTTGACCGGCCGTACGCAGGCTGGCGGTTAGGATCGGTGCATCAATGTCTAAGGGGGACAACCGTGAGTGACCAGCCGAGCAAAGACGAGCTCCGCTTCCTACGGGAATGGGAAATGACCGAGGCTGAGCCTGGCCGCTGGAGTAGCGGGTGGCAGCGGAGTGACCCCGGCATGCAGGACTGGCTCGGCAATCTGGATGGGGTCGGCTCTGAACAGCTGGTCGAGATGCTTGAACCGTACAAGGGTCGCGTCTACGACCGGGCCTGTGGCTCAGGCGGCATGATCGTGCAGTCCGCCACCAACTTTGTGCAGGCCTACAGCTTGTCGGCATTAAAGATTGAAGGCGACGACCCCACCGGTGGTTCGGAGCTCCCGACCTGCGCCATGGGGTTGCCGACCGTGGATACCGTAGATGAGCGCGAGGGCCGACCGTGAGCGATCTCGTGCAGGAGTCCGAGCGTGAGAACGTCTGGGGGCTTGTGCCGCTCACGCCCGAGTACCTGCCCGACGAGCACGGCGGATACGTCGATGCGATCGAGGCGGCGCTGGATGATGAACTGGTCCTCAATATCGCCCTCTCCGGAAATTATGGCGTCGGCAAGAGCAGCATTCTACGAGAAGTAGCTCGACGGCAAGATGGCCGGGTCGTTGAGTTGTCGCTCTCGACGCTCGCTCCCGTTGAGGCATCCGATCTTGACGATTCGGTGCCCAAGCAGGCAACCACCCCGACCAACCGGATTCAGCAGGAGATCGTTAAGCAACTTCTCTACCGCGTGGAGCCGGGAAAGACGCCGGGATCACGCTTTGAGCGGATCGAGCGATTTAGCTGGAAGCGCGAGTTGGCAGTTGCTGGACTGGTTGGGTTCGCCGGCGCGGTAGTGTTCCTGCTCACGACTTGGTCGGCTCAGATTGCGACGGTGTTCAAGCCCCTCATCGACCTCGGTCTCTGGATCCACCTGATTATTTTGCTGCTTGCCGTATTGGCAGCGTTGGGTGTCCGCCGCCTCTTCTACGGGCGGGTTCATATTAAGCAATTCACTGCAGGTTCCGCGACGGTCACGCTGGACGATAAGTCGGTGTCCTACTTCGACCAGTACCTTGATGAGATTGTCCACTTCTTCGAAGTCTCAAAGAAGGAAGATATCGTGATCTTCGAGGACATCGATCGCTTCAACAACTCTCACATCTTCGAGACCCTCCGATCGCTGAACACCCTCCTCAACGGTGCTCCTCAGATCAAGAAGAAGATCCGCTTCATTTACGCGATCAAGGACAGTATCTTTGACCGCATCGGCCTCGAGGACCAAGGCCGCAAGCTCGATCAGAGCATCATCGAGGCTGATGACCCCGCCCAAGCCGAGACGATTCGGGCGAACCGCACCAAGTTCTTCGACCTCGTCATTCCCGTCGTGCCGTTTATTACCCACCGAAGCGCACGAAACCTGGTGTCGCAGCTCCTGGGCAAATTAGACCACACAGTTAAGCCAGAACTGCTCGATCTGGCGGCACAGTACGTGCCCGACATGCGGCTTCTCAAAAATGTTCGTAATGAGTTCATCGTGTTCCGTGACCGGATCTTCTCGGGAGATGGCGCGCAACTCGACCTGAGCCAGACGGACCTCTTCGCGATGATGCTCTACAAGAGCACCCACCTCACCGACTTCGAAGGGATCCGGATCGGAAAGAGCAAGCTCGACGCCCTCTATGATCTGCAGCGCAAGCTTGTCGCCGAGAATATCCAACGGATCGAGCGAGAACGACGTGTGAACCTCCAAGCCCTCGTGCGTCTCAATAGCGCAGCCACTCGCAGTGCTCGTCTAGGCGACTTGCTACTTGCGCACATGCAGCGAACAGCAATCTCGGCGTCGGTCCTTGGGAGTCAGCGACAGAACGCTGTGACGTATTCGGGCGATGGCGCTTCGAAGTCCGACGCCGACCTCAGGAGTGCGGAGTTCTGGACAGAATTCGTTTCCGCGGACGGTGACCCGGTATTGCGTCTGCAGATGACGTCCGGCCACCCGCTATCGTTCTCTCGATCGAGTCTCGCTGCCGCGCTCAGGGATCCTCTCGACATGGAGAATTGGAACGAAGCAGATCGCACCGCGATCAACGAGGAGATCGCTGAGAAGTCAGAGGCGATCAATTTCCTGCGCGGCGCGGACATGGGTGCGCTGATCCAGCGTCCCGAGTTCCACGTGAAGCACGAAGATGAAGCGCAGTCACTCGATGCGATTGCCCGCGACCTGCTCACGCCGGGTCTTGCTTTCCAGCTCGTCCGCGCTGGATTTATCAACCGCAACTTCACTCAGTACACCTCGACATTCCACGGCGATCGGGTGAGCACGGCGGCGACGAACTTCATCATTCATCATGTCGAGCGAGACTCGATGGACGAACACTTCGAGCTAACTCCAGCCGATGTCGACATGGTCGTTCGCGAACGAGGCAAACAGGTGCTTAAGGAGTCTGCGCTCTACAACATCGCGATCCTCGATCACCTGCTTGACTCCGATGTCGAGGCTGCCGACATCATGATTCGCTCCTTCATCAGCTTCGGTGAGAGCCAGATGACGTTCCTCCAGGCGTTTCTCAGCTCTGGGAGTCAGCGCAGGTCGTTGGTTGAACGCTTGACCGCCATGTCGCCGCGAGTGCTGAAGTACCTCGTCAACGAGGCAGAACTGGACGATGCGTCACTGCTCGATCTCGCTGACGCTGCCTTGGAGAACCTTGCCGCGGGGACGAAGTACCTCACAGATGAGAACGTGGCGGTGTTCCTGCGTGAAAATTACGCGGACATCCGGGCGATGGCGGCGGTGGAGACGAGCCGTTCCCAGGCGGCACGTATCGCGGTCCTGTTCGATGCCGCAGGAATCAAGCTGCCACTGCTCTCTCCGCTGGCCATTAACGTCCAACGTCAGTTCATCGAACGCAGCCTTTATGAGATTGTGCGCGAGAATCTTCAGGCCGCGGTTGGTGTTGGCGAGGGCCTCGCACTTGACTCCATTGGCGCTGCGGACCAGACCATCTACGGATACTGTCTTGACAACCTTGAGGCGTACCTGTCGGCAATTGATGAGGCAGTCCCGACCGTTGCCGCCGCCGACCGGTTCGTTGGCGTCATCGAGGACGTGCTCGCCCGAACCGACGGCGCCCACCTCGGCGAAGTGGTTGGAGGCTCTGCGGAGGCTTGTATCATCGATGATCTCGGGAAGGTCTCGACGGATGCCTGGGAAATCCTCGCGGAGCATGAGCGGTTCCCGGCCACCTTCGAGAACACAACCCGCTACATCGAATCCGTGGGTGCCCTCGACACGAAGCTGGCCAAGTTGCTCACCTCAGCCGGGTCAGTCTCTGGAATCGATGCTGCAGAGGAGGCCGCGAAAGAAGCACTTGCCAAGACCATCCTGACAGCGAAGGCGGTGCTTCCCTCCGCTGGGCTCCGTGCCCGACTCGTTGTCAGCCTGGACCTCGACGACTACCTCGACGTCGATGAGATTCCTGCCGAAACCGGAGAGCTCTTCGCCCTTCTCCGGAGCCATGACCTAATCGCTGACGACGCGACTTCATATGAGCGCCTCGCCGGAACGGACTGGCCAACGCGCGAGGCGTTTATCCACGAGTCGAAAAAGTTCAAGGACTTTGTGACACCGGCTCATGTACAGAACGATCTCGCTGCGCTTTTTCAGAGCGAAAAGGTCGACACCGCGATCAAGGCGATGATCGTTGAGCGTGCTGACGAGTTCGCCGAGGGGCTCGGGGCGAGCGGGCTGAGTCAGCTTGCGCGATTCGCTACGCAGAACAAGCGTCAGGTTTCCGAAGATGTCGTCTACAAGATGGCGCTCGGTTCCGTCCCCGCACAGTACATCGTGCTCCTACTCGAGCCGCATCTTGTCTCGATCGCACGGGAACGGCTGTTCATGATCCTGCAGTCGCTCGGCGGCGACTACCCTAAGCTGACTTCGGTCGGGCATGACAAGCCGAGAATCCCAAACACCGCGGCGGATCGTGTTCTGCTCGATTGCATGAAGCTACACGGAACGGTGAACTCTTACGACTCGCACGCCTCGCCGATCAAGGTGAACAAGAAGCACAAGTAGCTGACGGCACGGTTGCGTGGAAAGTCAGGCTGGAGCATGGCCGGGCGCAGTGTCTCTTGGCTTTGCCACTACGGCCGCGGCCGCGTCGCGGTGCCCCAGGGTCGTGGACTGATCGCGGGAACAGTTCTCGTCATCAGTTCTGCGGATGTTTTGCTCCCGGTTCCGGCCCAGAACCGGACGTGGTCACGGCCTTTGGGGGTGTGTACATTGTGCACATTTTGGGCTGCGGATCGGGTCGTACTGGTGCCGGACTGGGCCGGATTCTGCATGTTTCCCGGGAGTTCCCAGTGTTTGCAAGGTTTGGAATGCAGTTCGAGTCCCACCTCGGGCACGACGTTTTCCCTCGTCAGAGGCGATTTTGCTTTGACGTGTGTACAAAGCTTGATTTTCGTCGCTCTGACGGGTTGGTTCGCGGGCTGTGGCCTGGCCGCCGCGGGGCCTGTTCAGGTGTGTGGGGTGGCGGGTTCAAGTCCCTGGCTGGTGGGCCTTCCGCCTGCTGGGCTGGGGTTTCTGTGTTACCTCGTTCCGGTTTTGTCGGGTGGGCCCGGGGTGGCCTACACCTATTCATCGCCCGGGGGAGCGGGGACGACATGACCACAGCGATGTCGACGCATGGCTTCCAGGCCAGGGTTCGGGGGACCGTTCGAGAAGCCATGTGCTTGTGTTTGTCCAGCCAAAGAGGGTGTGGACACTGTGCACACTTAGTCTGATTTATAGAATCGTCCCTAGCGACTCTCGCAGCCCCAAATTCCATTGCGCGCTTGCGGCCTGGCTGCGGCTCGGGGCGGCTCAGCGAACTAGAAAAATCGGAAGCGGAAGCAGTCAAGGTGCGTTTTGGTGCTTCGACCGTTGGGGGAGCGGGCTGCCACGTTGGACAGGGGTTGGCCGATCTCTGACACCCCAAAGGGCTTGAACAAAATGGCCGACCTGGTGGTGCCGTCGCCGGGAATTCAGCGTCCGGGAAGACGCGGCCCTGACACCTGAGGTCAATTCCAGCATCAAGGAATACGGCGTGGTGGAACCTGTCATCGTCTACCGCAAGGATCGTGGCCTCAGTGCCCGCCGAGGATCTCCACCAGGGCGAAGGAGAGACCGAATGCGACTGCGGTCGCGATGCCGGTGGGGGTGCCGGCGTCCTGGAGCCCCTCAGGCATCATGCGGGTCGTTATGCTCGTCAGGATGCAGTGAGGTTGTTGATGGCTGTGTATTCCTCCGGGGCAAGGATTAACTTTGCTGCGGCGATGTTTTGTTCGAGGTGTCCAATTGATGTGGTGCCGGGGATGGGCAGGACTATCGGTGACCGGTTGAGTAACCAGGCGAGGGCGAGCTGGCCCGGGGCGCGCCCGTATCTCCTGGCTAGCTTGTCCAGTGGGCCGCCGGGTGATGTGAGTTTTCCGGTGGCCAGGGGGTACCAGGGGATGAACGTGACGTTGTTCTGTTCTGCGTAGTTGAGGACGTCCTCGGAGCGGCGATCGATCAGGTTGAACTGGTTCTGTACCGTGGCGATGGGAGCCACCTGTTTGGCTGCCTCGATTTGTTCAATGGTGACTTTGCACAGGCCAATGTGGCGGATCTTTCCCTCATGCTGAAGATCGGAGAGCACCCCGACTTGGTCTTCGAGCGGCACTTTGGGATCGATTCGGTGAAGCTGTAGAAGGTCCAGGCTGTCCAGACCCAGGAAGCGGAGACTGAGTTCCACTTGCTGACGAAGATATTCGGGCCGTCCCAGTGCCGTCCATTGGCTTGGTCCTTGTCTGGATTGTCCGACCTTTGTGGCGATGATGAGGTCATCCGCGTACGGCGAGAGCGTCTTATGTATGAGTTGGTCTGTGACAAAGGGGCCGTAAGAGTCCGCGGTATCGATAAACCTGACGCCAAGTTCGACTGCCCGGAGGAGTACTTTGGCTGCGGCCTTGGGGTCGGCTGGCGGACCCCACTCGCCGGGTCCCGTTAGTTGCAGCGTTCCGAATCCCATGCGGGGTGTGACGAGGTCGCCGATCGACACAGTCTGGCCGGGAGTCATGGTTTGTTGCGGCATTGGGCGTCCAATCTGGTTCTTTGGCTCCTGCCCGTGCGAGTGGAGCCTTAGGAGGGGCCGGGAGTCACCCGCCTGTCGGGGGCTACGGTTCTGGCACAGCATATTGGTGCGTCATTGGTGCTTTTGGTTCGGCTATTGGAGGTATCGGAAAGCGCTCCACGTTGACGAGACGACTTCGCAGCCGGCAATATGGCGGGCCCCGAAGCTGGGAAGGGCGTTGCGTCCGGATTTGCGGAAGAAGGCTTTGCCGCCGCATGCGATGCACACGAGGTGGGACCGCCGCTGATTGATGGCGTGCTGTCCGAGGGAGCTGAACTCGTCCACTTTCCACTCTCTTTTGTCGGCCAGGCAGAGAACCAGTCTCACGGAGGCTCCTCCTTCTTCAATGCGCCATTGGGTCAGCGTCAGGGTGCTTCTGTCGGGTGCCGCAAGTGGCCACGCTGCAATTTCTCCTTCAGAGCGCGGGCTCGCTGGCGCCAGGTGTGGTCCTGACTATGGCCTTTCTTGCTGTGATTGCGGCGCCGTGCAGCCCCGCGTCGTCGCTGAGTTCGGCGTGCACAATGCGCGGGAGCGGGTAGCCGTCCCGGGCGAGTGAGCCGCCTAACGCTCTGATGAGTGGCCCCCAGAGTGGTTCGCCTGCCCGGGACACTCCGCCGCCGATGGCTATCATTTCGGGATCGAGCATCCTGACCAGGTTGGCGACGGCTTCGCCCACCATCGTTCCGGCGTCGTACATCAGTTGCATGCAGATCGGGTCCCCAGCAGCTGCGAGCTCCGCCACAAGTCTGGCGGTGATGGGATGGTCCGTTGCCGCCGCCGTGAGGCGGGGAGAGCTTGTCGTGCGCAGCAGTTCCGTGGCGTGGGCGGCGATGGCCGTTCCGGAGGCGTGGTCTTCCAGGCTGCGGGACACGCCGTGGCCTGGCGCCCGGACGTGGATCCTGCCGAATTCGGTGGCGGCGCCACGGTGCCCCGTTATGAGGTGTCCTCCGGAGATGATGCCGCAGCCGATTCCGGTGCTGATGGTGACGTAGCAGAAGTCCCGCGTACCGCGTCCGGATCCCAGCTGCCATTCGCCGATGGTGGCGGCATTGGCGTCGTTAACGATCTTGATCGGAAGGGCAATTCGTTCCTGGAGCAGTTGGTGCAGTGGAAATGCATCGAAGACGCCGATGTTCGGTGCGTCCCTGATTGTTCCGGTCAGCGGGTCGACGGGGCCCAGCGCACTGATGCCGACGGCCTGCAACTGTCCGTCCGCGAGCTTTTGGGCGCGTTCTATCTGGTGCACCATTTCATTGACCACCGCGGCGGCACCCCGGGGCGTCGGCACGCTCCACCGTTCCAGCTGAACGGATCCGCTGAAGACCACGGTGCGCAGTTGGGTGCCGCCCATATCCAGCGAGACGACGTCCGGCACTTCCCCCATACCTGTCATCTCAGGCCGTCTCCCACCCGGTGCTGTCCACGAAACCTGAGATGGCGGCGTTGACCTCTGCCACGAACGCTTCGGGGTTTCGGTCCTTGCTGGTCACCTCGACCAGTTGGGCGGCGGGGATCACATCGGCGTAGGCCTGGGCGATTTCCCACGGGTGGAAGGGATCCTCA
Organism: Arthrobacter sp. NPDC058192; assembly: GCF_042883665.1. Taxonomy (NCBI): domain Bacteria; kingdom Bacillati; phylum Actinomycetota; class Actinomycetes; order Micrococcales; family Micrococcaceae; genus Arthrobacter; species Arthrobacter sp. NPDC058192. The sequence continues at coordinate 6,491 of NZ_JBHVVJ010000020.1, read as the reverse complement.
TGATGCCCGACGACGAGCGTGGGCGCGGAGATGCTGGCCCATTGGTCCCGGCTCACGGTAGGGGCCGTGGTGGGGAAGCTGCGCAGGATGGATGCGTTGGCGGCAGCCCGGGGGCGGGTGATCTGGTGTCGCAGGGACTGGGCTGCTGCCGCCGACTCGGACTCAATATCCCGGTAGAGTTCGGTGGCAGTGAGCCGGCCCAGGGCTTCGTCCGTCCCGTACTGCTGGATGAGATCGGCGATGAGCTCGTAGGCTGCGACGTTCCGGTGGGCCTGTCTTTGTTCCAGCCAGGCCGGCCGGCACAGAACCATCCCGGCTACCCGGTCCGGGTACCTTACCGCGGTGTTGAGCGCGGTGCCAGCGCCGAGGGAGATTCCCCCGCCGATGAACTTGTCGAAGCCCAGTTCGTCGGCGAGGGCTACCACGTCATCGGCGAAGGCATCAAAGGAGCACCGGCTCTCTATGATGTTGCTGCTGTTTCCGTGGCCGCGGGCGTCCATGCAGACCAGGGCGGTCCGCTCCAGCTGCTGGATGTATCCGAGGGGCTGGTTCCGGTCACCGCCCATCCCGTGCTGGAAGATGAACGGGAGACGCCCGGTCGACGGAGAGTCCGCCTTGACCACCTGGTATTCGAGACTGGCGCCGTCGTCCCGGATCAATACCGGCATTAGACGCTGACCTCCAGCTGCTGCCGCAGAAAGGCCACTCCGGAGGTGACGTCGGACTCGGGCAGACCGTGCATGATCAGGGCGCCCGCGTATCCCGCATTGTCAAGGCCGTTGAGGATGAACTTCCACGGCAGTGCACCCTTGCCGGGTGCGAGAGCGGGGCGGCCGGGGACGAGTTCCTTGGCATGTGCCAAGGCAATGTCTGGACCCAAAGTCTTCAGGGCGTGCTCGATGACGGGAATGGTGCTGGGCTCGGACAGGTCGGCGGTGTCCAAGATGTTGGCCGCGTCGAAGACAATTTTCAGAGCCGGCGAGGCGATCTCGTCCAGCATTGTGCGGGCGAGGTCGGCGGTGGACACTACGTTGGTGTGTTCGGGTTCGACGGCGACAATGATTCCGGCGTCTTCGGCAAGCTTGGCGAGCCGGGTCAGGGATTCGCGTGCGTCTGCCCAGGCTTCCGGCGTCGAATTGTCCGGGTGGTGCCGCCACATATCCTCGACGTCGCGGCTTCCGCTGCACAGCGTGATGACCGGGATGCCGAGTTCGACGGAGACCCGGACGAGTTCCGCGAACCGGCTGATGCCGGTGCTGCGGACGGCCGGATCGGGGTGGGCTGTGTTGAAGGTTCCCGAGATGGCTGCCAGGCGCACGTTGTGGGCGGCCGCGGCGGACTTGATCCTCTCGATCGTGTCCGCGTCCACGTTTTCCGGGACCGTGCCGATACCCGCAATGGAGAGGTTGTACTGCACGGCGGTGATACCGGCTGCCGCTACGGCGGCCATGTTCTCCTCGATGCCGGGGGCTTCGAAGGTTTTGGCGAAGATTCCGATTTCCATCAGACGGCTCCCTCGACATCGGCAAGGCGGACCCAGTCCCCGGATTCGACGGAGCGGGCGAGGGCGACCATGCCGCGCACGCTGGCGAGGCCGTCCACGGCGGAGGCGCCGCGCGGCGTGGATCCGGTGTTAGCGGCACGGGCGAGGTCCTCGAGCTGGAGACGGAAGACGTTTGCGTCGGCACCGATGGGCTGGTGGAACATGTCGTCCTTGACGGAGAAGGCCTGGACCTCGGCCGCCTTGAAGTACCAAGGATTGTGGACCTTGCCGATGACGCTGCCTTCGCTGCCGTAGACCTGGAAGCCCTCCCACCAGTCCATGCGCACGGCGAGCGTGAGGTCGAGCTGCCCGAGGCAGCCGTTCTCAAACTCGACGTCGAGGAACCAGCAGTAGGTGCCGGCCTTGGTGGACAGGCGGGCGCGGATCGCTGTGATGGGGCCGCCGAGGTAGCGGGCGGTGTCCAGCAGGTGGCTGCCATGCCCGAGCACGTAGTAACGCTGGCGGTTCGCCTTGGGGTCGCCGGCCGGGCGGCGGGCTGCTGCGCTGTGTTCGATCAGGGGACGGATCGTGTCGGTGACGGCGTAACGGTAGGTCGAGTCGCAGTACCAGTGCTTGAGGCCGATCAGCTCGCCGATCTCGTCGCGGATGAAGTCGTGCGCGAAAGCGATGCCCGGGTCGTAGCGCTTCTCGTGCCCGACGAGGACAACCTTTCCGCTGTGCTTTTGTGCGGCCACCAGCGCTTCAGCTTCCTCGACGGCCACGCCCATGGGCTTTTCAACGAGCACGTGCTTTCCGGCTTCGAGTGCGCGGATGGCCAGCGGCACGTGGAACTGGTCGGCGACTGCGACCACGACGGCGTCGACGTTTTCGTCGTTGAGCATCTTGTCGTAGTCGTCAAAGGAGGTGGTGGGCTGGTGGATCAGGGTCATGCGTTCGCGCAGGTCGTCGGCGGCGTCACAGATCGCGTACAGCTCGACCTCTTTGGACTTGCGGGCTGCGGGGAAGTGGGCGGCCTGTGCGATGTCGCCGGCGCCGAGGACGCCGACCCGGAAAAGATTCTCAGTCATGGTGTTTCCTGTCTACGGGAGGGTTGGTGGATGGATCCGGGGACCGGCGTCCCTCCCATCGGGTGGTGGGACGCCGGTCTCCTGGTGATCAAACAGTGACGGGGGCGACGAGGCCGTAACGTCCGGCGACGGTGATTCCGGCTTCTGCGGGGCCTGTAGTGATGGTCAGATCCTCGGTGGCCTTCTTTGTCGTGATGACGACCGGAGTCACCGTCGAGTAGCCGGCTTCCTTGATGATGCCGAGATCGACGTCGCAGAGCAGATCTCCGGCGGACACCTGTTCGCCCTTGCTTACATGGGTGGTGAAGCCTTGGCCCTTGAGTTTGACGGTGTCCATGCCGATGTGGATCAGGACGTCCACGCCGTCGCCGGTCCGGATGCCGTAGGCATGGCCGGTCGGGAATACGGTCACGATCTTTCCGGAAACGGGTGCAACGAAGCGTCCGTCGGCCGGGTCGATTGCGAAGCCATCGCCCAGTGTGCCCCGGGCGAAAACAGGATCGGGGACCTCCGAGAGCGGGATGATGGTGCCGTTGGCAGGTGCCAGCAGTTCCTGCCGGCCGGTGCTGGCCGGGCTTTCGACCGCGGCTGCGGCCGTGGAGGCTTCCCGGGCTGCCGTGCCGGTGGTGCGGTTCTTGCGGCCGAAGATTCCCGTGTTTGAACCCTCGTAGCCAAGGGTCAGGATCGTGGTCATGGAGACGAGGAAAGCCACGCCGATACCTACCGCGTACAGGGGGATGTTGTTGAAGGCCGGGATGGTCAGCAGGGAGGTGAACAGGAACGCGTTGGTGGTGACGCCGCCGCCCAGGCCCATGATGAAGGCGCCTGAGATGCTTCCGGCCAGGATCGCGGGGATGGTCCGTTTTGCGAAGCGCAGGTGGACGCCGTAGAGGGAGGGCTCAGAGATGCCGCCGAGGAGGCCTGCTGTGAGGGCGCCGCCTGCGACCTGCTCCATCTGGTTGTTCTTCCGGCGGGACGCGATGATCAGCACGCCGGCGGTCACGCCGAAGCAACCGAAGTTCCATGCACCCATGGGGCCCTGGATGAAGTCGTATCCGAGGGTGGAGATGTTCAGGAACATGATCGGCACGACCGACCACGCCGTGCCGGTGATCACCAGGAACGGGTACAGGGCGCCGACCAGTACCGAGAAGATCAGCGGAGAGAAGCTGTTCACCGTGACGAAGAGGTTGCCGATGCCGCTGCCGGCGTATACGCCCAGCGGCGCCAGGATGAAGGCGGTGACGGGGATCATGACAAGCATCGACAGGAACGGCACGAAGATGACCTGGAGGTTGCTCGGGATCACCTTGCGCAGGAAGGCGTACAGCGGTCCGAGCAGCAGCGCCATGAGCAGTGGCGGGAAGACCTGGGAGCTGTAGTTGAAGATCGTCAGGGGCAGGCCGAAGACTTGGACCACGGCGGGAAGCTTGGCTCCGGCCCCCGCCAGCTGGGTGAAGGCCGGCAGCATCAGGACGGCCATGATCGAGAAGCCGACCCAAGGGTCTGCCCCGACCTTCTTCGTGGCGTTGTAGGCCACCATGAGTGGCAGGAAGACGAAGACTGCCTGCCAGGCGAGGTTGACGAAGCTCAGCGACGCATCCAGTGTGACACCGGGGGCGTTCCACGCCGGGATCACCTTCAGGGTCGCCAGGAGCGCCATGACGGTGATGAAGATCGAGGCTCCGAGCATGGCGCCCAGGACCGGGCGGAAGGAGTCGGCGAGGAATTCGAAGAACCAGTTGAGCCAAGCGAACTTGCCCCGAGGCCCGCGGCCTTGGAGTTCGGCCTTGAGCTCGCGCATCGCGTCAGGGTCGGTGTCCGCGCCGCCCGCACCGAGCTGGGGGAATTCCCGCGTCATTTCGACGTAGAGGTGGTTGACGGCCCCGCCGACGATCACCTGGTAGCGGTGGGCGTCCTGCCGCACAACGCCCATGACCTCGGGAATTGCATCGACGGCGTCATCGCTGACCATGGATGAGTCGCGGAGCTCGAAACGCAGACGCGTTGCGCAATGGGTCAGGCCGGTGATGTTCTCAATGCCGCCGACCTGTTCGACGATGCGGGATCCGACGGATCCTCTTGCGGGCACGGTCATCATGATCTCCTTTGAAAAGTGATGTTCGTTCGACGAATGAACTAATTAGACCGAAGATAGCCGGTGCTGAGCAATGGGGTTTCGGGGCTCCGGCAAGGTTTGTTCACGCATCGAATTAATAAAAGCGTAGAACTGCGGCCGACGCGTGTCAACACCTTTTGCGTACATTGTTCACGACGCGAATTAACGCTAGGGTGTTCGTTCTATGAAAGAGGACCAAGAACCCGCACCGATCCGCATCCTGATTGCACCTGACTCGTTCAAGGGGACCCTTACCGCACGGCAAGCGGCCGCCGCGATCGCAGAGGGCTGGCGGTCCGTCAGGCCCGGCGACGATGTGGAGCTCCTTCCGCTCGCTGATGGAGGGGAGGGCACACTGGACGCCATCGAGGCAGTAATGCCCGGCAGTGCCCGGTGCGCCGTGGAAGGGGTCACCGGGCCCGACGGGAAGCCCCGCCGCGGCGAATGGCTTTGGCTCCCGGGAGATGTGGCCGTCGTCGAACTGGCCCAGGTCGCCGGGCTGCCATCCATGGATGAACCGTCTCCGCTGACAGCAACCCCCCGCGGCGTGGGCGAACTGATCCGGGCGGCCGTGAATGCCGGGGCCCATGAGGTCTGGCTGGGACTTGGCGGCAGCGCATCCACCGACGGCGGGCTGGGAGCCCTGCGTGCGCTGGGTGCGGTGGCGCTGGACTCCTCCGGTAAGGAAATTTCCGACGGCGGGGCCGGCCTGACACGCGTCGCCTCCATTGATTTTTCCGGGTTGCTGCCGGTCCCGGGCGGAATCAAACTGCTCTCGGACGTCACGGCCCCCCTGACGGGACCGCAAGGGGCCGCTGCTGTGTTTGGTCCCCAGAAGGGCGCAACGGGCGAGCAGGTTGACCTGCTCGACCAGGCGCTCGGGCGCTTCGCCACGTTGGCCGGAGCCGATCCCGCTACGCCCGGGTCGGGTGCCGCAGGCGGCGCGGGTTACGGATTCATGGCCGCCTACGGCGCCAGCATGGCCTCCGGAGCCGATCGGATTGCAGAACTCGTGCAACTCGATCAGCGGATCCGGAGGGCCAGCCTCGTCATCACGGGTGAAGGTTCATTTGACGGCCAAAGCCGCATCGGAAAGCTTGTGGGGAACGTCCTGCGGCGGGCCGCTGATGCCGGCACTCCGTCCGCTGTCATCGCTGGCCGCGTCCGGGCCGATGCCGGTACCTGGGCACTCGGACTCGACCAGCTGGCCGGTGATCCGCAATCCGCCATGGAACAGCCGGCCCGCTGGGCCGTCGCCGCGGGAATATTGGCAGCGCAAACGCTGCTGCCGGCTGGCGGCCCGGGTGCCGCCGTCGACCCGGCCCGTCACGCCGGCCCTGCCTAACGCTCCACCTGTCCGGCTCCGGACTCCCGACCCCCTCAACCTCATCAAAGGAGAACCCCATGTCCGAACGAACCGCCGTCGTTGCCAGCCGATCTGGACTGCACGCCCGCCCTGCCGCGATTTTCGCAGACGCTGCGGCCCAATTGGACATCGACGTGACCATCGCCCTGGGCGGCACCCCGGCGGACGAAGCAATGGATGCATCGAGCATCCTGTCCCTCATGACCCTCGGAGCGGCCAACGGCGACACCGTAGTGCTACGTGCCGATGGTGCAGGCGCAGAGGATGCACTGGAGAAACTGGCCGTCCTGCTCGAAACCGACCTGGACGCGCAATAGCACCCGGGGCGGGGGGGGGGGGGGGGCGGGGGGGGGGCGGCGCCGCCCGGCCGGCGGGGGGGGGCGGGGGGGGCGCGCGGGGGCGGGCGGCGGCCGCCGCGGCGGCGGGCGGCCCGCG
>NZ_JBHVVJ010000019.1:0-97576 GCF_042883665.1 Arthrobacter sp. NPDC058192 | reverse complement strand
GAGCGCGCTCCACTCGATGATTCACGGCTTAAACGAGACACGGTCGTTGCAACTCCCAAAAATGCTGGGTGTTGCAACGACCGTTAGAACCCAAGTTTCCGGATGGCGGGCCCTTTGTTGCTGTCGCGGCGGTGCTACTTCAAAAAGTCGTTCGTGTAGGTGTCCGCCAGCTTGATGTCCTTGTTTCCGACTTCCGGGTTGGCCACCTGCTGGGTCTTCAGCACGGCTTGGACGCCGTTTTCGGTGAAGGCGCCGTCTTTGCTGAGGGTCTTCTTCAGGTCCTCGATGACCGTGGCGTAAAGAGTCTTGTCACCGCCGGCAAATTTTTCCGGCATCTTTGCGGCGATCTCTTCACCGGAATGTCCGGCAATGAATTCGAGGGTTTTCTTGATGGCCTTGGCGAGCTTGCCCGCGGTTTCCTTGTTCCCGTCCAGCCACTCGGTCTTGGCGTAGAGGCTGGAGGACGGCCACGCGTCAGTATCAAAGACTTCCTTCAGCCCGTCAGCCGAACGGACGTCCTCGAGGATCACTGGGTGGTGGCCTACCCGCTTGGTCAGCACGGACACATCAGGTTCGAGCATGACGGCGGCGTCCACTTGGCCCTGTTCCATGGCCGCCACAGCCGATGAACCGGCGCCGATGGCCGAGACCGCCGCGTCCGTCTTCTGCATGCCGTTCTGGGCCAGGAGGTACTTGATAAACATGTCGGTGGAGGAACCGGGGGCAGTCACGCCCACGTTCTTGCCTTTGAGATCGGCAACGGTTTTAATCTTGCCCTCGTTTTTGGGGGCGACCAGCAGTACCAGGCCGGAGGATCTTCCCATGTCGACGAAGGCTTTGATTTTCTGGTTTTTGGCCTGCATCTGGATGGTGTGCTCGTAGTATCCGCTGGTTACATTGGTGCTGCCGCCGATCATGGCAGTCAGGGCTTTCGAGCCGCCCTGCAGGTCCTGGAGCTCGACGTTCAAGCCTTCCTCTTTGAAGTAGCCGAGCTCCTGCGCGAGCGTGGTGGGAAGGTAGGTCAGCAGGGTCTGGCCGCCGATGCCGATGGTCACCTTCGAACTGTCAGCGCCGCCGGCTGCGGCGCTGCCGGACTGGCCGGGAGGCGCCGCGGCCGGGGCGCCACAGGCGGATAGGGCCAGCGCAACGGAGGCGACAAGGGTGAGCGGCCGGATGATGCCCCGGCCCCTTTGCCGGGCTTTGATTTGTGTCATGGATGGTCCCTTCTGAGCGGTGATAGTGGATCGGTAAGGCCGCGACGCCGGCGCGCTTTACTGGCTGGGGAAACGTCTGGGCCGGGGGCGCGGGTGACTAGGACGACGATTGGACGGCGCGCCAGCGGAGCAGGTGCCGTTCCAGGCGGTTGACGAGGAGATCGATAACCAGCACCACGATCATCAGGATGAACATCCCGGCGAACACGCCTTTGGTATCAAAGACTCCTTGTGCCTGGGCGATGGCGTAGCCCACGCCGGCGGATGCGCCGAGGTACTCGCCCACCACGGCGCCCGTGATGGCGAAGCCCACGCTGATGTGCAGACTGGAGAAAATCCAGGTGAGGGCGCTGGGGATGAAAACGTGGCGGAGGAGGTGCTTCTCGGATGCGCCCAGCATCCGCGCATTGTCGACCAGCACGCGGTCAACGCTCTTAACGCCCTCGAGGGTGTTGAAAAAGACAATGAAGAACACCAGCGTGAAGCCGAACGCGACCTTGGACCAGATGCCCAGGCCGAACCAGAGCAGAAAGATCGGGGCCAGCACCACGCGGGGGAGGGCGTTGAACATCTGCAGGAACGGGTCCAGCAGGCGCTCGAGGAAACGCACGCGGGCAAGGACGAAGCCAAGGAGAAGACCTGCGGTGGCGCCGACGAGGAAGGCGAGGATCGCTTCCTGCATGGTGATCCACAGGTGCGGGAAGACAAAACCCGACGACACCCACAACCAGATGGTCTGGAAGATATCCGTAGGCCGCGGGAAAAAGAACTCGTCCACTATCCCGGCACGCACGGAGAGCTCCCACGCGCCAAGGACTGCGATGGTGAGCAGGAGCTGCGTGCTTCGCATCGCCAGCGGCGACATTTCCGTTCGGCGGGTCCGTCGGCGCGTGCCGCCGTCGAGCGCCGCCGAGAGGCCGTTTTTCTTTGATTCCAGAAGCGTCACGCGACTTCACCTTCTTCCGCCAGAGCAGTTTCGTAGGTCTTTGAAACCTCGACTTTCAACCGGCCCCAGATCTCGCGGTGCAGGGCCACGAATTGCGGGTCATCGCGGATATCGAGCAGGTCGCGGGGCCGCGGGATGTCGATGTCGTAGCTTCCCACGACCGTGCTTCCGGGGCCGGCCCCCAGGATCACCACCTCGTCGGAAAGTGCGATGGCCTCGTCCAGATCGTGCGTGATGAAGACGACGGCCTTGCCTGATTCCTGCCACAGCTGAAGGAGTTCGTTCTCCATGATCTGGCGCGTCTGGACGTCGAGTGCGGAGAATGGCTCGTCCATGAGCAGCACATCGGGGTTGACGATCCAGGCCTGCGCAATGGCGGTACGCTTGCGCATCCCGCCGCTGAGCTGGTGCGGGTAACGGTCCGCGAAATTCTTGAGTCCGACCTTCTCGAGCCATCGCCGGGCCTCCGAATGGGCTTCGGCCTTCGATACGCCGGCCATGGTCAGGCCGAGGCTCACGTTGTCGATGACGGTCTTCCACGGCAGAAGGGGGTCCTGCTGGAACATATATGAGGCCCGCCGGTTTACCCCGCTTACCGGTTCTCCAAAGCTCTTCACTTCGCCAACGCTTGGGTTCAGCAGCCCGGCCGCCATGTTGAGGATGGTGGACTTGCCCGAACCCGTGGGACCGACAATCGACACAAACCGGCCGGGCTCGACTTTGAGGTTGATGTCGCGGACGGCGAAGTAGGTCTCACCCCCTGGCATCGGGAACTGCCTGGTGCACGCGGTGAGCTCCACCGCGTACGTTGACGTGTCTGCCTTTGCAGCTGGCATCGTTGCACTCTCCCCGGCCGTCGCTGGCCGATTGTTCTCGCTGCTGGTCCTTACCGGGTCGGACAGTTGTACGCCGCCCCGCGCCCCCCTGCGTCGGCTCTGACGCGTCGGGCCTGACTTCCATATCGTGGGTTCACCATCATGATGTGGACCCGATGCTAACAGTAACCCCCGTCACACTCAACGATCCGAGAAAGGTGACGTCGTCCGGTCCACCGGTGCCCGCGCCCGCGGCGCAGGCTCATACACTTTGTCTATGAGCCCCAATGAAACCTCGGCCACGCCGTTGTTGGTTCTTCGAAAAATCACGTCCATACTTGAGTCCTTTTCCCTTGCCCAGCCGGAGCTGTCCCTGGCTGAGTTGCGGGCCGCGACCGGGATGCCCCACTCGACCGTGCAGCGCCTTGTGGCAAATATGGTCCAGGAGGGCATCCTGGACCGGCACGGGGACAGGTTCCGTGTGGGGGTCCGGATGGCCCATTGGGCGGCACCGGCCGTCCAGGGGCTCGACCACCTGGAACTGCTCACCCCCGTGTTGCGGCGGTTGCGTGACGAGCTCGGCGAAACGGTCTGCATTTTCCGGGAATCGCAGGGGAAACGGGTGTGCATCGCTCTCGCGGAGACCCGGCGGATGCTCCGGAGAGTGGTTCAGGTGGGTGAGATCATGCCGCTCCACGTCGGTGCGGCCGGACGAGTTCTTCTGGCCTGGAACCCGGAGGTGGCCGAGCAGATCTACCGCTCGGGTCTGCACTCGCTGACCGACCAGACGATCACGGACGCCGCAAACCTGGAGGCCGCCGTCGCCAAGGCCAGAGCGGACGGTTTTGCCATCACCACCGGGGAGCGCGTCTCGGGCGCGAGCGGGATCTCTGCCCCCATCTTCGGCCCGCAGGCCGAACTGTACGGCGCGCTCACGGTCATGGGTCCGGCGCTGAGGATGCCGTATGACGTCTGCGCCTCTTGGGTTGAGCCTGTACTTGCTGCGGCAGAAGAGTCGACACGAAGCATCGGGGGAAGACTTCCGCAGGGAGGCCTACCCACATCGTGGATCTAAGTCCACAATATGAAATGGTCTGGTGCCAGAGAAGGACTGCTCAATAGGCTCCGGGCTAAACGAATCCGCGACGCTGCGACGGATTTTGCCAGCGCCGGCAGAACAGGAGTCCCACAATGGTGAAGGTTTCCGAGGCCGCCCTGCGAGGCGGCGAACCCCGGGCTTCGACCGCGTCCGACCCCCGCCGCGCCGACGGTCCCTTGGCCGGCGTGCGCGTCCTGGAACTCGGGTCCCTGATTGCCGGGCCCTTCGCAGGCCGCCAACTCGCCGATTTCGGCGCGGAAGTGATCAAGATCGAATCGCCCAACCGGCCGGATCCGATGCGGGAATGGGGGAGGGCCCACGTCAACGGGCACCCCCTGTGGTGGTCTGTGCAGTCCCGCGGGAAGAAGTGCGTGACGCTCGACCTGAAATCACCGCGAGGACGCGAACTCTTTCTCGAACTCTGCCGGGAAGCAGACGTGCTCCTGGAGAACTTCCGGCCCGGAACGCTTGAGAACCTTGGCTTTGCCCCCGAGGAACTTTGGAAAGCCAATCCCGGGCTCATCATCGCCAGGGTCTCCGGTTACGGACAGACGGGACCCGACGCGCAAAAGCCCGGCTACGCCTCGGTGGCCGAGGCCCGCGGCGGGCTGCGCTACCTCAACGGCTACCCGGACCAGGCGCCTCCACGCACCGGCATCTCGCTCGGGGACAGCCTGGCGTCGCTCTATGCCCTGCAGGGCATTCTGCTGGCCCTGTACTGGCGGGATGCGCGGGGCGGAACAGGTCAGGTGGTGGACGTATCCCTCGTGGAAGCATGCTTTTCACTCCTGGAGAGCGCCGTGCCCGACTACGCGGCAGCAGGCATTGTGCCGGGTCCCAGCGGATCGGGCCTCAAGGGGATCGCGCCGTCGAACATCTTTCGTTCCAGTGACGGCAAGTGGGTCGTGATCGCCGCAAACCAGGACTCCGTCTTCGTGCGGTTGGCCGCGGCCATGGAACGCCCCGAACTGGCGTCGGACGCGCGCTACAGCAACCACGCGGCCCGGGGCGTGAACCAAGAGGCGCTGGAATCCCTGATCGCCGAGTGGGCGGCAGGCTACAGCCATGAGGAGCTGACAGCGGTCCTGGACCGGCATTCCGTGCCGAACAGCCCGGTTAGCAGCATTGAGGACATCTTCGCGGATCCCCAGATGCGCGCCAGGGGGATGCTGGTGGAAGTGCCTGACGAAGAACTGGGCACCGTGGTCCAGCCCGGGATCGTTCCCCGCCTGACCCGAAGTGCGGGGGGCATCGGCTGGAGTGGGCCGCTAACCCCGGGGTCGCATAACCGGGCGATCTATGAAGGGTTGCTCGGGCTCTCCGATGAGGAATTGCAGACCGCCAGAGATGAAGGTGCCATCTGATGACTGATGTACAGGGCTCACGGGCCGTTTCCATTGTCGATGTCAGTCCCCGGGACGGACTCCAGAACGAGAAGGTGCCCGTCAGTACCGGCGACAAGCTGCGGCTCATCAACGAGCTCATCTCCCTGGGGGCGCGGCGGATTGAAGCGGTCAGCTTCGTGAACCCCAAAAAGGTCCCGCAGATGGCTGACGCCGACGCGGTCATGGCCGGGGTGCCCCGCGATAGCGGTGCCAGCTTTATCGGGCTGGTCCTGAATACGAGGGGTGCCGTCCGCGCGGTGGACGCGGGTGTGGACGAGATGAACTACGTGCTGCCCGTGACGGACGCCTTCGCCGCGGCAAACCAGAACACCACCGTGGCGGCGGCCCTCGATTCCCTGGCGGAAGTATCCTCGATCGCTTCCGCGGCCTCGATTCCGCTCACCGTGACCGCCGCCGTCGCCTTCGGCTGCCCCTACCAGGGCGATGTCCCGCAGGAACAGACCCTCTCGGTGGTCCGGAGCGCATTGTCGCGCGGCAAGCTGGCCGAGCTCGCGCTCGCCGATACCATCGGCTGCGCCGTTCCGTGGCAGGTCGGTGCGCTTTTCACCGCGCTGCGTGCTGAAACCGACGCGCAGTTGCGGGCGCATTTGCACGAGACGCGCCACACCGCCTTGGCCAATACTTACGCGGCGATGGCCGCCGGCGTCGGGGTCTTCGACAGTGCAGTCGGAGGCTTGGGCGGGTGCCCCTTTGCCCCCGGAGCGGCCGGGAACGTCTCCACCGAGGACTTGGTGTGGATGCTGGGGCGGGCCGGGTTCGATACCGCCATTGATCCGGTGCGCGCCACGGAACTCGGCCGCTGGATCTGCGCCAAGGTGCAGACCGCGCCGCGCTCCGGGCTTGCGGGCGCTGGCGTCTTCCCGAACGCGGCCTGAGCACAGGGTGGTTCGCTAGGTCTTCGTGCCCGTCAGCGCCAGCGTGCCGCCCAGTCCGATCATCATCACGCCACCGGTGGTGCTGAGCGCGCCGATCCGCCGGGGAGACCGGGCAAACCAGTGCCGGGCCGTTCCCGCCACGAGGGCCCACGTGCTGTCGGACACCAGTGCGATCAGCAGGAACACCGCGCCGAGGGTGGCGAGCTGGACCGGAATTGCGCCGGCGGAGTAGTCCACGAACTGCGGGAGCACGGCCACGAAGAAGACGATCGACTTCGGGTTGGTCGCGCCCACAATGAATCCCTCCCGGAGCACCCGCGCGGTCGACGACGGGTTGGACGGGTCCGCCGCCGTCGGGCCGCCGCCGCGGTGCCGGATCGCCTGGATCCCCAGATACACCAGATAGGCGGCGCCGGCGAACTTCACCGCGCTGAAGAGCAGGAGGGACTGGGCCAGCACCACTCCGACGCCCAGCGCCACGGCCGCGACCTGCACCAACTCGCCTGCCGCGTTGCCCAGGACGCTGAGCAGTCCGCCCTTGCGGCCCAACGCCAGGGTCCGCCCGATCACGAACAGCACGCTGGGGCCCGGCATGGCGATCAGGATGAGGGCAGCAACGGCGAAGGCCAGGAGGTTAGGGACTGGAACCATGCCTGATCTTAGCCCCGCTACCGGCCGGCAGGCACCTGCGGGAGCTGCGCCGTTTCATCGGCGAGCTCGGCCCGAGCCCGGCCATGACCGCGAACCCAGAGCCGGTAGGCCACCACCAGCACACCGAGCCAGACCGCGCCAACATACAGTGCCACCCGGGTGTCCTCGAAGGCACCCAGAATTGCGATCACGAGGGCCATGAAGGCGATGGTCAGCACGGACGCGGCCGGCCACCAGGGGGACGGAAACTCCGACGCCGGCAGCCCCTTGCGCGCGATTTCGCGTTTCATCGCGACATGGGATGCCAGGATCATGGCCCAGACCCACACGGTGGCGAAGGTCGCGATCGAGGCGATCAGCAGGAAAACATCCTCCGGGATCACGGCGTTGAGGACGACCCCCACCAGCAGGATGCCTGTCATCATCACCACGGTCATCCACGGCACCCCCTGGCGGGATACCTTGCCGAAGCTTGCCGGGGCGTGCCCCTGCCGGGCCAGGCCGAACAGGATCCGGCCGGCGCCGAAGATGTCGCTGTTCACGGCGGAGAGCGCCGCCGTGATCACCACGGCGTTGAGGATGTGGGGCGCCGCCGGAATGCCCAGGCCGCTGAAAATCTGCACGAAGGGGCTGCCGTTGCTGCCGATCCCATCCCACGGGAACAGGCTCATCAGCACGCCCAGGGTCAGCACATAGAACAGCAGGACCCGCACCGGAACGGTGTTGACGGCCTTGGGGATGACTTTCTTCGGGTCGGCCGCTTCGCCGGCCGTGATGCCCAGAGTCTCCACCCCGCCGAAGGCGAACATCACCACCGCGAAGGAGGCCAGGAGGCCTTCAAACCCGTTGGGGAACAGGCCCCCGTGTTCCACGAGGTTGCCCAGTCCGGGCGCCACGGTGGCGCCGCCGGTCTGGAAGCCGAATACGATGATCGCCGCGCCGCCGGCGATCATCGCGATGATGGCCGCCACCTTGATCAACGAGAACCAGAACTCGAGCTCGCCGAAGACCTTGACGCTGAGCAGGTTCAGGGCGGCCAGGAAGAAGATGATGGCCAGCACCCACACCCAGCGCTCCACCTCCGGGAACCAGAATCCCATGTAGATGCTGAAGGCCGTGACGTCCGCGATGGCCACAATCGCCATTTCAAAAACGTAGGTCCAGCCCGTGACGAACCCGGCCAGCGGTCCCAGATAACGGCTCGCGTACTGGCCGAAGGACCCGGACACCGGATGCCGGACCGCCATTTCACCCAGGGCGCGCATCACCATGAACACTGCCGCGCCGCCGATCATGTAGGCGAACAAGACGGCGGGCCCTGCCTTCTGGATGGCGGAAGCTGATCCGTAGAACAGCCCCGTGCCGATCGCCGAGCCCAGCGCCATGAACCGGATATGGCGGACATTCAGCCCCCTGCTGAGGACGGAATCACCGGCTGTGACGGCGCCGCCGTTGCCTGCTTCTGCAGTGGCCGGTTGTGTCGCGGTTTGGGCTTGTTGCATGCGAATACCTTCTCGTCATTGGGAGGGGGATCGCTATCCAGCAGACCATGTTCAGCATCGCTGTGATGAGACTCACGGGCATTTCATGTCTTTGATTTCAGACTGTGGGCCATCGGACTTCATCCTCCGAAGAGGCCGAAACGCTTGACACCGCGCCGGGGTTTCTCTAGTTTCCGGATGTCAGGTGTGTTCACATCGCGGGTTGGTTGCGGGAGCGGCAGGCAGATCACCATGAAAGCGATCGTCCAGGATGTTTACGGGTCCGTTGAAGTGCTGGAACTGCGCGACGTCGAAGCTCCCGTTCCCGGCGATGACGACGTGCTGATCCGGGTCCGGGCCGCCGGCGTCGACCCGGGCGTCTGGCACCTCATGACGGGACTTCCGTATCTGACCCGGGCCATCGGGTACGGGCTTTCGAAACCGAAGACACGCATCCGGGGCCGTGCCGTGGCTGGCCTGGTGGAGGCAGCGGGCCGGAACGTGGTCGGCTTCCGGCCGGGCGATGAGGTGTACGGCACCTGCGACGGATCGTTTGCGGAATACGCGTGCGCGAAGGAGGCCAGGCTCGCGCTGAAGCCGAAGAACCTCAGCTTCGAGCAGGCTGCCGCCGTCCCGATTTCCGCCGTCACTGCACTCCAGGCGCTCCGCGACGTCGGCAAGGTCCAGGCCGGCCAGGAGGTCCTGGTTATCGGCGCGGCAGGCGGCGTCGGCGCGTATGCGGTGCAGCTCGCCAAGGCGTTCGGGGCGCAGGTGACGGGGGTGTGCAGCACTTTGAAAACGGACCTGGTCCGGTCGATCGGCGCGGACCACGTCATTGACTACAAGCATGATGACTTCGCGGACGGGGCCAGGCACTTCGACCTCATCGTGGATACCGCTGGCAACCGTCCGCTCTCCGTCCTCCGGCGGCCACTAACGCCGAAGGGAACGCTCGCCATCGTCGGCGGGGAGGGCGGAGGGCGGCTGACGGGCGGCTTTGAACGCTCGCTGGGCGCGGGGCTGCTGTCAGCGTTTGTCGGCCAGCGGCTCAAGGGCGTCATGTCGGACGAGCGGGCGGAGGACCTGCGGTTCCTCACCGGGCTCATCGAAGCCGGCACGGTGACCCCGGTCGTCGGCAAGTGCTACGCCCTGGCCGACGCGCCGGCGGCAATCCGGGACGTGCACGACGGCCATCTCCGCGGCAAGGCCGTCGTCGTCCTCTGAGATGCGGCCCGCGGCTTCTGGGCGGGAAGGTCCCGCGTTGGCAAACGGGTCACGCCTCCTGAGGCCTGAAGCGGGCCACGTACCGGCGCTGCCCGGGCGTCTCCACCGTCCGCCGGCGGTAGTTCCGGCGCACGTATGTCACTGCCTGCTCCGGCGGAACCCCGTCCAGGATGGCGATGCAGGCCAGGGCGGTGCCGGTTCTGCCGATTCCGCGCATGCAGGCGACCTCCACCCGCTCGGACTCCGCCCGGCGCCAAGCTTCCGATAGTGCGTCCAGGGCGTCGGCCTGGTC
This sequence comes from Arthrobacter sp. NPDC058192, assembly GCF_042883665.1. Classification (NCBI taxonomy): domain Bacteria; kingdom Bacillati; phylum Actinomycetota; class Actinomycetes; order Micrococcales; family Micrococcaceae; genus Arthrobacter; species Arthrobacter sp. NPDC058192. The sequence continues at coordinate 87,573 of NZ_JBHVVJ010000019.1, read as the reverse complement.
GGCGGGCAGCCGGAGATCGGGCCACCGCACCCAGCGGAATTCCCACGACGCGGCCGGCGGCGGCTTGCCCAGCAGGTACACGCCGAACTCGGGGAGCGGCCCGGGCGGAAGCGGATAGTGCAGGCCGCGGCCGCGGATGCACCGGCCGGAGGGCAGAACCAGGACACCGGCCTGGGACGCCTCCCACGTATCCTTCATGATCCAGATCGTAGTCTTTCCTCCGCCGCTTGGCTTCAGCGGTACCCCGTCGCGTCCGCCGGAAGTCCCGCTTCCTGCACCTCCACCAGATACCGCCAGCAGTCGGGCTGCGAGCCGTCGACGTCGGTGAAGCCGTACTCGCGTGCCAGCCCGCCCGAGGAATACGAGCCGCCGCTGCGCCGATGCAGGTCAGGGTCCCGGGTCCCGTCAGTCATCTCCACCACCAGGCCGCCGGGCCGGCGGATGAGCAGCGGCAAGGCGAAATGACTGGTGATCAGATGCGTGTCGACGGCGCCGCGAAGCATCCGCAGACCGGCGGCCAGATCGTGGGCCCACAACGGCGTGCCCCACTCGATAAGGTCTTCGCCGCCCCAGATGTCGTTCACGAGGATATCCAGCCCGCCTTGCTCCGCGTCGATCCGCTGCACCAGGGCCTTCACCTCTGACGGCACCAGGTGGTCGACGGCGGCGGCGATCCCCGTCCCGCCGGCGGCGGTGACCAGCTGGGCCGTCTCCTCTATTGTTTCCGGCCGGCCATAGTCGGACCGCCGGCCGGACGTCGTGCGGCCGGTGCAGTACACGACGGCTCCGGCCTCGCCGAGGGCGACGGCGGTGCCGCGGCCGGCGCCGCGCGTGGCTCCCGCCACCAATGCCACTTTGCCCGACAGTACCGAAACCATGCCTTCCTGCCTTTCCGCGCGAGACCTCTGCCGTCGAAACGCCTTCAGGAAACACTGGCGGGGCCGCAGGGGATAGGGGCAGAAGGCCCGCGGCGCCGCCCTCGCAGTGTCCGGAGTCCCAGACACTGCGAGGGCGGGTGGTCTACCCGGGACGAACCGCTGGGCGCATGCTTAAGTACGGGATACCGGACACTGCCCGTTTTGAAGAGGAGCCATGCCAGCCACCAGCACCACCTTGAGCCACCCGTCCGCCTCCGCCGCAGCAGCGGCTATGGCCGGAAACACAGGCGGAAGCGCCCCCGAGTCCGCAGTCGAGGCCGCCGTCGGGACCGCCGTCGAAGCCCCGACCGGGGCGGCGGCAGCGTCCGCCCCCAAACCTGCCAGCAGGAGCGCCGGCGTCAAGCCGGCGTCGAAAGTGCCGGCGGCGGAGAACACGCTGCGCATCCTCAAGCTGCTGGCCTCCCGGCGCGGGCCGATGGCGGCGTCGAACATCGCCACGGTGCTGGGCCTGCCGCGCTCCAGCGTCTACCACCTGCTCGGCGTGATGGAGGCGAACGGCTTCGTGCTGCACCTGCACGAGGAACAGCGCTACGGCCTGGGCATCAGCGCCTTCGAGCTCAGTTCGGCCTTTACGCGCCAGGAGCCGCTGTCCCGGCTGGGCCGGCCCATGCTCGCCGCGCTCGTGGACGTGATCGGCGAAAGCGCGCACCTGGCCGTGCTGCACGGCCGCGATGTGCTTTACATCGTGGAGGAGCGGGCCAAGAACCGGCCGTCCCTCGTGACCGACGTCGGGGTCCGGCTGCCCAGCCATCTGACGGCGAGCGGCCGCGCGATACTTGCCGCGCTGCCGAAGTCCCAGGTTCGGGCGCTGTACCCGAATGCCGCCGCGTTCACTGCCCGGCACGAAACCGAGTCGCCCATCATGAAGTACTCCGCACTGTCCTCGCATCTGGACCAGGTCCGGCAGCGCGGCTACGCCACCGAACACGGTGAAGTGACGCCAGGTTTCGGCTCGATCGCGGCCGCCGTGACCGACCACGTCGGATGGCCCACCGCCGCCGTCGCCGTGACGTTTCTCGAGGAGAAGCTGCCGGCCGAGGACTGGCCCGCCCTGGCCGCGCGCGTGCAGAAGGTCGCCAACGAGCTTTCGGTCCGGATCCACGGTCGCCCGGCCTGACCCCGCCGCCCCCGTTGCGCCATCGCTTTAGGGCTGCCTGCCACCCGCCCGGCTAAGTCAATTTGTCGGAGCAACGGGGGGAGGGGCGGGGTCTGGAATCCCGGACAGCACCGGGCTGAACCTCCTGTCTCCGGCGCTGCAGACAGGCTTTAGTTGATACAGAACCACTTCCCGCGAACACCACGTCCCGCGAACACCACGTCCCTCGAACACCACGTCCCTCGAACACCACGTCCCTCGAACACCACAGCACAGAAGGAGCCCCTCATGGCACCCGCCGATTTCACCACCGGTGCCCGCCCGGTCAAGGCAGCCCGCGGCACCGAGCTCACCGCCAAGAGCTGGCAGACCGAAGCCCCGCTGCGCATGCTCATGAACAACCTGGACCCTGAGGTCGCCGAGCGCCCGGAGGACCTCGTGGTCTACGGCGGCACCGGCCGCGCCGTCCGCAGCTGGGCCGCCTTCGACGCCATCACCCGCACCCTGGAAACCATGGAAAAGGACGAGACCCTCCTCGTCCAGTCCGGCAAGCCCGTTGGCGTTTTCCGCACCAACGAGTGGGCCCCGCGCGTCCTGCTGGCCAACTCCAACCTCGTCGGCGACTGGGCCACCTGGCCCGAGTTCCGCCGTCTCGAGGCCGAGGGCCTGATGATGTACGGCCAGATGACCGCCGGCTCCTGGATCTACATCGGCACCCAGGGCATCCTGCAGGGCACTTTCGAGACCTTCGCCGCGATCGCCCGCAAACTCACCGGCGACGAGAACGGCACTCTTGCCGGCACCCTGACCCTCACCGGCGGCTGCGGCGGCATGGGCGGCGCCCAGCCGCTCGCCGTCACCCTGAACGACGGCGCCTGCCTGATCGTCGACGTCGACGAGACCCGCTTGCGCCGCCGCGCGGCCAAGCGCTACCTCGACGAGGTCGAAACCGACCTCGACGCCGCGATCGCCAAGGTCCTGGCAGCCAAGGAGGAGCGCCGCGGCTGGTCCGTGGGCTACGTCGGCAACGCCGCCGAGGTGTTCCCGGAGATCCTGCGCCGCCACAACGCCGGCGAGCTCACCGTGGACATTGTCACGGACCAGACCTCCGCCCACGATCCCCTGAGCTACCTCCCCGAGGGCATCACGGTCGAGGAATGGCACCGCGAGGCCGCGGCCGACCCGGAGGGCTTCACCAAGAAGGCCCAGGCCTCGATGGCCAAGCACGTCCAGGCCATGGTCGAGTTCCAGGACGCCGGCGCCGAGGTCTTCGACTACGGCAACTCCATCCGCGACGAGGCCCGTAAGGGCGGCTACGACCGCGCCTTCGAATTCCCCGGCTTCGTCCCGGCCTACATCCGCCCGCTGTTCTGCGAGGGCCTCGGCCCGTTCCGCTGGGTGGCGCTCTCCGGTGACCCCGAGGACATCGCGGTCACGGATGCGGCCATCAAGGAGCTCTTCCCCGAGAACAAGCACCTGCACCGCTGGATCGACGCCGCCGGCGAACGCGTCGAGTTCGAGGGCCTGCCGGCGCGCATCTGCTGGCTCGGCTACGGCGAACGCGCCAAGGCCGGCCTGCTGTTCAACCAGCTCGTCAAGGAAGGCAAGGTCAAGGCGCCCATCGTGATCGGCCGCGACCACCTCGACTCCGGCTCCGTCGCCTCCCCGTACCGGGAAACCGAGGCCATGGCCGACGGCTCCGACGCGATCGCCGACTGGCCGCTGCTCAACGCCCTGCTCAACACCGCCTCCGGCGCCACCTGGGTGTCCATCCACCACGGCGGCGGCGTCGGCATCGGCCGCTCCATCCACGCCGGCCAGGTCTCCGTAGCGGACGGCACCGACCTCGCCGCGCAAAAGCTCGAACGCCTCCTCACCAACGACCCCGGCATGGGCGTTATCCGCCACGTCGACGCCGGCTACGACCGCGCCGCCGATGTCGCCAAGGAACGCGGCGTCCGCATCCCCATGACCGAAGGAACCAAAAAGTGACCATCCCAACGACCTCCCTAACCTCGCAAGCTCGGCCAGTTAACCCTGGTCGCGTGGCCCCAACCCACGAACCGCTGACCGTCACCCTCGGCTCCAGCGGCGTCACCCCCGAAGACGTTGTCGCCGTCGGACGCCACGACGCCAAGGTGACCATCGCCCCGGAAGCCCTCGACGCGGTCGCCCGGGTCCGCGCCCACATCGACGACCTCGCCCACAGCGACGTCCCGGCGTACGGCATCTCCACCGGCTTCGGGGCGCTGGCCAACCGGCACATCCCGGGCGAGCTGCGCACCCAGCTGCAGAAATCCCTGATCCGCAGCCACGCCGCCGGCATGGGCCCGGCCGTGGAACGCGAGGTGGTCCGCGGCATCATGTTCCTGCGCGCCAAGACCCTCGCCTCCGGCCGGACCGGCGTCCGCCCCGTGGTCCTGCAGACCATGGTAGACGTCCTCAACGCCGGCATCACCCCGGTGGTCCGCGAATTCGGCTCGCTCGGCTGCTCCGGGGACCTCGCGCCGCTGTCCCACTGCGCCCTCGTCCTCATGGGCGAAGGCGAGGCGACCGGCCCCGACGGCACGCTGTACGGCAGCAAGGACGGCCGTCCGGTCGCGGAGCTCCTCGCGGAGCACGGGATCGAACCCGTCACGCTGGCCGAAAAGGAGGGCCTGGCCCTGGTCAACGGCACCGAGGGCATGCTGGGGATGCTGCTGATGGCCATCGCGGACATCCGGCAACTGCTCACGACGGCGGACATCACCGCCGCGCTCAGCGTCGAGGCGCTGCTCGGCACGGACCAGGTGTTCCTGCCCGAGCTGCACGCCGCGCTCCGGCCGCACCCGGGACAGGCCGCCTCCGCGGACAACATGCTCCGGGTCCTGTCCAACTCCCCGATCGTGGCCTCGCACCGGATCAATGACACCAAGGTCCAGGACGCGTACTCGCTGCGCTGCGCACCGCAGGTGGCCGGCGCTGTCCGGGACACCGTGGAGCACGCGGCCCTGGTCGCCTCCCGGGAACTGGCCGCCGCGATCGACAACCCGGTGGTCCTGCCCGACGGCCGCGTCAGCTCCAACGGCAATTTCCATGGCGCCCCGGTGGCCTACGTGCTGGACTTCCTGGCCATCGCCGTCGCGGACCTGAGCTCCATCGCGGAGCGCCGGACCGACCGGATGCTGGATCCGGCGCGCTCGCACGGGCTGCCCGCCTTCCTCGCAGCGGACCCCGGCGTCGACTCGGGCCTCATGATCGCCCAGTACACCCAGGCCGGACTGGTTTCGGACAGCAAGCGCCTGGCCGTGCCGGCGTCGGTCGACTCGATCCCGAGCTCCGCGATGCAGGAAGACCACGTCTCCATGGGCTGGCACGCGGCGCGCAAGCTCCGCAAGGCGGTGGAGAACCTGCGCCGCGTGCTGGCCGTCGAACTGGTGGCCTCGGCACGCGCGCTGGACATCCGCACCCAGGTCTCCGGGGGCGAACTCACGCCGGGCCCCGCCGGCACCGCCGTGATCGCCGCGCTGCGCGACGTCGTCGACGGTCCCGGAACCGACCGGTTCCTGTCGCCGGAGCTGGAAGCGGCTGACGCGCTGGTGGCGTCGGGCCGAATCCGGGCGGCGGCCGAATCCGCCGTCGGAAATCTCGCCTGAAAGGAAACAAAGTGCACGGGAGCTGAAGAATTCCCGGTGTTCCCGAAATCTTCGGCAACACGGCCTTCGGGAGCACGGGATGTGTAGTACAAATGGAAAGTCCACACCGACGAAGTTGTGGCAAAGAACACATACAAAGGGGTAATAGTTCTATGAAAGCACGCGGCACGGTACTGTCCAGGCGCCTTGCATCAGCAGCGACGGTTTCCGACTGGAGCGGCCTTCGGGCTGGCGAACGGGTCGAAATCGTCAAGCACGCACAGGTCATTGCGGCCGGTGAGGTCGAAGAGGTCTCACTGAGCGGAAATGTGCTCTGGCTGGTCCCGGCCGGGCCGTCCGAAACGCAGCTTTTCCTGCAGTCCGACGGCGTGCAGGTGCGCCGTAGCTGATCGTTACCGGCTTTCCACCCCGCACGCGGGTATGTTCTAGAGGAGGGGCGCCGTTCCGTTGGGGACGGCGCCCCGACTCATTCCCGGGAGACCGGGCCGCGGGCAGGAGGGAAAGCACGTGTTCGAGGTGACCAGTATCGTGTTCGCGGCGGCGGGCTTGGCCGTCTTGGCCGCCGCAGTTCTGCCGAAGCTGCTGCGAAACGCGCCGCTGTCCATGCCGATGGTGTTCCTCGCCGCGGGGATGCTGGCCTTCACCTTCATCCCCGGCCTGCCGGACCCGGATCCTGTGCAATACGCGGACTTCACCACGCACCTGACCGAGGTGTGCGTCCTCATCTCGCTGATGGGCGCCGGGCTGGCCCTGGACCGCCCGGTCGGGCTGCGCCGGTGGTCCACCACCTGGCGGATGCTGGGCATTGCCATGCCGCTCTGCATCGTGGGCCTGACCCTGCTGGGGCTGGGGGTCCTGGGCCTAGGCCTCGGTGCCGCCCTGCTCATTGGCGCCGCGCTGGCACCTACCGACCCGGTCCTGGCCTCCGAGGTGCAGGTGGGTGAGCCGGCCGACGACGAGGGTGAGGCCGAGCGCGGCGAAGACGAGATCCGGTTCGGACTGACCTCCGAAGCCGGGCTCAATGACGGCCTGGCGTTCCCGTTTGTCTATCTGGCCATCGCCATCAGCCTGGTCGGCGCGTCCCCGTCCGAGTGGTTCGCGCCCTGGTTCGCCGTGGACGTGCTCTGGCGGATCAGCATCGGCGTTCTCCTGGGCTTCGCGGCCGGAAAAGCGATGGGCAGGCTCTTTTTCGCCGCCCGGCACGAAAGTATCCGGCTCTCCAACCACTCGGAGGGCTTTGTGGCGCTCGCCGCGACCTTCCTGGCCTACGGGGCGGCGCAGATGCTCGAGGGCTACGGGTTCGTCGCAGTCTTCGTCTGCGCGGTGACCATCCGAGCCGCGGAACGCACCCACGGCTTCCACCGCGTGATGCACTCCTACGTGGAGCAGCTCGAACGGCTCATGACCGTGGTCATCCTGGTGCTGCTCGGCGGTGCCATCGCCCGCGGACTGCTGGCCGGGATCGGTTGGGCAGAGGTGCTGGTGGCGCTGGCCTTCCTCCTGCTTGTGCGGCCGCTCTCCGGCTGGCTGGCGCTGGCGCGGGGCAAGACCGGCACGCGGGAGCGGATTGCGATTTCCTTTTTCGGCATCCGCGGTGTCGGCTCGCTGTACTACGTCGCCTTCGCTTTGGGCACGGGAAACTTCGCCGCGCAGGCGCACGAGCTTTGGGCCTTGGCGGGGCTGGTCGTGGCGATGTCGATCGTGCTGCACGGCGCCACGACGGCCCCGGTGATGAACCGGCTGGACCGGTTGCGCCAGCGCAGGGCCCTGGAACAGCACGGCGACGAAGGGGAAGCTCCCCGCACCGCCGTTTAGCCCGCCCGCGTTACCCGAGCAGCGTGGTGATCAGCCGCGCGGCCACCTTGGCGGTGCGGGCGTCGATGTCGAACTCCGGATTCAGCTCCGCGACGTCCAGGTGCAGGAGCTTCCCGCTGGCTGCCACCTGCCGGCACACGGAGCTGATCACGGGCAGCGGCACCCCGTAGGCGGCCGGGGCGCTGACACCGGGAGCCACCGAGGCCGGCAGGACGTCCAGGTCGATCGTCAGGTACAAGGCATCCACCTGCGCCAGGAACTCCGCCACGAAGGACTGCGCGGCCTCTGCCGTACAGTCCTCGTCCAGCAGGTAGTCCACGCCCAGTTCCTCTGCGGTCCGGAACAGTGCCCGGGTGTTGTTCGGCTCGGAAATCCCGACGACGGCGTAGCGCAGTTCGCGGCCGGCGGCCGCTTCCGCGCGGGCCATCTGCAGGAACGGCGTCCCGGAGCTGGGCACGGGTTCGTCGCGGAGGTCGAAGTGGGCGTCCAGATTCAGCACGCCGACCCTCAGGCCCTCGCGCACGGCCGCCGACCCTGCGACGCCGAGGTAGCTGGCGAACGCGGTTTCATGGCCGCCGCCCAGCACCACCGGCAGCTGCCCGGCGTCGATAATCCGGGATATGGCCTGCCCGGCACGCGCCTGGCCGGCCTCCAGGGACCCGTCACGCACGGTGACGTCCCCGGCGTCGAGCACGTCCCGGCCGGAGTGGAAGGCGAGCGGGCCCAGGGCGGCCCTGATGGCGGCGGGCGCGGCCGCGGCGCCGGGCCGGCCCTTGTTGCGGCGCACCCCTTCATCGCTGCCGAAGCCGAGTATGACGGCGGTCCGGCTGCTGAATGGGGCCGGGTGCGCGGCCGCCGACGCCGGTGGAGCGTAGGCAGTCACGGCCTGCCACCAGCGCCGGTGCTCGGCGCCGTCGCCATCGAACCTTCCGGTCCAGGGCAGCGGGGGAACGTCGACGAAGAGGGCGGCAGTAACCATGGTCCTAGCTCACCGCAGCCGGCGCCCGAAAACCAGCGGCTCCGCCGTCGTCGTGTCCGAAATCCCGGAAAACCGCGTTTAGCGGACGTTAAACAGGGCCGAGACGGTAGTTCATGATGGCGTTTTCTACAAACACCACCGGGAACTGCCGTCTCGGCGGAGGGTTCTCGGCAGGACTCAGTGGATCCCGAGCGCGGCCTCGATCGGGCCGATCGCGAAGAACAGGAGGAACGCCGCAGCGACAGCCCACATCAGCGGGTGCACTTCGCGGGCACGGCCCTGGAACAGGCGGATCAGCACGAAGCTGATGAAGCCGGCGCCCAAGCCGTTCGCGATCGAGTACGTGAACGGCATGAGGGTGAAGGTCAGGAAGGCCGGGATCGCGATGCCCCAGTCCTGCCAGTCAATCTTGCCGACCTGCGAGACCATCATGAAGCCGACAATCACCAGGGCCGGAGCCACAGCTTCGAACGGCACGAGGTTGATCAGCGGGGTGAAGAACATGGCCACGAGGAACAGCAGGCCGGTGACGACCGATGCCAGGCCGGTGCGGGCACCTTCACCGATGCCGGCGCCGGATTCGACGTAGATCTGGTTCGACGAGACGGAAGCTCCGCCGCCAACGATTGCGCCGAGGGCGTCCACCTGCAGCACGCGGTCGACGTTGGGGATGTTGCCGTCCTTGTCGATGGTGCCGGCCTCGGTGGCCAGGCCCACCATGGTGCCCATGGCATCGAAGAAGATGCTGAGCAGGATCACGAACGCCAGCAGGGTGGCCGCGACGAAGCCGAGATGCTCAAAGGCGCCGAAGGGGTTGGCCTTGCCGATCAGGGACAGGTCCGGCGCGGTCCACTCGGAGAACTTGGGCGCGACGAGGGACCAGCCCTGCGGGTTGTGGGTCTTGCCGTCGAAGCTGGGGCCGATGTGCAGGATGGACTCCAGGATCACCGACAGGATGGTCGAGGCGACGATGCCGATCAGGATGGCGCCCTTGACCTTGCGGACCACGAGGGCGATGGTGAGGATCAGGCCGAAGACGAACACGAAAGTGGGCCAGCCCACCAGCTTGCCGTCAAAGCCGAGCCCGACCGGAACGGTGGTGCCGGCGACATCCGGGATGCGGCGCACGAAGCCCGCGTTGACGAGACCGATCAGGGCGATGAAGAGGCCGATGCCGACCACGATCGCGGTCTTCAGTCCCTCGGGAACGGCCTTGAACACGGCGGTCCGGAAGCCGGTGAGGACCAGGATCAGCATGGTGACGCCGGAGAGCATCACGAGGCCCATCATGTCCGGCCAGGTGAGGCCCGGGTTCGTGGCCACGGTGACCGCGACAAACGCGTTGACGCCGAGGCCGGTGGCCAGCGCGAAGGGATGCTTCGCCCACGCGCCCATGAGGATGGTGAGGATGCCGGCCACGAAGGCTGTGACAGCGGCGACGGCGGGGAAGCCGAGCGTCGCGCCCGTGGAGTCCGGTCCGGCGAGGATCAGCGGGTTCAGCACCACGATGTAGCTCATGGCGAAGAACGTGGCGAACCCTCCGCGAATCTCGCGCGAGACGTTCGAACCCCGCTCGGAGATCTTGAAATACCGGTCGAGTTTAGAGTCCTGCTTGAGCATTAGACCTTGCATGAGTCCTCCGGGAGTGATGGGTGTTGCCTTATATCTTATTGGGCGCCCCGCGGACAACCCCGCGTTTTCGCCTAGTCTGTAAGGAAGACAACACTAGGAGTAGCCTGCCCATGCGCCTGATCAGACAGTTCAGGGGTGTCCTGCTGGGCGCCATCGTCGCCGCCGCCGTTCTGCTGGGAACCGGAGGTCCGGCGTCGGCGCACGACACCGCGGAGTCCACCAGCCCTTCCTCCGGAGCAACTCTCGCGGCGCCGCCGGAGAAGGTTTCGGTCACGTTCAATCATAATCCGCTGGCCCTGGGGTCGCAGATCGTGGTCAGCAGCGCCGCGGGTTCCAACTGGGCGGACGGTCCGGTGGAGATCGTCGACAACGTGGCCTCGCAGAAGCTCAAGGCCGGTGCCCCTGCCGGGCAGTACACCGTGCAGTGGCGGGTGGCCAGTTCAGACGGCCATCCCATCGAGGGCAGTTTCACGTTTACCGCAGCGGCGGCTGCCCCGGGCGCGACGGCGGCTGCTGCGGTTCCCACGCTCGGCACCCCTCAGCCGGGCACCACACAGGCGCCCACCCCGGCGCCCGACGCGTCGCAGCCGTTTCCCTGGAGCGTCATGGGCTTCGTCGCCGTGGGCATCGGCATCCTGGTGGCGCTCGCCCTCATGGCCAAGCGCCGCCTCACGCCGGACGCGGGCAGCGACACTGAAGACTGAAGCGACACTGAAGCCTGAACACCAACGCGGGGTCACGTAGCCCCCGTTCAGGGCCCTCCGTCGTGCCGTATGCGGCCCCATTCGCCTCTGGAAGACGTTGCCTCTGGGCTAGACCGAGGCAGCCAGGGAAAGGGCGCCGGGCAGGAGCGCGGGCCGTCCGTCCGGGTAGACCTTGGCGGAGATCGCCTGCCCCACTACCTTGGCCTGGCGCAGCACTTCCTTCGGTGTGGGCGTGATGAGCTCGCCGACCCCCACGAGATACATCCCCAGGGCATGCATCGCCGCCATGACATTCCGTCCGGCGGCCATGCCGAGCTCCGAGAGCATGCGGCGCAACTGGCTGTGAGCGCAGCGGGTCAGGACCAGATGATCGGCCAGGAGGACCCCGCCCGGGGTCTGGACGGCCCACTGCCCGGCGGAGGACCCGCCGGTGCCGGCGTCAAGGTGGTCCAGCTGCAGTGCCCGGATGCCGTTGCGCACGTCGAGCTTGTGGCTTGCGGCGTAGTTGCGCAGATGCCGCAGGATTTCGTTGCGCTCTTTCAGGCTGGCGGCATCAGCCGCGTCGCAGCGCTGGAGCGAGGAAGTGTTGGCCGGGTGACCGGCGCCCAGGAGATCCAGGCCGTCCACAATGATGGATGCAACACCGCGGCGCTCGAGCTCGCTGGCCACAGCCAGGCCGGAGAGCCCTGTCCCGATGACCACGGCCGTGGTCCGCTCAATCCCGCCGCACAAAGGCATGCTCGACACTGCAGGGTCCTCCTCGAAATGGCGCCAGTCGTGGGGCAATAGCCCCGGCGCTGACCTCGGCCTGGGTTCCGCAGCCGCCGAGCAGCTGCGTTCTGAATTACCAGTCTCGGTTCAGCAACGAATCGAAGAATACCCAAGATCCCGCTCCGTGAATAGGGGAGGTAGGACATTGGCTGAACTGCCCGCATCTTAAGCGGGTTCCGCGTAGGCCGCCGCCGGCAACCAGCCCGGAAACGGGCCCTGCGCCGGCATGTTAATTCTGCGTAAATCCTTCGGTCCGGGGCCGCCGCGGCCCGTCTGCCGCCGTCTTGTATGTTCGCAATTAACCGAGAATAGTGAGGAAAAAGAGGGGTTGTTGCGCGCAGGGTCCGGGTCGCCCCAGCCGGTGAACGCCGGGCGCCGGCAGGTCTGGCAGAATAGCCGCAACATCAGGCAAGAATCGCGAGGAGGCGGACCCCATGGGCCGTGAACAGGTGCACCCGGACCCGGAATGGGAGACCGGCGGCGAGCCAGCTCCTCTGCGCGGAATCGTGGTGGGCTTCGATGGTTCGGACCACAGCCAGTGTGCCCTCGTCTGGGCCGCCCGCGAGGCCGAGCGCCGGGGCCGCCCGCTGCACATCGTGACCGCCTATTCGGTTCCGATCTTCGCCGCTTCCGGGCTCGACGGCGGCTACGCCACCGTGGACGACTCCGTGATCCGCGAGGGTGCCGAAGCCATTCTCAAGCACGCCTTGGACAAGGTGGCCGGCTACAACATCGACGTCGACGCGTCCGTTGAAAACGGGGACGCATCCGGCGTGCTGCTGGACATCAGCGAATCCGCCGAGCTGCTGGTCTTCGGAACCCGTGGCCGCGGCGGCTTTGTTGGCCGGTTGCTCGGCTCGGTCAGCAGTGCGTTGCCCGCCCACGCGAAGTGCCCCACCGTCACCGTGCCGCTGATCTGTGCCGACCGTCTGGGCGAAACCACTGCCGACAAACATGTCCTGGCCGAGCGGGCGAAGTCCGGCCGCCAGCCGGTCGAGAACGTTGTGGTGGTCGGCGTCGACGGTTCCGACCAGGCACGCATCGCGGTGCTGGAGGCCGCGGCCCAGGCCGAACGCCTCTCCGCCCGGCTGCGCCTGGTGTGCGCCGTCCCCCAGTACACGGGCTCGCTTGCCTGGGTGCCCGCGCCGATGGACCGCGATGCCCTGTTCGCCGACATCAAGATCCAGCTCGACGCGGGTGTGGCCTGGCTGCGGAGCCACTTCCCGGCCCTGGAGGTCGAGACGCAGCTGGTGGACGGCTCTCCGGTCGACATCCTCGTCAATGCCAGCCGTCACGTGGAACTCGTAGTGGTCGGCACCCGCGGGCGGGGAGGCTTTGCCGGAATGCTGCTGGGTTCGACGTCCGACGGCGTCCTCCACCACGCCAAGGGACCAGTGATGGTGGTGCCGGACCGCGACGACCTGCGGCTTGCGGACAGGGCCAGCTTCGGCCCGATGCTCGGCGACTCCTAACTTCCCCACGTACGGCTCGACGCCGGAAGGACGGTCCGCACATGGGGCACCCCCGGAGGCCGGAACCGGCCCAGGACGGGCTGGTTCTGGCCTTGGAAGACGTCGGCCAGGACTTGCTGGCCGAGGTCGGCGGCAAGGCGGCGAACCTGGGCGAGCTGGCGTGCGCCGGGCTGCCGGTCCCGCCCGGCTTTTGCCTGGGCACCCGGGCCTACCTGGAAGCCACGGATTCCCCGGCACTGGCCGAAGTGCAGCGTGCCCTTGCCGCAACGGCACCCGCTGACCTTTCCGCGCTGGCGTCCCTCGCCGCCAAGGCCCGCGACCTGGTGCTCGGCGCCGGCATCCCTGCCGGCACCGAAGCCGCCGTGCGGGCCGCGTACGCGGCGCTGGGAGCGGACGCCGCCGTCGCCGTAAGGTCGTCAGCCACCGCCGAGGACCTGCCCTTTGCCAGTTTCGCCGGCCAGCAGGACACCTTCCTTAACGTGATCGGCGCAGATGCCGTGCTGGCGGCCGTCCGGCAATGCTGGGCTTCCCTGTGGACGGACCGCGCCGTCACCTACCGGGCGGTGCAAGGCATCGACCCGTCCACGGTGTCCCTGGCGGTGGTGGTCCAGCGCATGGTGGATGCGGCCGTGGCCGGGGTGATGTTCACCGCCAACCCCGTGACCGGGCGCCGGCACGAGGCCGTCATTGACGCCAGCCCCGGGCTGGGGGAAGCGGTGGTGTCCGGCGCCGTCACACCGGACCACTTCGTCATCGACGGCGCCACGGGAACCATCACGGAGCGAAGAATCGGGGCCAAGGGCCTGCTGATCCGCCCCCTGCCCGGCGGTGGCACCGAGCGGCTGATGCAACCCGATGCCGGCTCCCTGCCGAGCCTGGACGATTCCCAGTTGGGCGCACTTGAACGCCTGGGCCGCCGCGCCGAGGGACACCTCGGCGCGCCGCAGGACCTCGAATGGGCCCTGGACCGTGACGGCACCGCATGGCTGACACAGTCCCGGCCGATCACCACGCTCTATCCGATGCCGGTCAGACCGCCGTCGGGGCCGGGGACACGCGTCTATCTGTGCTTCAGCCTGGCCCAGGGACTGACCCGGCCCCTGACACCGATGGGCCTGGCCGGCATCCGGCTGATTGCCTCCTCCGTGGCGGCCACAGCGCGTTTCCCTGTGCCGGTTCCCCGGGACGGGCCCTCGCCCTACGCGGAAGCAGGGCAGCGCATCTTCTTCGACGTCACCACCGTGGTCCGGAGCAAGACCGGGCGGGCGATCGTTCCGCGGGTGTTCGACGTCATGGAGGCCAGATCCGCCGCCGTGCTGCGCCGGCTCTTCGCCGATCCCAGGTTCTCCATCGCGATGACCTCGCCGTGGCCGCTCCTGCGCCACGTCGCCCCGGTGGCGGCGCGCGCGAGGGTCCCGGAGACGGTGTTCCGCGCCCTGGTCCGGCCCGAAGAAGCCCTGCGCCGGGCCGGCCTCGTGGGCCAACAGCTCGCGGCCGCCCTGGTGGTCCCCGCGAGCGCCACCGCCGCGCAGCGCCTGGACCACGTTGAACGGATCCTCAACCGCAGCCTCTTCCCGGTGGTCCCGGCCCTCCTGCCGTTGCCCGCTTTGGGGTTCGCCTTGCTGGCCCTGGCCGGGAAACTCGCGGGAAGCCCGGGCAACGGGGCGCTGCAGGACGTCCTGCGCGGCCTGCCCAACAACGTGACCACGGAGATGGACCTGGAACTTTGGTCGCTGGCCGCCGCCATCCGCAACGATGCGGCGTCCACGGCGGTGTTCGGCGAGGCCACCTTGCCCGAGCTGGCCAGGCGTTACCGGGCGGGCCGCCTTCCCGGGCCCCTGCAGACCGGGCTTTCCGGGTTCCTGGCCCGGTACGGCCACCGCGCGGTCGCGGAGATCGACCTGGGAATGCCCCGCTGGTCTGACGACCCGATCCACATCCTCGGGGTCCTGGCGAATTATCTGCGCGCGGAGGACCCCGAGCTCGCCCCGGACCGGCAATTCGAAAAAGCCGCACGCGCCGCAGACGCTGCGGTGGAACGGCTCGTGGCCGCGGCGCGGCGGCGCAGCCGCCTGCGGGGCGCACTGGTGCAGGCCGCGCTGAAGCGGACCCGGATGTTCGCCGGCCTGCGCGAACTGCCGAAGTACCACCTCGTGGAGGCACTCGGCGCCGTCCGGCAGCAGCTCACGGCAGTCGGCGCCGAGTTCGCCGCCGCCGGAACCATCGATGCGCCGGACGATATTTTCTTCCTCGACCTGGCCGAAGCGCAGCGGGGGCTCGGGGGCGCCGCCCTGCAGGCCGTCGTGAACCAGCGCCGGGAGGAGTACCAGGCCGAACTGGGGCGGCGGCATATTCCCCGCGTGCTCCTCTCCGACGGAACGGAGCCGGAGGCGGTGCAGCCGGACGCCGGGAACGACGCCGGCGGGGCTGCGGGGAGCCCGGCGGGCGCGCTCGCCGGCACCCCGGCCTCGGCCGGCACCGTCACCGCCCTGGCGCGCGTGATCCTGGACCCGCAGGGCGCGCACCTGGAACCGGGCGAGATCCTGGTGGCACCCTCTACCGATCCAGGCTGGACGCCGTTGTTCCTGACGGCCGGCGGCCTGGTGATGGAAATGGGCGGCCCCAACTCCCACGGCGCCGTCGTCGCGCGGGAATACGGCATCCCCGCGGTGGTGGGCGTCCCCGACGCGACGTCGCGGATCGCGACAGGCGACGACATCACGGTTGACGGCGCCGCCGGCACCGTGAAGAAACATGCCGTGACTACCAGAACTGTGGCGCCGGCACCATGACGGCGGACGTCTCGGGCCAGCACCGCTTCGCGGACCGGGACGCGAGGCTTCCCGCGTGGCTCGTGGAGCATCCGCTGACGGCCGGCTGGTCCTGGACCGCGTTCTGGGCGGCCCTGATCGTGGCCGACGAATTCCTCGACCTGGCCGGCTGGTCCTGGTATGTGCTCGTCGGCATGGCCGCCCTGCCCACACTGCTGGCGAGCCTCGCCCTGCTGCACGCCACGCCGCGCCTGTATCTGAGACCGCACCGGGAGACGGTGCTGGGCCACTTCTTTGTCCGCTTCCTCGCCCTGATCGCTGCCTTTCTGGTGTGGGGTGTCTCCGTGGTCATGAGCGCCTCGATCTCAACGACGCTGCAGTCGCTGGTCGGCGCGGACGAACGGGAGGTCACCGGAGTGGGTTTCAATCTCCTGCTGGCCGCGGTCCCGCTGGTGGTCTCCGTGCTGTGGCTGGCCTTCATCATCCGCTGTGCCTGGTTCCTGCGCCGGCTCCGGGGCTGGAAGCAAATTCCGGAGCCCGGTACCGTGCACAAGAAGTTCCTTCGGGACATGCCGCGGTTGAGGCGCGTGGTGGTGGGCCTTGCCCATCCCGGGCTGCTGCTCGTGGCGGGACTCGGCACCTCTGTGCTTGCGCTGTTGCTGGGTGCCGTGGAGCTGACTGTGAATGTGCTGAAGTAGGCCGCCCCGGGCCGGACCCAGGCGTAGTGTGGACGTATGAGCTGCACTGCCGGAGCGCGCACACTGCGGACGCGGACTGCTGGAACCATTGTTGATGGGTCGCGGTCGCGATGACCCGCGTTGGGAGCCGCAAGTGGTTGCGCTGGCTGCCCGCCGCGGCCGTCCCCGCCGTCATCGCCGCCGGGGCGCTGGCAGGATCCCTGCCCGCCAGGGCCGGGGATCCTCTGCCGGCCAAGACGCCGGAGCAAGTGCTGCAGCTGATCGCCCAGCACCGCAGCCCGGCACTCTCCGGCACCTTGGAACAGTCCTCTGAGCTCGGTCTTCCTGAACTCCCCAAGACCGGTCCGGGCACGGATTCGCCAAATGCCTGGCTTGAACTGTTGACCGGTCCGCACACCGCACGGGTCTATCTCGACGGCCCGGCCAACGCCCGCATCCAAGTGATGGACCGGCTGGCCGAACGGAATGCTGTCCGCCACGGCAACGAGCTGTGGTTCTACAACTCCAAGGACAACACGGCCTCCCACGTCCAGGTTCCCGCCGAGAACCGCGGGGATGTCAAAGGCCCTGCAGTCACCCCTGACCAGCTCGCCTCGATGTTCCTGGCCAAGATCGACTCCAGCACTGAGGTGACTGTAGGCGCGGACGTGCAGGTGGCAGGCAGGGCCGCCTACAACCTGGTGCTCACGCCGAAGTCCGGGGCGACGCTCGTTTCATCCGTCGCAGTGGCAGTCGACGGCCGGACCGGGCTGCCGCTCGGCGTCCAGGTCAGGGCCCGCGGACAAGGGGAGCCCGCTTTCGGCGTCGCCTACACAAACCTGACCCTCGGGGCGCCCGACGCCTCCGTCTTCACCTTCAGCCCGCCCCCGGGCGCCACCGTCAAGGAAGTCCCGGCCCCGGAGCGCAAGGCGGGAACTGAACACCGTACGCCCCCCGCCAAGGACTCCACCCACAAGCCGGCCGTGACCGGCTCCGGCTGGGACTCGGTCATCGCGTTCCCGGCCGGAACTGCCGGTCCGGCGTCGGACACGTCGGCGCTGCTCCAGCAGGCCGCCGCGCCTGTCCAGGGCGGCCGGCTGCTCTCCACGGCGCTGGTGAACGTCCTGGTGCTCGACGACGGGCGGGTCGTCGCCGGCTCCGTACCCGTGGAGCGGCTCCAGGCCGTCGCCGCGCAAAAGTGAGCGGTCGCGCACCGGTGAGCAGCCGCAGGGCAGGAAGTGCGTGGCCCGACGCCGCCGGCCGCCCGGTGACGGCCGCGTGAGCACCGCAGGGCCGGGGGCCGAGCTGAGTATCGTGACCCGGGGCCTGACCAAGCGGTTCGGCCACCAACTCGCCGTCGACGGCGTCGATCTGGCCGTGCCAAAGGGTGCGGTCTTCGGTTTCTTGGGGCCCAACGGTTCAGGGAAGACCACCACCATCAGGCTCCTGCTCGGCCTGGCCGCCGCCAGCGCCGGTTCCATGCGCGTCCTGGGCGAGGAGATGCCCCGCAAGCTCAGCGACGTGCTGCCCCGCGTGGGTGCGCTGGTTGAGGGGCCGGCGTTCTATCCCTTCCTTTCCGGCGCAGCGAATCTGCACCGCATGGACGCCGCGGATCCTTACGCTTCGGCCGCCACCCGCCGGTCCAGGGTCCAGTCGGCCCTGGCGCGGGTGGGTCTGACACACGCCGCGGACAAGAAGGTCCGCGCCTATTCACTGGGCATGAAGCAGCGGCTCGGGATCGCCAACGCGCTGTTGGCTCCGCGCGAGCTGTTGGTGCTGGATGAACCCACCAACGGGCTGGATCCCCAGGGCACCCGGGAAGTGCGCAATCTGGTGCGCTCGCTCGCGGCCGACGGGGCCACGGTGTTCGTCTCCAGCCACCTGCTCGCCGAGGTGGAACAGATCTGCACGCACGCGGCCATCATGAGCGCGGGACGGCTTGTGGCGCAGGGAACCCTGGCGGAGCTGCGCCGGGCGGGCCAGGCGCGGATCCGGGTGCTGACGCCGGACCCCGGCACCGCGGCTCAGGTGCTGGCGCGCCTGGGCCTAACCGCCACGATGAACCCCGACGGCGGCACAACAGGCGGCACCTCAGGCGGTGCGTACTCAGGGACGGACGCGGTCCTCTTTGCCCCACTGCCGGTGGTTCCGTCCGCGGTGCCCCGCGAAACCCCGGCCGGGGAAACCACAGCCCGGGGCACCGCAGGGCCGGTGCCGGCCACGGACCTGCAGGCCACGGATCAGCAGGCCACGGACCTGCAGGCCACGGACCGGCAGGCCGTGGAACCGGAAGCCGTGGTGGCCGCCCTCGTGGCGGCGGGGGTCAGGGTCCGCGGCTTCGCGACCGAACAGGTCAGCCTTGAGGACCGCTTTGTGGCGCTGACGGGGGAGGGGTTCGACGTTGTCCAGTAACAGATCATCCGCAGGCGGCACGGCAGCCACCGTCAGCCATGATCCCGCTGGCGCACCAAAGGGGGCCGAGGGCCGTAGCGGCGTCGAGCATGGCGGCGCGCCGGTCCGGCGCCGGTCCTTCACCGGCGGACTCCTGGCGTCCGAGATTGGCGTCCTGTTCCGGCGCCGCAGGACGTGGGCCATGCTGTGCGCGCTCGCGGCCATTCCGCTCCTGATCGCGGTGGCGGTGAGGGTATCCTCGGCCGTGCCGGCGGGACGCGGGCCGGCCTTCCTGGACCGGATCGCGCAGAACGGCCTGTTCGTGGGCGTCACGGCGATGGTGGTCTCCGTCCCGCTGTTCCTGCCGCTTACCGTCGGCGTGGTGGCAGGGGACACGATCGCCGGTGAGGCCGGGCAGGGGACCCTCCGCTATCTGCTGGTGGCCCCGGCCGGGCGGATCCGGCTGCTGTTCGTCAAGTATGCGGGCGCGGCTCTTTTCGTCGTCATCGCCCCGCTCGTGGTGGCCTTGACCGGGGCCGGAATCGGCGCGGCACTCTTCCCCGTGGGACCGGTGACCCTGCTGTCCGGCGACACGATCGGCACCGGCGAGGCCATGGTCCGGCTCCTGCTGATCGCGGCCTATCTGGCGGTTTCACTGCTCGGGCTATCGGCGGTCGGCCTGTTTATCTCCACCCTGACCGACGTCCCGGTGGGGGCCATGGCGGCCACCGTGGTGCTCTCGGTGGTTGCCCAGGTCCTGGACGCGCTCCCGCAACTTGAATGGCTGCATCCGTGGCTGTTCAGCCACTACTGGCTGGATTTCGGCGATCTTCTCCGCCAGCCGGTCTCGTGGGACTCCTTCGCCGCCAATGCGCTCCTGCAGGGCGGCTACATTGCGGTCTTCGGAGCGCTCGCCTACGGCAGATTCATCACCAAGGACGTGCTCTCCTAGCCTCGGGAACGGGCCGGCCGGCGCGGTGGTCTCAGTAGCGGGCCACGTAGCCGAAGAGCTGCATCCCGGACATGGCGGCAACATCGGTCACGGTGATGCCGGCGTCGGGATTGAGTGCCTGGACCACACGGCCGCCGCCGAGGTAGATGGCCACGTGGTAGAAGCCTGGCGATGAACCCCAGACGAGCAAATCTCCGGGACGCGCCTGGGAGAGCGGGACATGGACAGGGGCTTGCGCGAACTGCTGGGAGGCCGTGCGGGGCAGGTACTTGCCGGCCGCGGCGAACGCATTCTGCACCAGGCCCGAGCAGTCAAACCCACGGGCCCCGGTTCCGCCGTACTGGTAGAAGTAAGGCGATCCGGTCTTACTGAGCGCAACAGAGATGGCGGTTTGGTTTGACCCGTCCGGAACCGGCGCAGGAACCGGAACGGGAACCGGCGCGGGAACGGGGACCGGCGCAGGAGCCGGTGCAGGTGCCGGTGCCTGAACGGGGGCCGGCGCGGGCTTGGGTGCCTGAACGGGGGCCGGCGCGGGCTTGGGTGCCGGTGCGGGGGCCGGGGCCGGGACGGGTGCGGGCGCAGAAGATCCCCCGGCCGGCGCGGGAGAATTGCTCGGCATTTGCTGGGGCGCCGGATCGCCGCCGCCCTGCGCGGCGGGGACGGGCTGTGAGCCCGTGCCCTGCTGGGAGTCCGTTCCCGGCTGCGGCGCGGGACCGGCCGCCGCCGTCAAAGCCGCCAGCCGCTCCTGCTGGCGCTGCCGGTCGAGGGCGTCCACCCGGGCAGATTCCAGCGCCGCCGTGGTGTTCCGCAGGCTCGCCAGCTGGCCCACCAGTGCGGTCCGCTGTGCTTTGGCATCGGCTACGGCCTGGCGCTGAGCCGCGGTGGCGCGGTCGGCATCGGTCTTCCGAGCTTCCGCCGTCGTGGCGGCCTCGTCGGCGGCGCGGTTGGCGTCCGCGGCGGCTTCCTTCAGCGATTTGGCGGCAGCGGCCGCGTTTTCGGCCGACTCGAACGCCCGGGTGCGGCCGGCCGTGAGGGCCTCCAGCGTCGCAGCATCTTCGAGCGCCTGCCCCGTGCCGCTGACAAAGCTGCTGAGGGCCGGATTCAGCCCGCCGTTTCGGTACAGGTCACTGGCCAGCAAACCAAGCTGCTTGCGGGTCTTGGCCTGTTCCGCCTCGGCAGAGGCGGCCCTGGCGACCGCGACGGCTGCGGCGTCCCGCCGCGTGGTCAGCTCGACGAGGGCCTCGCCATACGCATTGTTCGCCTGAAGTGACAAGGCGAGGCTGGCTTCCTGGGCGCCCGACGCATCGGCCAGGAGGCCGTCGATCCGGGTGACCTCTGCCGCCGTCGCGCTTTCACTGGACTTGGCAGCGGCGATCTCCTCCGGCGAGGGAATCTCCGGCGACGCGGGGACCAGGCCGGCGGCCGCCAGCGGCGCGCCCGCAGCAGAGCTGAGTCCCGGCGCCAGCGGTGCGGCCTGGGCGGGGAACGCGAGCGCTCCAAGGAGGACGACGGCGGTGCAAAGCACAGCCGTGGGGCGACCGGATCCGGTCCAGCTCATGGGCAACCTCGTTGAAGTCTCGGGCTGGAATGAGCGAGGTTGGATTTGGCGTCATGAATTTGGCGTCATGAAAAGGCCCCTCTGCGGATCACCCAGCAGGCATGAGGCTACGTGCCAAAAGTCACTTTGGCAACACGGGTCACACGAACAACATAAACAACAACAGTGTTATTTGGAGGCATTAGTTGAGGGCGTGTTCGCCGAGGGCAGGGCGGATGTGGCCGGGCGGTGCCGCCGGTCCGGGCGCCGGTCAGGCGTGCTGGTGGGCTTCGTGCTCCGAATGCGTGGCAGGCTCAAGCTGGAAGGTGCAGTGTTCCGTATCAAAGTGGGAGCCCAGGCAGGTGGTGAGCTTGTCCAGGACCCGGTCCGCGCCACGGGCCCCGAGCGCCGCGTCCTCCACCACCACATGCGCGGAGAACACGGGGACGCCGGACGTGATGGTCCAGATGTGGATGTCGTGCACGGAGACCACCCCGTCCACCGAGAGGATGTGCTCGCGGATCATTTGGACGTCCACGCCCTTGGGGGTGGCCTCGAGGAGCACGTCCACAACATCGCGCAGCAGGTGCCAGGCCCGGGGCAGGATCATGAGGGCGATGAGGATCGACGCGATGGTGTCCGCGGCCTCGAAGCCGGTGACCATGATAATCACTGCCGCCGCAATGACGGCAAAGGACCCCAGCAGATCGCCCAGGACCTCCAGGTAGGCGCCGCGCACATTCAGGCTTTCCTTCTGGGCGCCTCGCAGGATCAGCAGGGAAACCAGGTTGGCGACGGCGCCGAGCACCGCCGCGAAGAGCATGATGTCGGTGTGGACCTCCGGGGTGGCGCCGAGCCGGCGGATCGCCTCGGTGAAGATGACCACAGAGATGACGATCAGGACCAGGGCATTAGCCAGCGCCGCCAGGACTTCGGCGCGCTGGTAGCCGTATGTGCGCAGGTCGCTGGCGGGCCGGGCGGCGATCCACGCGGCGAGCAGGGCGATGAAGACGCCGGCGGCGTCGGAGAGCATGTGGCCGGCGTCGGCCAGCAGGGCCAGGGAGCCCGAGATCAAAGCACCGACGGTCTGCACGAGCACCACGGCGAGGGTGATGGCCAGGACGGCGACCAGACGCTTACGGTGCTTCGCGGTGCCGGTGATGCCGTGCGAGTGGCTGTGGTCGTGTCCCATGCCTATAAGGCTAGCCCCAGCCGAGCTCGTGAAGGCGTGCGTCGCTGATGCCGAAGTGGTGGGCGATTTCGTGCACCACGGTGACGGTGACTTCCTCGATCACGTCCTCGCGGGAGGCGCAGATCTCGAGGATGGGCCGGCGGTAAATGGTGATCCGGTCCGGCAGGGACCCGGCGTCCCACCAGGAGTCCCGTTCGGTCAGGGGAACCCCTTCATAGAGGCCCAGCAGCACGGTGTCCGGATCCTCTCCGGGCTGCGGCGTGTAGTCGTCCTCGATGAAGATCGCCACGTTGCTCATCGTCTTGGCCAGTTCGGGCGGGATCCGGTCGAGGGCGTCGCTGACGGCCGCTTCGAAATCGGCCTCGGACATCGGGAACGGTTCAGCGTCCGCCGCGCCGCCGGCGTCGTCCCCGCCGCCGTTGCCGCCTTCGCCGCCGTCGCCACCGCTCGGAACGATCGGCAGGCCGGGCGGGAGCGAGGAAGGCATGAAGAAATCCTAGCGGGACCGGCGCCGGGTCAGGCCCACGCCCACAAGGCAGATCACGCCGCCAACCAGGCCCCAGATCGTCGGAATCTCACCCAGGACCAGCCAGGAGATGAGGATCGTGGTGCCCGGGACCAGGTACGTCGTTGCGGCGAGGCGCCCGGCATCAATCAGGGAAAGCGCATAGGCCCAGGTGGTGAAGGCGATCGCCGTGGGGAAGATGCCGAGGTAGACCAGCCCGAGGGTGGCCGGCAGGGGAGCGGCCTGCAGCTCTGTGACCAGCTGGCCGCTGAAAGGCAGGCAGCAGATGGCACCGATCATGATGCCGAACCACGTCGCCTGCGCCGCCGGGAACTTCCGGAGCACCGGCTTCTGGACGATCACGCTCACGGCGGCCAGCGCGGCCGCGAGCAGGCACAACAGAACACCGGCCACGTCCGCCGTCGAGCGCTGGCCGGAACCCAGAGCAATGACGGCCACGCCGCCGAAGGCGATCAGGCTGCCGATGATCAGCCAGCGCGGGAAGCCCTCTTTCAGGATCACGCCGGCCATCACGGCGACCAGGATGGGGTTGACGTTGATCAGCAGGGCTGCCGTGCCGGCGTCGAGCATGTGCTCGGCGGCGTTCAGGGCCACGTTGTAGCCGCCGAACCACATAATGCCGTAGGCCAGGATGGGCCACCACTCGCGGCCCCGGGGGAGTGAGCGCAGCTTCGGGACCACCAGGAGACCCAGCACGACGGCCGCGACGGCCAACCGGCCGAGCGTCAGGGAGCCGGGTGAGAAGCTCGGGCCCACGGCCCGGATGCCCACGAAGGCGGAGGCCCACAGTACGACCGTGACGACGACGGCGGCGACACCAAGTTTGTTGATCGGAGCGGGCCGCGGAGGGGCCGGGACGGATTGTGGGGCAGGTGCGGGGGCGACGTGCGAAGACCCTTCGTGGGGTCCTGCAGTCGGGGTGGGGCCGGAGGCGGCGGTGGTAGCCATGCAGCCAATCTAGCCTGTGCCGCATCCTCCGGGCTGGCGGGAATCGGTCACGTCTAGTCGAGATCCTGCCAAAAGTGTCACCGCAATACGCGGGCAGCGTTTTGGATCGCCGCCGCGACGCCGTCCAGTGCGGCCGAACCGTAGCGCCACTGCTGCCAATGCAGGGGAACGTCAACGAAGGACTTCGGACCGAGCCTGACCAGCCGCCCCTGCTCGAGGTCCTGGACGATTTCTATCTCGGGCATCATGCCCCAGCCCATGCCCAGGCGGATGGCTTCGCCGAACTCGTGGGCCGCCGGTACGTAATGCCGCGGCGGCTCGAGGGGCTTGCGGCTCAACCGCCGCAGGTAGCGGTCCTGCAAGTCGTCCTTGCGGTCGAAGACGATGGCGGGCGCCTTGGCCAGTGAATGTGCCGCTGCCCCGCCGTCGAACCACGTTGCGGCGAAGGCCGGTGCGCAGACCGGCAGGTAGCGCATGACGCCGAGCCGGCGGGAGGTGCAGCCGGCGGCGGGTTTCGCGGTGGCCGTGATCGCCGCAGCCGCTGCGCCGCTGCGGAGCAGATCCAGCGAATAATCCTGGTCCTCGCGCAGGATTTCCAGCTGAACCGTGCCTGCCGCTGCTGAAAGTCCGGGCAGCGCCCAGGTGTGCAAAGAATCGCTGTTGATCACCAGCGTCAGGCGCGTACCACCGCGGGCCTCCTCGGGCTGCAGTTCCTCGGCGAGGTCCGCCGACAGCAACTCGAGCTGCCGGGCGAACCGCACCACAGCTTGGCCGGATTCCGTGAGTCCCGCCGGCCGCGCCCGCGTCAGGACGGGGCGGCCGACCGCGGTCTCCAGTGCCCGGATCCGCTGGCTGACCGCTGAGGGCGTCACGGACAAGTGCGCGGCGGCGGCGTCGAAACTTCCGTGCGCGACGATCGCGGCGAGCGTCCGCGCCTGGTCCGGGGAAACGTCGATCATTAATTCATCTTACCTTCCAGCAGAATCTTTAACTGGTTTCATCTTGGGAAGGCACCTACCGTGAAAGGGTGATCCTTCCGATGTTCTCCGGCCTCTCTGCCGGCCTTTCCCTCATTGTTGCCATCGGCGCACAGAATGCTTTTGTCCTCCGCCAGGGCATTCAGCGCTCGCACGTCGCCATGGTGGTGGCGGTGTGCGCCCTGTCGGACCTGGTGCTGATTGTGCTGGGCGTGGCGGGCATCGGTGTTCTCCTGGACCGGGCGCCGGCCGCTCTCGTGGTGATCCGCTGGGCCGGGGCGGCCTTCCTGCTCGTTTACGGTGCGCTCGCGGCGCGGCGCGCGGTCCGCGGGGAGGAGATGGAGCATCCCGGCGAAAAGCCTGTCGGGGGCCGGGTGGCAGTGTTGGGCACCTGCCTGGCTTTCACGTGGCTGAACCCGCACGTGTACCTGGACACCGTGCTGCTGCTCGGGTCGCTCGCCGCCGCCCATGGCCCGTCCGGGCGGTGGTGGTTTGCCGCCGGGGCCGGTTTGGGGAGCATTGCGTGGTTTACCGCCCTGGGCTTGGGGGCGCGGTTCCTGACCGCCCTGTTCCGGCGCCGGGCTGCCTGGCGCGTGCTCGACGCGGTAATCGCCGTCGTGATGCTTACGCTGGCAGTGCTGCTGGTGGCCTGAGCCTCGCCGCGGTCCCCGGTCCGGTCGGCGCGCCGCCCGAAGGCTGGAACAGCGGCTACTTTCCGCGTCCGGACCACTCCAGCAGCCGATCCAGCGGCCAGGTGGTGACGATCCGCTCGGCCGGTACGCCGTTCGAGGCGGCCCGCTCGGCCCCGTACTGCAGGAAATCCAGCTGCCCCGGGGCATGGGCGTCACTGTCGATGCTGAAGAGGCAGCCGGCGTCGAGAGCCAGCCGGATCAGATTATCCGGCGGGTCCTGCCGCTCGGGACGGGAGTTGATTTCGACGGCGACATTGTTCTCGGCGCACGCGGCGAACACGCGCTCGGCGTCGAACTCGGACTGCGGACGCGTGCCCCTCGATCCCTGCAACAGCCGCCCGGTGCAGTGGCCCAGAACGTTCATGTGCGGATCATTGATGGCGCCCAGCATCCTGGCGGTCATGGTGCCGCGGTCGGAGCGGAGCTTCGAGTGCACGCTCGCCACCACGATGTCCAGACGGTCCAGCATGTCCGGGGACTGGTCCAGGGTGCCGTCCTCCAGGATGTCCACCTCGATCCCGGCCAGCAGGCGGAAGTCCCCGCCGTCCCCGTTGATGTCCGCGACAACGTCCAGCTGTTCCCGCAGGCGTTCGGCGCTCAGGCCGTTGGCGATCTTGAGGTTGGGGGAGTGGTCCGTCAGGGCAACGTACTCCCGGCCCAGCGTCCGCGCTGCCTCGGCCATGAGCTCGACCGGGGAGCCGCCGTCGGACCAGTCGCTGTGGCTGTGCAGGTCCCCGCGGAGGGCGGAGCGCAGCTCGGCGCCACCTTTCGCGAGCGGCTGCTGCCCGCGTTCCCGCAGCTTTTCAAGATAGTCGGGTACGCCGCCGTCGACCGCCTGCCTGATGACCTCGAACGTTCGGTCCCCGATGCCCTTCATGCTCTTCAGTCTGCCGTTGCGGGCCCGCGCTGCGACCTCGTCCGGTTCCAGGGCGCTGATGATCCCGGCCGCCTTCCGGAACGCCTGGATCTTGAACGTGGGGGCTAGTTCGCGTTCCAGCCAGAACGCAATCTCATTGAGGGCATCAACGGCATCCATCCGTCCATCTTGCACCGGCGGGGGCCGATTTTGGATTATCGGCGGCTCGCCCTTATAGTTTTATAGTCCAGTTCGGAGGAACCCGAGGGGACAAAAACGAAAGGCTTCGGCCCTTCATTTTTGCCCTGAATGTTCGACCGGATGGCGTCCTGGCCCCCATCGTCTAGCGGCCTAGGACACCGCCCTTTCACGGCGGCGGCACGGGTTCGAATCCCGTTGGGGGTACGCAAGGAAGTGGTCAAGCCGGATGAAAAAGTCTGGTAGGCTAAAGACCTTGAAAAACTGCGGTAGCGATACCGCAGAATGCAGGAACAGCAGCAAGAAAAGCAGTAACAAGCAAGGCCCTGTAGCGCAGTTGGTTAGCGCGCCGCCCTGTCACGGCGGAGGTCGCGGGTTCAAGTCCCGTCAGGGTCGCTCTGATTGCCGGAAGAGATTTCGGTCGTCAAGGTGACGTGTCACCTAGGCTCTGTAGCTCAGTTGGTAGAGCGTTCGACTGAAAATCGAAAGGTCACCGGATCGACGCCGGTCGGAGCCACCACTGGGAAGCATCAGTTCATTCGAACTGGTGCTTTTCTTCTTTTAATCCACAGGAAATCAGGGGAAGGTCCGGCGGCGCCGGACCGGTTTTGGGAGGCCGGCCGCCGGCCCGGCTAGACTCGCACGCTGGGGAAAGAACACCAAGGCCGCCGGCAGCCCGATCCGGGCGGGCGGCGCAATCTCAACCGAAAAGTGATTCTGCAACGTGACTTCGAAGAACATCGCCCGTCCTCTCGCCCTCGCCGCACTCCTCGGTGCGCTGGCCCTCACCGGCTGTTCGGCACCGCAGGCCGGCAGCGCGCCGTCGTCCGCTCCCGCGACCGCTCCCGCCTCCGCGACGCCGAGCCCCAGCGCCGCCTCAGGCCCGAACGGCGACTTCGCGACGGCGGCCGAGGCCTGCGCCAAGATCTCCGAACAAGCCACCGGCGCCACGCTCCTCCCGCTGTCCGCGGCCCAGGGCAAGACGGCTGAACTGAAGCAGTACGAGGCGGAGCTGGCAGCGACAGCCGAGCGCGTCCCGGATAGCCTCAAGGCTGACTTCGCCAAGCTCAAGGACGTGGCAGTTGCAGGCGTCACCGACCAGACCGTGTTTTCCAGCGGCAAGCTCCAGGCCGCCATGGCGCCCGTGACGGAGTGGATCTCCGCCAACTGCAAGTAGGCAGCCGCCTCTCGTCTACGCGAAGGAAGCGCGGCAAGAAAATCGCCCCCCGCCGCGGGGCCAGGGGCTAGGGTGGTGTCAAAGAGAAGGGGGAGCGCGTCGTGGAATACCAGAATCCTCAGCCCGTTGCCGGTCCTGTGTCCGGTCCTGTGGACGCCGTGCCCGCGCTGGCCGCCACAGGCCGCACGGTCATTTCGGAAGCCGCCGTCGCCAAGGTAGCGGGAATCGCCGCCCGGGCCGTACCCGGGGTCTACTCGCTGGGGTCGGGCCCGTCGCGTGCCTTGGGGGCCATCCGTGACGCCGTCGGCAACATCGACCACGCGGCGGGGGTGCGGGTCGAGGTTGGCGAAACACAGGTTGCCGTGGACATTGACGTTGTCGCGCTGTACGGCACTGCCCTGCACGCCCTGGCGGGGCAGATCCGGGCCGCCGTATACAACGCGGTGGAGGAACTCGTGGGACTCGAGGTGATCGAGGTGAACATCGAGATCATCGACGTTTATGTGCCCGGGCCGGCTAAAACCGCCGCGCCGGGCGAGGTCCGGCCGGCTAGGGAGGCAATCCAATGAGTCTGACGGTAGTGGGAATCGCCGCGGGTGCCTTCGTGGCATTCATGTCCTTCCAGTTCGGCGCGTGGGGTTTCCTCGGCGCCCTGCTCTTCATGGGCGTCGGTGCTCTCCTGGGCCGGGCCGCGGAAGGGAAACTGGATCTGCGCAGCGTGTTTGACGCGCTCACGGGCCGGCGCTCCTCCTCATGAGCGTCACTGCGGGGGCGCCGATCCGCGGCGTCGCGATGGCGGGACACACCCGCATCAGCACCCAGGCCCTGACGAGCGTGGCACGGGCGGCCACCGGCGAGGCCTTCGGCGTGCCGCCCCACGACGTGCGCGTGGAGTGGACGGATGACGACGGCCTGCTGGCGCTCTCCCTGGTCACCCCCGTCACCATCCCGCCCCTCACCCAGGTTCTCCGGGATCCCGCCCGCGTCGAGGGATTCGGCGGTTCCATCTGGGAGCGGGCCCTCGCCGCCAGGTCCAGGATCCTGCAGAGGGTGATCGAACTGAGCGGGGCGCAGCTGAGCAGGGTGGACATCCGCATCAGCGGCGCTGCGGTGCACGGGAGAAGGCGGGTGCGTTGAGCCACGATATCCGCAATCCCCCTGCCGTCCCCCACCCCGGCGACGGCGCAGTGCCGGCGGCCGCACCGCTTGGTGCCGGCGCGGCAGGCATGGAGCGCATCCTCCGGCGGGAAACGCACCCGTCCCGGGCCGTCGTCTCCATGATTGCCGCCGTCCTGGTCGGCGTTGTGTGCGGTTATGCACTGCTGGAGACGGGAGTGCGAGCGATCGGACAGCCGGCGTGGCTGGTGGATCCGCTGACGGCCGCCGAGCGTGTGGTCGCTCTCCCGGCCGGGATTCCACCGCTGCTGCTGGGCGTCACGGGTGCTGTGGTGACCATGGCGGGACTGTTCTTCTTCCTCAATGCCGTGCTGCCGGGACGGCGGGCCCGACACGTGTTCCCGGACCGCCGGGCCGCCGTCGTGGTGGACGACGAGGTGATCGCCGCGGCCCTGGCACGCCGGGCGCGGGTGGCGGCCAACGTCACCCCGGGGCAGGTGATGGTGGTGGTGTCGCGGAACCGGGTGGTGGTCAACGTCCGGCCCACCTCCGGCGTGCCGCTGCGCCAGGACGCCGTCCTGGCGGCCGTGCGCCGGGAGCTGCAGGACATGGGCCCCGAGCCCATGCCGGACGTCCAGCTCCAGGTCGCCACAGCCGGGGTGGTGGGCGCATGAACAACACTCCCAGGGTCCTGAACCGCATCCTGCTGGGCATCGTCGGCATCACGCTTCTGGCCATCGGCGTTCTCCTGATGCTGCTGGTCAGCGTCCCCGCAGTCGCGGCGTGGTGGCATGGCTGGGCCGGCGGCGCCCTGAGTTTCTGGCTCGACTTGTTCGAACGCACGCAGTTCCCCGGCCGGCAGGGGAGCTGGCTGTGGCTCGTGATCTGCCTTGTGTTGGTGGCGGTGCTCGCCCTGCTGGTCGCCTGGGTTGCCCAGCAGGGCAAGGGCCGGACCAGCCTGCTGGTGGCGGAGGAGGACCCCGGCGGTGTGCCGGGCAACGTCGCGATCGGCGGCGGAGTGGCGGAGCAGGCGCTCCGCGCCGCCCTCGCGGACCGGCCAGACCTGACCGGGGTCACCGTTGCCGCCTACGCGATCCGGGGCGAACCTGCCCTGAAGATCCGGGTGGAGCCGCGCCAAGGGGTCGCCCCGCACACGCTCGCCGCCGAAATCTCCGGACTCGTGGAGGCCCTCGACGCCGTGATCGGCAAGCGCACCCCCGTCCTGATCCGCATCGGAACCGGTGCGCGCTCGCGGTTCGGCCGGGCCGAGCGGGTCCGCTGAGCCGGCGGAGCGCGCGCAGAGTCTCCTTTGCGTAAAGGTTTCATGTAAACGCTTGCATTACTCGTTGCTCGTTACTACTGTGATGGTCGGCACATTAACTGCACGGCCGTTTTTCACCGGTACTCAGCGAGGAGCACTCCAGTATGAAAACCCGCAATATCCTTCTTCCCGCTGCCACAGCGGGCATTTTGGCCCTCACCCTTTCGGCCTGTGGCGGCGGCGGTAGTACGAGCGGCGGTGGCGGCGATGCCGCCTCGCAGGGCCTGGACGGCCGCGGACCCATCACCTACGTTCAGGGCAAGGACAACAGCAACGTTGTCCGCCCGCTGATCGAAAAGTGGAACGCCGCCCACCCGAACGAGAAGGTCACCTTCAAGGAGCAGACAGACCAGGCCGACCAGCAGCACGACGACCTCGTCCAGCACTTCCAGGCCAAGGACGCCGGCTACGACGTTGCAAGTGTCGACGTCGTCTGGACCGCCGAATTCGCTGCCAAGGGCTGGCTGCAGCCGCTCAAGGACAAGATGGCACTGGATACCTCGGCCATGCTGAAGCCGACCGTCACGGCTGCCTCCTACAAGGGCACGCTGTACGCGGCACCGGAATCATCCGACGGCGGCATCCTGTACTACCGCAAGGATCTGGTCCCGACGCCCCCGAAGACCTGGGACGAGATGATGAGCATGTGCTCCATCGCGAAGTCCAAGAACATCGGCTGCTACTCCGGCCAGTTCAAGAAGTACGAGGGCCTCACCGTCAACGCCTCCGAGGCGATCAACTCCGCCGGCGGAGCCGTGCTGGACGCGGACGGCAAGCCCAACCTGCTGACCGCTGAGGCCAAGGCCGGCATGGCCAACCTGACGAAGGCCTACGCGGATGGCAGCATTCCGAAGGAAGCCATCACGTTCCAGGAGGAGGAGAGCCGCCAGGCGTTCCAGGACGGCAAGCTGCTGTTCCTGCGCAACTGGCCTTACGTCTACAACCTGGCCACGACTGAAGGTTCCTCGAAGGTCAAGGACGTCCTGGGCATGACGGCCCTCCCGGGCAAGGCAGGCCCCGGCGCCTCCTCCCTCGGCGGCCACAGCGCGGGCATCAGCGTCTATTCGAAGAACAAGGCCACGTCCCTGGACTTCCTGAAGTTCCTCACCTCCGAAGAGAACCAGAAGTTCTTCGCCACGCAGGGTTCCCTCGCACCGGTGCTCGGAAAGCTGTACGACGACAAGGAGCTCGTCGCAAAGCTGCCGTACCTGCCGGTCCTGAAGACCTCGATCGAGAACGCCGTGCCGCGCCCGGTTACGCCGTTCTACCCGGCCGTCACGAAGGCCATCCAGGAAAACGCATACTCGGCCATCAAGGGCGAAAAGACCGTAGACGCGGCCCTTTCCGACATGCAGAAGTCCATCGAGTCCGCTAGCGCGGGACAGTAGGTCCATCATGGCAACTGAAGTAGGCCCGACGTCGGTCAAGGCACCGGCGTCGGGCGGGGCACCGGTCCACCACGCTCCCAAGGGCGTTGGGGAGGACAACCGCATCGCGACACAGGGGCGCTGGGCAGCCTGGCTGCTGGCGCCGACCATCATCGCCTTGTCGGTAGTGATCGTTTACCCGATCATCACCGCCATTGTGATGTCGTTCCAGAAGGATGCCGGCCTGGACCCCGCCACCGGCCTCTTCACCGAAGGTGGCCCGGCCGGCTTCTCGAACTACTACAACTGGATCTTCCAGCAGTGCCCGGC
This sequence comes from Arthrobacter sp. NPDC058192, assembly GCF_042883665.1. Classification (NCBI taxonomy): domain Bacteria; kingdom Bacillati; phylum Actinomycetota; class Actinomycetes; order Micrococcales; family Micrococcaceae; genus Arthrobacter; species Arthrobacter sp. NPDC058192. The sequence goes on along the minus strand of NZ_JBHVVJ010000019.1, from coordinate 55,503 downwards.
TCCCGGCGGCGGAACCGTCGACTGCCCGCCGGGAACACTTGGGTCGCAGTTCTGGTCCGCCACCGGCACCACGTTCTTCTTCGCCATCGTCACGGTGGGACTGGAGACGGTGCTCGGTTTCTGGATGGCCGTCATCATGGCCCGGGCCTTCCGGGGCCGCAGCCTGGTCCGCGCAGCTGTCCTGGTGCCGTGGGCCATTCCCACCGCCGTTACGGCCAAGCTGTGGCTGTTCATCTTCGCCTTCGAAGGCATCGGCAACAAGCTCTTCAACACCGCTATCCTGTGGACCGGCAGCGAATGGCCGGCCAGGTGGGCGGTGATCATCGCCGACGTCTGGAAGACCACTCCGTTTATGGCGCTGCTGATCCTCGCCGGCCTGCAGATGATTCCCGCCGAGGTATACGAGGCGGCCAAGGTCGACGGTGCCAGCGCCTGGCAGCGGTTCCGCATGATCACCCTGCCGCTGGTGAAGCCGGCCCTCATGGTGGCCATCCTGTTCCGCACCCTCGACGCCCTGCGCATGTTCGACCTCCCCTACATCCTGACGGGCGGGGCCAACAACACCACCACGTTGTCCATCCTGGTGATCAACCAGATCAGGCAGGGCTTCAACTCGGCGGCCGCCTTGTCCACCATCACGTTCTTCATCATCTTCATAGTGGCCTTCATCTTCGTACGCTTCCTCGGAGCGAACGTGGTGGAGCAGACCGGCGCAGGTAAGGGGAAGAAATGACCGCCGCAACGAGCGCTGCCACCGAACTGCGCGCAAAGCAGGACCAGGGGCGCAAGGCGGCCCAGAACCGCGAGAAGTGGGCCAACGGACGCACGTACATCAGCGCGGCCGTGATCCTCTTCTGGTGCCTGGCGCCGGCTTATTGGATGGTTGTGACGGCGTTCCGCGACGTCGGGTACACGTACGACACGTCGATCCTGCCCACCCACGTGACGCTGGACAACTTCAAGACCGCGTTCGACACCTCCTTCGGCAACCACTTCGGCCAGGCCCTGCTCAACAGCTTGTTCATCGGCAGTGTCGTCACCGTGGTTTCGTTGTTGATCGGTGTGTTTGCCGCCTATGCCCTGGCGCGTTTGAACTTCCGGGGCAAGTACCTCGTCCTCGGCTTCATCCTGGGGGCCTCCATGTTCCCCGGTGTCGCCCTCATCACGCCGCTGTTCCAGCTCTTCACGAACATCGGCTGGATGGGCACCTACCAGGCCCTGATCATCCCGAACATCTCGTTCGTGCTCCCGCTGACCGTCTACACCATGACGTCCTTCTTCCGGGAGATGCCATGGGAGCTGGAAGAATCGGCGCGCGTTGACGGCTGCACACAGGGACAGGCCTTCCGGAAGGTCATTATGCCGCTGGCCGCCCCGGCCATCTTCACCACTGCCATCCTGGCGTTCATCTCCTCGTGGAATGAATTCCTGATCGCCAGCCAGCTCTCGAGCGACGCGACGCAACCGGTCACCGTGGCCATTGCCAGCTTCGCCGGCGCGCAGCCCAACCAGATTCCGTACACCGCCATCATGGCCGCGGGCACGATTGTGACCATCCCGTTGGTCATCCTGGTCCTGGTGTTCCAGCGCAAGATCGTCGCGGGCCTGACCGCCGGCGCGGTCAAGTGACGGGAAAGCAATGAGCAACAAACCCCACCAGGGCACGGCTGCCGGCGCCGACCGGCGCCGTGTCCGGTCCGGCGAGGACTTCGACATCATCATCGGGTTCCTCGGCTTCTGGACCGTGGTGCTGCTGGTCATCACCGTCTGGATGGAGGTGACCGCCCAGCCGGCCCTCGGCTGGGCGCTGGGCCTGCTGGCCGCACTGCTGGCACTCTACGGAATGATCCGGCTGCGTCGGCGCTTGCCGCGCCGCACAGCCAGCCGGCGAGGGTAGGCAGCCGGCGCGGCTGGCCAGCCACGAGCAGGCACTATATTCAACTGCCGCGGGGGAGGCGGGGCAGAGCACGTCTGCGGACGGCCGCCAGGCCTCCCCGGACAGTCAACAAGGGGACAAAGGTGGCACGGACAACAGAACGGGCGCAGCGCGGCGGCCACACCGGGGTCAGCATTGAGGATGTGGCCGCCGCCGCGGGGGTATCCACTGCCACCGTTTCCCGGGCCGTCCGCGGACTGCCGCGCGTTTCGCCGGCAACGCGGGAGAAAATCCTCGCCGTCGCCGAATCCCTGGGCTACGTGGCGTCCTCCTCGGCGTCCGGCCTGGCGACGGGCAGGACCAAGACCATCGGGGTGCTGGCACCGTTCGTCAGCCGCTGGTTCTTCTCCAAGGCCATCGAGGGCGCAGACCGCGAACTGCACGCCCGCCAGTACAACCTCTCGCTCTTCAATCTCGGGGGTCACGGCAGCAACCGGGAGCGGCTTTTCAGCAAGACCATGGTCTACAAGCAGATCGATGCCTTGCTGGTCCTCTGTATGGCGCTCAGTCACGATGAAATCGAGCACCTCCAGAAGATCGATATCCCGCTGGTGATCGTCGGCGGCCACGTCGAGGAGTGCCCCTACATCGGCATCGACGACTACGCCGCAGCCTCCACCGCGGTCCGCCACCTCATCGATCTGGGGCACACCGATATCGCGCTCCTGCACGGCGACGACGAGACGGACCTCAACTTCGACGTCCCCAGGGTCCGGATCCAGGCTTTCCAGGACGTCATGCGGGGCGCCGGCCTGCCGATCCGGCCGGAATGGGACGTGTGGGGTGACTTCACCGTTCACAGCGGCCAGGAAGCCTTCCGGCGCCTGTGGGCCGCGGACGGGCCCAGACCCACCGCGGTGTTCTGCGCTTCCGACGAGATGGCGATGGGCGTCATCTTCGAGGCCGGCAAGGCCGGGGTGCGGGTGCCCGAGGACCTGTCGGTCATCGGCATCGACGACCACGACTTCGCCGATGCCATGGGGCTCACCACGGTCGGGCAGCATCCGGACCAGCAGGCGGAACTCGGCACCAAAATGCTGCTGGACGAACTCAACGGAATGGCCGGGTCCGTGCACTCCGTTGTGGCGCCGCACCGGCTGATCGTGCGGAGGACGACGGCGCCGCCAGGCAGGTCCGGACCGCACGCCTAAGGCTTTCCAGGGGCTGGTGTCCTGCGCCGCCCGAGGACAGCCTGGCCGGCGCCCGCTTAGGAGGCGCGGGCCAGCTGCCGGATCGGGACCCAGCGTGAGGCCAGCCGGCGGTACGCCGCGGCGGCCCCGGTCATGTCGCCTTCGGCCAGGCACTCGATGCCGAGGCGCACGTCCAGCGGCGAATCATCGGGATAGACCTTGTCTGCCACCGCGCCATAGTCGAGTTCCACGACGGAACCGGGGTGAAACAGTTCAAGCCACTCCGTGAGCTGGGTCAGGTCCTCGAGCATATCGAGATCGGGCGCGGCGATGGCGAGGTGTGCCACGGCATAGCCCACGCGCTCCAGCGCCCTGCCAATGCCCGCACGGATGCGGACCGTGGCAATGTGGCCCTCGGACTCCACGACGTCGGTGTGGTCCGCTTCCTGGAAGAGGCAGAACCAACTGAAAGGGATGCCCCACGTGGAAGCCCGGGTATGGACCCGGCTCACGCCGTCATGCGCCCGCACCTCGTCAATGCGCTCCTGGTGCTTGTCCCGCTGTTCCTCCGGAATCAGGAGCTCGGCGAGGGGCCCGTGGATGCCTTCGATCAGGGCGTTCGCGGCCAGCCCGGCACGGAGCACCAGTTGGCTGGGGCAGTACAGCAGCCGTTCGGCCTGTCCGGCCGAAGCGGCGCCGGAATCGGAGGCGTCGTGTCCTGGACTGTCGCGCCCCGCGCTGTCGCGTCCGGCACTGTCATGTCCCGCGACTGCGGGCCCCTGCTTTGCCGGCGCGGGAACAATGCGCACGAGGTCGGTCCGGCCGGTGGGGAAAGGGTCCCCGTCCGGACGCGTGATGCGACCCAATGACGCCATCAGCTCGGCGTTCTCCACGGCCGCGCGGGACGCCTGCCTGGCGCCGGCGGCCCGCAGGGATTCCTGCTGCATCTCGGGAAACGCCTCGAGGGGCTCGTAGATCCGGAGCGCGGAAGAGAACGGCAGCCCGGCCTGGCCGCGGTAGATGTTTCCGGTCATAGGATCACGACGCTTCCCTGGGCGGCCGTCACTAGTCCGCCAGTTCCGCCAACACCGGGGCGTGGTCCGACGCGCCTTTGCCCTTGCGCTCCTCGCGATCGATCATCCCACCGGTCACCCGCGCGGCGAGGGCCGGGGAGCCCAGGATGAAGTCGATCCGCATCCCTTCCTTCTTCGGGAAGCGGAGCTGCGTGTAGTCCCAGTAGGTGTAGACGCCGGGGCCCGGGGTGTGCGGGCGGACCACGTCCTGGAAGCCGGCCGCCTCAAAGGCGTGGAAGGCGGCGCGTTCGGGCTCGCTGACGTGGGTCATGGCATTGGCGCGGAAAAAGTCGATGTCCCAGACGTCTTCATCCAGGGGTGCGATGTTGAAATCTCCCATCAGCGCGATCTGCGCCGTCGGGTCATCCGTGATCCACGTGCCGGCGTGCGTCTTCAGGATGTCCAGCCAGTTGAGTTTGTAGGGCATGTGTTCATCGTCGAGGGCGCGGCCGTTGGGGACATAGAGGCTCCAGACCCGGACGCCGCCGCAGGTGGCGCCGATCGCGCGGGCTTCCTGCACGGCATCCTTGCCGCTCTTGCCGAACACAGGCTGGTCCAGGAAGGTGCGTTCGACGTCGGCGAGGCCCACCCGCGAGGCAATCGCGACGCCGTTCCACTGGCTGAGGCCGAAATGCGCCACCTCGTAGCCCATGTTTTCAAACAACTCCCACGGGAAGTTCTCGTCCTTGCATTTCGTTTCCTGGATGGCCAGGACGTCACAGTCCGTGCGCTGAAGCCACGCCTCCACACGGTCGGCACGGGCACGGAGCGAGTTCACATTCCAGGTAGCAATCTTCACAGTCCCTAACTTACCGAACTTGGCCCGCTGACGAAGCGGACGGCCGCCCCCGCCCTCTGGAAATTAGTAGGAAGTCCGAGTATATTCGGCACCAGAGATGATCTGGGTCACATGCAAAGGAGCATTCGGTCATGGTTCGAGAGCTATCCCATTACATTGACGGGCAGCGGGTGGACGGCACCTCCGGCCGGTTCAGCGACGTCTACGATCCCTGCACGGGCGCGGTCCAGGCCCGGTTGCCGCTGGCCAGCGCAGAGGAAGTGCACAACGTGATCGCCAGCGCGGAAAAGGGGCAGCTGGAATGGGCCGCCATGAACCCGCAGCGGCGTGGGCGGATCCTGCTCAAGTTCGTGGACCTGGTCAACGAGAACATGGACGAACTCGCCACCCTGCTCTCCTCGGAGCACGGCAAGACCTTCCCCGACGCCAAGGGTGACATCCAGCGCGGCATCGAGGTCGTCGAATTCGCCGCCGGCGCCCCACACCTGCTCAAGGGCGAGTTCTCGGACAGCGCCGGGGCCGGAATCGACGTGCACTCGATGCGCCAGCCCCTCGGCGTCGTCGCCGGCATCACGCCGTTCAACTTCCCGGCCATGATCCCGCTGTGGAAGTCCGGGCCTGCCCTCGCCGCCGGCAACGCCTTCATCCTCAAACCGTCAGAACGGGACCCCTCCGTGCCGCTCCGCCTCGCGGAGCTCTTCACCGAGGCGGGCCTGCCCAACGGCGTCTTCAACGTGGTCAACGGGGATAAAGCCGCCGTGGATGCACTGCTTGAGGATCCTCGGGTCCAGGCCATCGGCTTTGTCGGTTCCACGCCCATTGCCCAGTACATCTACGCCACCGCCGCAGCGAACGGCAAGCGGGCCCAGTGCTTCGGCGGCGCCAAGAACCACATGGTGATCATGCCCGACGCGGACCTGGACATGGCCGCGGATGCGCTCATCGGGGCAGGCTTCGGCTCCGCGGGCGAGCGCTGCATGGCGATCTCGGTGGCGGTCCCCGTGGGCCGGAAGACCGCGGACGCCCTGGTCGAGAAACTGCAGGACCGGATCGCCGGGCTCAAGGTCGGGCCCAGCCTCGCCAAGGATTCCGACTTCGGCCCGGTCGTGGCGGCAGCGGCCAAGGAAAGGATCGAAGGCTACATCGCCTCCGGCGTCGAAGAAGGCGCCAGCCTGCTCACCGACGGCCGCGGCCTGAAGGTGGAAGGCTACGACGGCGGCTTCTGGGTGGGCCCCACCTTGTTCGACAACGTCACGAAGGACATGAAGATCTACAAGGAAGAAATCTTCGGCCCGGTACTCAGCGTGCTCCGCGCGGAGGACTACGAGCAGGCGCTTCGGCTCTGCAGCGAGAACGAATTCGGCAACGGCGTGGCCATCTTCACCCGCGACGGCGATGCTGCCCGCGACTTCGCCAGCCGGGTCCAGGTGGGCATGGTGGGCATCAATGTCCCCATTCCCGTGCCGATCGCGTACTACACCTTCGGCGGCTGGAAGGCTTCCGGCTTCGGGGACCTCAACCAGCACGGCGCCGACGCCTTCCGCTTCTACACCAAAACCAAAACCGTGACCACACGATGGCCCTCCGGAGTCCGCCAAGGCGCCAGCTTCGTGATGCCGGAAGGCAGTTGATGGGGGCGGAGGTTGCGCGGGAAGCGGCTGGCGGAGCCGTGGGCGACGAAGTCCCGGGCGATGAAGTCCTGTTTGAACGGCGCGGCCGCCTCGGCGTCGCAACCCTCAACCGGCCCAAGGCCGTCAACGCCCTCACCGCCGGGATGGCCGCGGCGATGCTCAGGCAGCTCACGCTCTGGGCCGAGGACGACGGCGTCGCCGCGGTGCTGGTCCGCGGCGCCGGCGACCGCGGCCTCTGCGCCGGCGGCGACATCGTGGCCATCTACCGGGACATGCTCGACGGCGGGGACGACACCGCCGACTTCTGGGCCGTCGAGTACCGGCTGAACCTGCTCATCTCGGAATACCCCAAACCGTACGTGGCCTTCATGGACGGGCTGGTTCTGGGCGGCGGCGTGGGGATCTCCGCGCACGGCTCGGTGCGGATCGTCACCGAACGAACCCGTACAGGCATGCCCGAAACGACGATCGGGTTCGCGCCCGACGTCGGCGGCACCCTCCTGCTGTCCCGCTCGCCGGGGGAGACCGGCACACACGCGGCCCTGACCGGCGCCCACCTGAACGGGGCGGATGCGCTGTTCCTGGGCCTGGCGGACCACTTCGTGCCCTCCGAACGGTTGCCGGAACTGGCCGCAGCCCTCGAAGCCGAACCCGTGGAGGCCGCCGTCGCACGTGTCGCCGAACCGGCTCCGCCGTCGGTTCTCGCCGCGCAGCAGGAATGGATTGACGCCTGCTACTACGGCGACGACGCCGAGGAGATCCTCGGCCGGCTGCGCACTTCGGACGGCAAGGCAGCCGGCGAAGCGGCCGGCGCCGCCGACACCATCGAGGCCAAATCGCCGACCGCGGTGAAGGTGGCGCTGGAATCCCTGCGCCGGGTCCGCGCGCTGGGCACCGACCAGGCCCTGAAGCGGGCCCTGGAACAGGAGTACCGCGTCGGCCTGCACTTTCTCGCCGGTCCGGACTTCCGCGAAGGCATCCGCGCCCAGGTGGTGGACAAAGACCGCAATCCCCGCTGGAAGCCCGCCACCCTGGCGGAGGTCACCCGGGAGGACGTCGAGGCTTACTTCGCCCCGCTGGGCGAACGCGAACTGAAGCTCGCTCCGAAGGAGAAGAACAAGGAGAAGCACAATGTCTGAAGCAGCATCAGAAACAGCACCGTCCGGAACAGCACCGTCCGAAATGGGCACCATCGCCTTCCTGGGCCTGGGGCACATGGGCGGACCGATGGCCATTAACCTGGTCAAGGCCGGCTACGCGGTGACCGCTTTCGACGTCGTGCCGGCGGCCCTGGACGCCGCCCGGGAACACGGCATCCCGACGGTCCGGACGGCCGTCGAAGCGGCGGCCGGCGCCGCCGTCGTGCTGACCATGCTGCCCAGCGGCCAACATGTCCTGGACGCTTACCGCGGCACGGGCGGTGCGCCCGGCCTGCTGGACACCGTGGCGCCGGGCACCATGTTCCTGGACTGTTCCACGATCAATGTGGACGAGGCCCGCGAGGCCGAGGCACTCGCGGTCGCGGCCGGCCACCGCGCCGTCGACGCTCCCGTGTCCGGCGGCGTCGTGGGGGCCGAGGCGGGCACGCTGACGTTCATGGTCGGCGGCCTCCCCGAGGATTTTGAAGCGGTCAAACCGCTGCTGGAGGTCATGGGCAAGCGGGTGGTGCACTGCGGCGGGCCCAGTGCCGGGCAGGCGGCAAAGATCTGCAACAACCTGATCCTGGGCGTCTCGATGATCGCCGTCAGCGAAGCCTTCGTGCTGGGCGAGAAACTCGGACTGACCCACCAGGCGCTGTTCGATGTCGCTTCCGCAGCCTCGGGGCAGTGCTGGGCACTGACCACCAACTGCCCCGTCCCGGGGCCGGTCCCGACGAGCCCCGCCAACCGGGATTACCAGCCCGGTTTCGCCGGCGCGCTGATGGCCAAGGACCTACGGCTGGCCCTCAACGCGGTCCAGGGCACCGGCGTCGCGGCCCGGCTGGGGCCGCTCGCCTCCGAAATTTACGATACCTTTGCCGCGGAAGGGGGCGCGGGCCGGGACTTCTCCGGCATCATCACCGACATCCGGGAAAAATCCGGACCCGGCCAATCTGGACCGGGCCAAACCGGACCGGGCGCTGCCGGCCGCTAGTCCCGGGCCCGGGACCAGAACCAGAACCAGAACCAGCTAAGGGGAACACGCATGACGGAAGAGTACGCGAACATCCTGGTGGAGCGCCGCGGCCGCGTGGGCCTGGTGACGCTAAACAGGCCGGAGGCCCTGAACGCCCTCAACAAGGCCACGATGGACGAACTCGTGCAGGCCGCCACCGCGATGGATGCGGACCCCGGAGTGGGTGCGGTGGTGGTGACCGGTTCGCCGAAGGCGTTCGCCGCCGGCGCGGACATCAAGGAAATGCAGTCCAAGGGCTACATGGACATGTACGCGGCGGACTGGTTCCGTGGCTGGGAGGACTTCACCCGGCTCCGCATCCCCGTCGTCGCGGCCGTGTCCGGCTTCGCGCTGGGCGGCGGCTGCGAGCTGGCGATGATGTGCGACTTCATCATCGCCGCAGACAACGCCAAGTTCGGCCAGCCCGAAATCAACCTCGGCGTGCTCCCGGGGATGGGCGGCTCGCAGCGCCTCACCCGCGCGGTGGGCAAGTCCAAGGCGATGGACATGATCCTGACCGGCCGGTTCATGGACGCCGAGGAAGCCGAACGCGCGGGCCTGGTGTCCCGGGTGGTCCCGGCCGCCGACGTCGTCGAGGAGGCACTGAAGGCTGCCGAGGTGATCGCCTCCAAATCCAAGCCGGTGGCGATGGTGGCCAAGGAAGCCGTGAACGCGGCGTTTGAGACCGGGCTGGCGCAGGGCGTGCTCTTTGAACGGCGGGTCTTCCACTCGCTGTTCGCCACCGAGGACCAGAAGGAAGGAATGGCTGCCTTCACCGAGAAGCGGCAGCCCGAGTTCAACCACCGCTAGGCAAGGCCGCCGCCAGTTCACCGGAGGCTGGCCCGCTCAGGTGAAGATGTCGGCCACGTACCTGCCGTGGGCGCGTTCGACGTCGTCCATCCACGCCGCGGCGGCCGCCTCCGAGGCGCCGGTCGCCTCCCGGTAGATCATCGCGCACGTGTCGCGGACCTGCGGTGCCATGTACTTCCCGTCGCCGCAGACGTAAACCGTGGCGCCCTGCTTAACGAGCTCGACGACGTCGGCCCGGTCCGCCCAGAGCCGGTCCTGAACGTACTTCATCCCGTCTTCCGGAGCGGCGGAAAACACGGGCCGCAGATCGAGGTTGGCTTCCTCGGCCCAGGCATCCAATTCGTCGCGGTACAGGAAGTCCGTGTCCGGGGCGCGGCAGCCGAAGAACAGCAGGGCAGGTGCCGGCGTCTGCCCCTCGGACTGGGCCCGGAGCGCCCGGTCCTGGACGAATCCGCGGAAGGGCGCCAGCCCGGTCCCGGCACAGACCATGATGAGCGGTACCTCAAGGGACGCGGGCGGGTGGAACGCCGTATTCGAGGGACGAACGGTTACCGCGACTCGCGACCCGGGCCTGGCCTGGGCGAGGAACGTGGAAGAGGCGCCTTCGAAGATCCCGCGGCCGGACCACGCCGGCGCCTCGATGACGGCGAAGGTCAGGGTCGCATGGTCAGGGCTCCAGAGCGGGGACGACGAGATGGAGTAGCGCCGGGGTGTCAGCTGGGTCAGCAGTTGCAGGAACGATGTGAACGACAGCTGGCAGGACGGGTAGGTTTCCAGCAGATCCAGCAGGGAGACACGCTGGTCGAGGATTTCGGCGGCATGGCGCTCCCGGTCCTGCGCCAGGGCTTTGAGTTCCCCGCGGTGCACCGGATCCGCCGCAACGTCGGCCAGGTCCTCAAGCTGGGTCCGCGTGGCGGGGACAGCAAGCTCGACGTAACTGCTCAGCAGTTCGCCCACGGCCACGGGCGTGCCGGTGGGCAGGAACGTGTCCCCGCGCTCCATGCTTAACAGGACGTGCGAGTCATAGTCGAGGTTGAACCGGGCCAGGGCCCGCTGCACGAGGTTGCTGGGATTCAGCGGCAGCACGGCCAGATAGTCGCCGGTCCGGTAGCTCATCCCCTCGGGCAGCGCGATCTCGACATGACGCTTGGACCGGGCGCCGGGTTGGGTGGTGTCCACCAGCTCCCGGTTCGCGACGACAGTGCCGAGGGCCAGCCCGTTCTGGCGCAGCATCGGTTCCCGGACGTTGCCGACGAACTGAAGTTCAAGCAGGGGCTGCCCGGCCGGGGAATTGGTCCGCTGCCCGAGGGCGGCGTCCACCGCCGGCCAGAACCCGGCATACCACTCATCGAAATCGCCGAAGAAGTCGCCGCGGGCGTTGGCCTCGCCGCGGGCGTAGACCCGTGCGGCGCCGGCGGACTCGAGCCGGGCGTCGATGGCCTTGGGCACTTCCTGGTACGTTTGCGCCCAGTCCTTGTTGCCGTTGCCGAAGACCGTGTACCGCACACCGGCGAGGCTGCCCGGCTGCAGCCCTGCGGTCCAGGCCAGGAACTTCCGGGCGTTGTCCGGCGGCTGTCCCTCATAGGACGAGGAGACGACTGCGACGAGCCCCTCCGTCGGCAGCCCGCCCGCTGCCTCGTCGAGCGTGCCGATGGTCGGGCTGTAGCCGCGACGTCCGGCGTCGTTGGCAATCCGCTGGGCAAAGTCCTTGGACGTGCCCGCGTTGGAACCGTAAAGCACCCGGATGGGGACGCCGTTGGGGGCGGCGGCCGGCATCTCCGTCTTCCGGGCGTGCTCGACGGCGGCACGGGGTGCCGCCGTCGCGATCCGGACGTCCCGGCGGCGCACATGGATGAACAGCCCCTCCGGCTTCATGGTCAGGGTGTGTTTGATCTGCAGTTCGTACCCCGGATCCGCCGCCGTGATGTCGAAGCGCTGCAGGAGCTTGGCCAGGAAGAGCATGGCCTCCTGCAGGGCAAAACCCCGGCCGATACAGGAGCGCTGGCCGTTGCCGAAAGGCTTCCAGGCATTGGCGGGAATTGTCGCGGCCCTCTCCGGCGAGAACCGCTCGGGGTCAAAGATTTCAGCGTCCTCTCCCCATGCCACCTTGTCCCGGTGCAGCTGCGGGATCAGGACCAGGATGGGCTGGCCCGCGGGGATGTCGTAGCGGCCCCCGAGCGTTGTGTCCTCGAACGGGGCCACGTTGAACGCCGGCGCCGTCGGCCACAGCCGGAGCGTTTCCTTGAGAATCTGGTCGAGGTACCCCAGCTGGGGCAGGTGCTCAAACGTGGCGCTTTCGGCGCCGAGGACCTCGTCCACCACGGCCTGCGCCTTGGCCAGAACGGCAGGGTGGCGGAGCAGTTCATAGAGCGTGAAGGACAGCAGGCCGCTGGTGGTCTCATGCCCGGCGATCAGGAACGTGACCATCTGATAGCGGATGTTTTCATCGGACAGCCGCTCGCCGGTCACCGGGTCGGCCGCGTTGAGCATGGTGTCGAGGATGTCCTCGCTGCCTGCCGGGCTGGGATTGCGGCGCCGGTCGCTGATGATCTGCTCAGCGACCTCGAACATCAGGGCATTGTCTTCCTCGAGCTGGTGCCGCCTGCGCAGCATGATCTTGTTCTGCACCGGGAGCCTGCGCGCCCGGTCCCTGGATTCGACCAGGGCCCGGACCATGGCCCCGACGAAGGGATGCATCTCTTCCCGGTAGAGGCTGTTGAAGCGGTAGCTGAACGAGCACAGGGCGATGGTGTCCAGCGTCAGCCGGGTGGTGTTGTCCGGCACGTCGATCCGGGCCGCCGGACCCAGGCGCTCCCACTTGAGCAGCAGCTGCTCGACGATGTCGTCCATGCCGGCGAACATGCGCTTGAGCGCCGCGGGCCCGAAGGCCGGCATCAGGATCCGGTGTGCCTTTTGCCAGTTCGGTGCCAGTGTTTCCGCGGTGAACAGCCCGTCGCCGGCGAATTGCCGCACCTCCCGAAGGGCAATACCGAGGACCTTGCCAAAGCGGGATTCGTCGCAGACTTCGTTGACGAACTTCTGGGACGAGACGGCGACTACGCTGCGGTTGAAGAATTGAATCCGAACGATCGGGCCGTACTGCTCGGCTATCTCGACCAGCCCCAGGACTCCCTTGGCGGAATCGATATCGGGCAGGTTTCCCACCACCGGCTTCGGGGGAGGCTGCGGTATGGGGACGGTGGGCGAAGTCATGACCCCTCCTAGGCGATCGCCAATCGACGCTCTGTGAGCACTAATCGGAACCTGGGCGGACGGCGCCGTCCGGCTGCGAACCACGATACGCCGGACGGATGCCGGAAAAACAGGTCCAGGAACGGATGGTTTCGGTGTGACAGGTGGTGCCAGTGATTCTCTGCTAGCATCCGCGGGATGGGCAGGGGACAGCTTCACCGGACAGTAGGTCTGGTCATTGCCGTAATTGCCGGCACGGCCGCGGCGCTTTTATGGACCGCCATAGCCGCGGGCGGCCACGCGCAACTGGACGGGCCACCGCACGCCTTCATCCTGGGGGTGTGGAACGTGCTCTACAGCACCAACGCCCCCGGTGGCAGGATCCTGGGCGCGGCGGTGGCGCTCGCCGTCCTCTTGGCGGCCGGCGTCGCGCTGCTGGAGCGCCGCATCACCGCCCGGTCGCGGAGATCGGCGAACCTGAGCGTCGCTCCGCTGGCGCCAAGGATCGTGATGGCAGCCAGCCGCGGAGTCTATGCCGGACCTCTAACAGTCACCGTGCTCATCCCGGCCCACAACGAAGAAGCCTCGCTGCCCTCTACGATCGCTTCGCTGCGCGCGCAGTCCCACAGCCCAGAACGAATCATCGTGGTGGCGGACAATTGCACGGACAGCACCGCGGACATCGCCCGCGGCGCCGGCGTCGAGCTCTATGAGTCGGTCGGAAATACGAAAAAGAAGGCCGGCGCTCTCAACCAGGTGCTTAAGGAGATCCTCTCGGCGCTCGGCGCAAATGATGTCGTGATGGTGATGGACGCGGACACCGCGATCGATGACGGATTCCTCGAAGCAGCCGTGCAGCGTTTCGTGAACGACCGGGCGCTCATGGCAGTGGGCGGGTTGTTCTACGGGGAAGAGGGCCACGGCGTGCTTGGCCAGTTCCAGCGGAATGAATACCTCCGCTACGGAAGGGAGATCAAACGACGGCGGGGGAGGGTTTTCGTGCTGACAGGCACCGCTTCACTCTTCCGCCCGGTCGCATTGCGGACGATCGCCGAGCAGCGGGGAGAATCGATTCCCGGGACGCGGGGCGACGTCTATGACACGGCTGCGCTGACTGAGGACAATGAACTGACGATCGCACTGAAATCACTTGGCGCCCTCATGATCTCCCCGCCACCGTGCACAGTGGTTACCGAACTCATGCCTACGTGGTCCACACTATGGGCCCAGCGGCTGCGGTGGCAGCGGGGAGCGCTGGAAAACATTGGCGCCTACGGGGTCACTTCCCAGACCCTGCGCTACTGGGTGCAGCAGCTTGGAATCGGCTATGGCGTGATCGCCCTCAGCGCCTACCTGCTGCTGATCTTCCTCATGGTGTTCTCCCTGGACGCCTGGATCTGGTTCCCCTTCTGGCTGGGACTTGGCGGGGTATTCATGATCGAACGCGTCGTTACGGTCTGGAAGGGCGGCTGGCGGGCCCGGCTCCTGGCCGCCACGCTCTTCCCCGAACTCTTTTTCGATATGTTCCTGAACATCGTCTACGTCAAGGGCATCATCGACATATCGCTGGGCCGGACCGCCAAGTGGAAGCACGTCACCCACACGGGCGCCCCCGACGTCGTCAGGGAGTCACCATGAGCCGCGCCGAAGTGCCCGTCCCGACTGGGATCCTCTTTCCGGAGTCGCTCCTGAACTCGGACTGGTTCGCGATCCTGGCGACGTTTGTCGCGATCAATACCGTCATGTACGCGGCGCTCGCGGCCGCCAAAGTGCTGCCCAAGCTTCACCGGCCCGGTTGGCTGCGCGTCAGAGGCGAGCGCGGCGAAACCCGCAGCATCCACCCCGACGCGCCCCGCTAGGCTGGCACCTCGGGCAGGGGCCGTAAGCTGGGCAGTTTGCCTAGCCTGTGGTGCCCGTGTCGTCGTGCGCCGAACCCACCGGCTTGGACTCCGGTGAGCCGCGCTGGCGGAGGTAGATCGACAGGACCACCATGGACCCCACGGCGAGGAACTCGGACTGCCAGTTCTGCAGCGTGCGGTTCCAGAACTCCGGCGATGCAATGTACTCGGGCCAGCTGATCGGTTGCTGGAAGTTCTGGATCTGTTCCTGGTTGTAGTTGCTGTTCCCCGCGATGGACTGGACCAGCCAGGACAGGAAGAAGATCAGCCCCATCGTCATGCCGAGCGAGTTCGAGTACAGGGTCCGCCGCCAGCCGGAGACGCGGGCCCACTTCGGGGACTTGGCGTTGCTGAACTCGCCCACGAGTTGTTCCTTGTCCGACTCAGGGCCGGGTTCATTCAGCTCCTTGGACTCCGGCGATCCTTTTTGGACGAGCCAGATGGTCGCGAAGATGTACAGCAGGAACTGCAGGTACTCGGACTGCCAGTTTTCGGCGACGTCCACGGCGAAATTCGAGGAGATCAGGTACTGCGCGAAGCTGATTTCCTGCAGTCCGGCGGCCACCTGTTCCTGATTGAAGAGGGCATGGCCGGTGAGCGCCTGGCCCAGCAGCGCCAGGAGGAAGATCAGGCCGAAAAAGAGGCTGAGGCCGTTGTTTCTGATCGCTGTTCTCACGGTCTGCCTATCCTCGAGCAAGCCCGACGGCAGCCATGTAGGCAAGTCCGCCAAAGATCAGGGTGAGATACAGCGCAAAGCTCCAGCGCATGCTATTTTCCTCCTACTTCGCAGGTGTACGGCACTTCTTCACCGTTGGCAGTGCAGCCGACGCCCGTTATTTTCCAGCCCGCGTCGGAGGCGGCCAGGAAGACGGTGTCATTCTCGAATTCGACGAATGCGTTCCCGCCGAACCGCTCGGTGTCCAGCAGTTTTCCGGCGGCCGGAATCTTGGCCTTTTCCAGTTGGCTCTCGCAAGTGCCGGCATCGCTGGACCGGGCGGTATCTTCCCTTGTCTTGGGCTGCAGCAGCAGGCACGCGGCAGCCAGGTCGGAGCTGGCAACGTCCCGGTGGAACGCTTCAGCCGTTTCTGCGGCTTCCGTTCCGTCAGCGGCGCACCCCGAAAGTGCGCCTCCGGAGAGCATGAGCACGGCGAGGAGCCCGTACCGCGGGCCCCTACCGCGCCTGGGCGTCTTTACGTTCCGGGTTTCGAGCCGGAGGAAGTTGGACTGTGCTCCATCAGTGCGCTGTTCCTGGTAGATGAAAATCCCTCCTCGTGCACGGCCAGACAGGATGCTAAGGCTACTTGTTTTTTAGTCCGTGCCGGGAGCCCGGTCAAGTGCCCTGCCGTCGGGTGCCCCGCAATGGCCCCTCCGCCCCGGCAGCACCGATCCCTCGCTCAAGACCGCCCGCGCGTCAGCCGCTGAAGTCCCCGGCATTCCGGCGGAACGTGCCCAGGATCCGGATCAGCTGCTCCACATCCTGGTCCCCGAAGCCCGACTGGCCGAAGACCTCCGAGTTCAGCACCGCCGTCGCCCGCTTGGCCAGGGCCCGGCCCTCCGTGGTGAGTTCGATCAGCGTGGTGCGGCCGTCCGTGGGGTGCGGTGAACGCAGGACCAGCCCGGCGTCCTGGAGCCGGTCCACGGCGTTGGTGACCGAGGTGGGGTGGACCTGCAGCAGCGCGCTCGCCTTGTTCATGGGGAGCGCGCCGCTGCGGGCGAAACTGAGCAAAGCCAGCAGTTCGTACCGGGCAAAGGTGAGCCCGAGCGGCTTGAGCACGGCTTCGATCCGGCCCAGCAGGATCTGCTGGGTCCGCATAATGGCGGTGATGGCGGCCATCGGTGCGGCGACGTCGGACCAGCCGTGGCGCTCCCAGTTCAGCCGCGCGTCGGCAATCGGATCCCGCGGCAGCGGCGTTCCCACGCTCAGCCCTGCCCCTTGAGCCCGGGGAAATCAGAGTCCGAGTATTCGATGCCCAAGCCGGCCGGCACCGGACCGCTGCCATGGCGCAGTTCCTCGCTGTGGCGCAGCTCCACGCGCCGGATCTTGCCGGAGATCGTCTTGGGTAGCTCGGCAAACTCCAGCCGGCGGATCCGTTTGAACGGGGCCAGGTGGTCGCGGCAGTACCGCAGGATGTCCTCGGCCAGCTCCGGACCGGGCTGGTGCCCGGCCGCCAGGACCACAAACGCCTTCGGCACCGACAGCTTGAGCGGGTCGGGGGAGGGGACGACGGCGGCCTCCGCCACCGCCGGGTGCTCGATCAGCACGCTTTCCAGTTCGAACGGGGACAGCCGGTAATCGGAGGATTTGAAGACGTCGTCGCCGCGGCCCACATAGGTGATGATGCCGCGCTCGTCCCGGCTCGCCATGTCACCGGTGTGGTAGTAGCCGTCGCGGAACGCCTCCGCGGTCTTCTCCGGGTCGCCGTGGTAGGCCTTCATCAGCCCGACGGGGCGGGGGTCAAGGCGCAGGCAGAGCTCGCCGTCGTCGCTTTCCTGACCCGTAGCGGGGTCCACGAGCACCACGTCATAGCCCGGCAGCGGTTTTCCCATGGCGCCGATCTTGATCGGCTGGCCCGGGGTGTTGGCGATCTGCACTGTCGTTTCGGTCTGCCCGAAGCCGTCCCGGATGCGCTGCCCCCAGGCCCGGTAAACCTGGTCAATCACCTCGGCGTTGAGCGGCTCGCCGGCGGACACCACTTTGGTGGGCGGATTCTTCAACAGTGTGAGATCGGCCTGGATGAGCATGCGCCAGACCGTGGGCGGCGCGCAGAAACTGGTCACGGACTCGCGGTCCATCTGTTCCATGAGCGCCCTGGCGTCGAAGCGGTCGTAGTTGTAGATGAACACGCAGGCCTCGGCGATCCAGGGCGTGAAAACGTTGGACCAGGCGTGTTTGGCCCAGCCGGGGGAGGCCACGTTGAGGTGCACGTCGCCTGGTTCCATCCCGATCCAGAACATCGTGGAGAGGTGTCCCACCGGGTACGAGGTGTGCGTGTGCTCGACGAGTTTGGCCTTGGACGTGGTGCCGGAGGTGAAGTAGAGGAGCAGGGTCTCGTCGGCGCGGGTGGGGCCGTCGGGGATGAAGTCCGTGTCCGCCGCGGCGGCACCGGCGTACTGGCGGGCTGTTTCCGTCCCAGCGGCGGGACTGGCGGCGTCGCCGATTTCGATCAGCGTGTAGTTCCCCGGGACCTCGGCGAACTTGGCGATGTTGGCACTTCCGACGGCGGCCCACGCCGCGCCGCCGCGCTCCACCCGGTCCCGGAGATCGGCAGGGCCCATCAGGGTGGTGGTGGGAATCAGCACGATGCCCAGCTTGATGCCGGCCAGCATGAGTTCCCAGAGTTCCACCTGGTTGCCGAGCATGATGATCATCCGGTCCCCGCGCTGAACGCCCTGGTCGCGCAGCCAGTTGGCCACCTGGGACGAGCGCCGGGAGAGGTCCGCGAAGCTGCGCCGCGTGGCCGACCCGTCCTGTTCGACGATCACCAGTGCCGGGTTGGCCGCCTTGGCCGGATCTGCGGCGAGCTGGTCGAACCAGTCCAGCGCGAAGTTGAATTCCTCGAAGCGCGGCCACTGGAATTGGCTGCGGGCGGCGTCGTAGTCCCCGCGGAGGGCCAGCAGCCGGTCCCTTGCGGCCCTGAATTCCTCAGTCACGGTCATGGTGCACCTTTCGAAGTCTCCTGGCGGCGCAACCATTCCGGAGGGTCCGAAATTTCGGAACATCCGCAGTCCGGCGCCGTTGCCCGGGGTCCGCCGGCCCGGCGCGGTGCCTGCCTAGTGATCCCCGTCACTGTGCAATATACTAGGACATCCAAGGGTTTGGAAGAGCGGCGCCGCTCTGCAGACGGCGCGTAACGAAGGGAAATGCGCCCGTGCAGCGACAAGGACGTGCCAGCGGACAGGCAGCGCCAGCGGAGTCAAACACAGCGGAAGCAGACATGACAGCGGCTGCGGGTGCTGCGGCCGCCGCCCCGGCGGACACGGGGCAGCCGCCGTTTCCCGACGCCGACCTCATGTACGTCGTGGAACTGCTGCCGGCGGAGGAACAGCTCCGGTACCAGGAGGTCCGGGAGTTCCTGCAGTCCCGGATCCGGCGGGCCTCGATCGACTACTGGAACCGCGAGGAGTTTCCCTTCGCGCTGCTCGCGGAACTGGGGAAATATGGTCTGGGCGGCCTGCAGACGGATGGCACCTCCAAGCTTTTCAAGGGGCTCATGTATGTGGAGGTGGCCCGTGCCGACGTCTCGCTCTCGGCGCTCGTGGGCATCCACAACGAACTGATCGTCGGCATGATTGATGAGCTGGGCTCCGAGGAGCAGAAGGCCCGCTGGCTCCCGGGCCTCACCGCTTTCACCCAGCTCGGAGCCTTCGCCCTGACCGAGCCGGAGCACGGCTCGGACATTGCCGGCGGCCTGGAAACCACCGCGCGGCGGGAGGGCGGCGAGTGGGTGATCAACGGAGCCAAGCGCTGGATCGGTGCCGGAACCATCGCCGACTTTGCCCTCGTCTGGGCCCGGGACGTCGCGGACCAGCACATCAAGGGCTTCATCGTCGAGACCGACCGGCCCGGCTACACCGCCACGAAGATCGCGAACAAGATCGGCCTGCGCATCATGCAGAACGCGGACATCGTCTTAGACGAGGTCCGCATCCCGGAAGCCAACCTGCTGCCCGGGGCCACCGACTTCTCCAAGGCCAACGAGCTCCTGCGCGATTCCCGGGCCTGGGTGGGCTGGCAGGGCGCCGGCATCCAGCTGGCCGCGTTCGACGTCGCCCGCTCCTATGCACTGGAGCGGAGGCAGTTCGGCAAGGAGCTGGCCCGCTTCCAGCTCGTCCAGCAGCAGCTCGCCGAGATTCTGGGCAACGCGACCGCCTCCCTGGCCCTGATGGCCCAGCTGGCCAGGATCCAGGAGGACGGCAAGCTCGAGATGGCCCAGGCCGCGATGGCCAAGTCCACCACCACCCGGCTGGCCCGGGCCTCGGTGGCGATGGGCCGGTCCCTTCTGGGCGGCAACGGGATCAGCAGCGACTACGAGATGGGCAAGCTCTTCGGCGACGCCGAGATCCTCTACACCTACGAGGGCAGCTACGAAATCAATTCGCTGATCGTGGCGCGGGCCGTGACCGGGAAGTCGGCTTTCGTTTAGGCTTTCCGGTCGCTGTCGCGCGTGGCGCCCAAAGTCTGCTCCCGGCCGGACGGGACCTCCTGTGTGGGGTGGCCGTAGCGCGACGTGCGGTTGCGCCCGGCATTCTTGGCCTCATAGAGCGCCCGGTCCGCGCAGTCCAGGAGGGAACCGGCCGTGGCGTCGCTCTGCTCGCAGACTCCGGCGGAGATCGTCAGGAAGCCGACTTCCCCGAACGGTTCTGACGCGATGGCCTCGCGGGCCCGTTCGGCCGCGCGCAGGGCCTCGGCCCCGTCGGTCTCGGGGAGCAGCCACACGAACTCCTCGCCGCCGAATCGGGCCACGATCTCCTTTGCGCGGGCGACCGTCCGGAGCCTCGCCGCGACCTCCGCCAGGACGACGTCGCCCATCAAGTGACCATGGGTGTCGTTGACCCTCTTGAAGTGGTCTATATCCAGGACGACGGCACTCAGTCTCGTCCCTCGGCTCACGGCCTGCGCAACTTGTTCGGCGAGGTGCCGTTCCAGGGCGCGCCGGTTGGGCAGGCCGCTCAGGGCATCGGTGGTGGCTTGCTGCTCCAGGTCCGTCCGTGCCTCGGTGTTGCCGATGGCGATGCCCACGAGCTCGGCGAACTGGGCCAGCCGCTCCATCATCGCCTCCGTGACGCCGGTGCGGGATTTCGAGGACAGGGTCACCGCGCCCCACAGGCTTCCCCGGACCCGGACCGGCGCTGCCGCCGTGGACTGGAAACCGCCGGCGAGCATCTGCTCTGAGAGCTGCCCTCCGTGCTCCCGGTAGACGACGAGGGCGGGTCTGCCGGTCACGGCCACCCGGACACTGGCCGAAACGTCTGTCGGTGCAAAAATGTGCCGCCGGCTCAGTGTCGCCGGAAGCGCGGGAGCCATGGCGACAATTTCCGCCGAGGTTTCGCCGGTGAACCGGACGACGGCGGCGGAATCCACGTTGAACAGGTCGCGGACAATCGCGGCGACCCGCTCTGAAATGTCTGCGGGGGCGGCGTTACGCGCGACTTCGGTCGCTATTTCGTGCAGGGCCTGCCAAACCTGCTGTTGCTGCAGACGCTCGGTGATGTCAACCGCCACCACCATGCCGGCCGCCGCCTCATCGTCGGAGTAGACCGGCCCGGCACTCAGCCTGTAGGTGCGGTGGCCGATCTGCCGGCTCCAGGAGACCTCGCGGCCAGCGAGGGCCCCACGGTAGCGCGGCTCAAGCTCAGTGGCGAGATCGCCCTTGAGCACGTCCTGGATGCGGTGCCCTTCGAGCTCCTCCCTGCGGTAGCCGAAGGTCTCCAGCTCCTGGCCTTCGGCGATCAGGTAGCGCAGCTCGGCGTCGAAGAGGAGCACAAAGACGCCGGGGACGCTTCGCGCCAGGGCACGGTACCGGTCCATGTCCCGTTGCCGGCGCCGGTCGGCCAACACCCGCTCGGTGATGTCCGTGACCACGACAAAGAAGCCCTGCACCCCGCCGTCGCGGCTATCGGGGGTGTAGGTCACCGCGGTGAAGCGGGACTCGCCCGCCGCGCTCACCAGCGTCCGGTCAAACTGCTGCAGCTCTCCGGCGAGCGCCCCCTCGATGTGCGGTCGGTTGGCCTCGAAGACGGCTTCGCCGAGCACGTCCCGGACATGCATGCCGTGAAGCTGGCGGGGCCCGAACCCGAACCATTCGCAGTAGGCATCGTTGGCCAGGCGGTTCCGCAGTCCCGTGTCCCAATAGCCCACGAGTGCCGGGATCCCGTTGAGGACGGCCCGCAGCTGCGCCGGGATCTCTGGGAGCCGGGACGGCCCCGTATCGTCCCTGTCCAGAGGGCTGCGATTCGTCATGGCCCCAGTATCCATCCCCGGCCGCGGCGAGAGAAACTGTCAGGGCATGAAGCGGTAACCGATGCCGGCCTCGGTGAGCAGATGGCGCGGGTTGGCCGTGTCCGGCTCCAGCTTGCGGCGCAGCTGGGCCATGTAGACCCGCAGGTAGTTAGTCTCCCTGGCGTACGCCGGACCCCAGACCCTGGAAAGCAGCTGCTGCTGCGTGATGAGGCTCTCCGGGTTCCGGACCAGCACCTCCAGTATCTTCCATTCCGTGGGGGTCAGCCGGACGTCCTGCCCGCCGCGGACCACCCTGCGCTTGCCCAGGTCCACGGTGAAGTTTTCGGCATTGACCACCGCCTCGGGCTCCGGTCCCGCGCTGCGGCGCAGGAGGGCGCGGAGCCGGGCCAGCAACTCGTCCAGGCCGAACGGTTTGGTGATGTAGTCGTCCGCTCCGGCGTCGAGCGCCCGGACCTTGTCCTCGGAGCCGTGGCGGGCGGAAAGGACCAGGACCGGGACGCCGCTGAACGGGCGTAGCCCCCGGATCACCGCCGTGCCGTCCAGGTCCGGCAGGCCAAGATCCAAGATCACCACCGACGGCGGCGGCTCCTGCCTGGCCTTGAGCAGCGCGGTCCTGCCGTCCGCCGCCGTGGAGACGTCGTAGCCGTGTGCCTGCAGGGTGATACGCAGGGCCCGCAACAGGTAGGGGTCGTCGTCGACGACCAGAACGGCGGTCATGGCGAGTCCTGTCCCGACGGCGTCCCGGAGGGCGACGGCGCCAGCGGCGCCCGGCCCGGACCGGCGTCGACGGGCGCGCCGGTAGAGAGCGGGAGGGCGATGACCATGGTCAGGCCCCCGCCTGGCGTCGGCTCCGCTTCCAGCCGTCCGCCCATCGCCTCGATGAAACCTTTCGCTACTGCCAGGCCGAGCCCGACGCCGGTTGCCCGGGTGGCGTCGTCGAGTCGCTGGAACGGGCGGAACATGTCCAGCACCCGTTCCGCCGGGACGCCCTGGCCGTGGTCGATGATGCGCAGCTCGCCGGCAGGACGCCCGCCCAGCGTCGCCGCACTGAGGCCCCCTGCGGTTCCCGCCACCACGATGTCCGAGTCCGGAGCATACTTGACCGCGTTTTCGACAATGTTCGCGACGACGCGCTCCAGCATTCCCTGGTCCGCATCCACCTCAGGCATGTTGGCCGGAAGCTCCGCCCGCACCCGGCCCGGCGGGACGCCGTGCAGGGCGCCGGGCAGAACTTCGTACCAGCGGAGCGGACGGAGCTGGGGGCTGACGGACTCGGACGTGATCCGGGACATGTCCAGCAGGTTCCCGACCAGCACGTCGAGCCGGTCGGAGCATTCCTCGATCGTGGCGAGCAGTTCCTGCTCTTCCTGCGGGGTGTACCGGACACCGGTCCCTCGGAGGGCCCCGACAGCGAGTTTGATCCCCGCCAGTGGCGTCCGGAGGTCGTGGGAGACCGCGCGGAGGATGGACGTGCGCATGGTGTTGCTCTCCGCCAGCCGCATCATCTCGCGCCGGCTGGCCACCAACTGCTGGCGCTCCCGCTGGGCGGCCAGGTGCACGCCGAAGGCAGCGAGGAGCCGCCGGTCGCTGGCCGGCAGGATCCGTCCGTAGAGGACCAGCCGGGTGTCGGCGTCGATTTCCTCAACATTCTCGCCATCGGGGGCTCCGTCGGTCATCGGGCCCAGCCGCCCTGTCCCGCGCGGAAGGGTGCCTTGCGGGACTTCACCGGCGGACGCCAGGCGCTGCCAGGTCTCGTGGCCGCCCCCGCTCCGGCTGAAGAGGGCCGTCCCGCGGACTTGAAAGACGGTCCGGGCCTGGTCGAGCAGCGCCTCGACGGTGTCCTCCGAGCCGGCTGCCCCGCGGGTGAGATCACTGAGTGTGGCGGCCTCTGCCCTCGCCCGTGCCGCCTCCTTGGAGCGGCGGGCAGCCAGGTCCACCACCAGGGCCACGGCGGCCGACACCCCCAGGAAGACGAACAGCGCCAGGAAGTTCTGCGGGTCACTGATGACCAGGTGGCCGGTCGGGGGTGTGGAGAAGTAGTTGACCAGCAGGCTGCTCCACAGGGCGGCCAGGACCGCCGGCCACAGGCCGCCGACGAGGGCGACCGCCACGGAGCCGCTGAGCTGGACGAGCATGGCGGTTGCAATGTTCTGTTCCGGGTTCAGGAGCACAAGGAGGAGTTGCAGGAGCACGGGCACCAGGACCGCGAGCACGAATCCCACCGCAACACGGGCAAGCCCGAGGTCGCGGGGCCGCGGCACGCCCGTGCCCTGGCCGCCGAGGGCATGCGGGACCATGTGGACGTCGATGTCGCCGGAATCGCGCACCACCCGGGTGCCGACGCCGCCGCCCAGAAGCCCGCCCAGCAGCGCCGCGAGGTTCTTCCGGCGCGAGAGTCCGACCACAATCTGGGTGGCGTTGACGCTGCGGGCGAAGTCCAGCAGTGCAGGGGCAGGGTCTTCTCCTGCCACAACGTGGTAGCTGCCGCCCAGGTCCAAAATCAACCGCCGCTGCCGTTCGAGTGCCTGCGGCGACTCCGAGGAGACTCCGTCGGCCGCTCGCACGTGGACGGCCAGGAGGTCCCCACCGCTGACACGGGTCAGAATGCGCGCCGCCCGCCGGATGAGCGCCTCGCCCTCGGGGCCGCCAGTCAGACCCACCACGATGCGCTCGCGGGCTGGCCAGCTGCCTTGGATCCCGTGCTCGGTCCGGTACTTCGCGAGCCCTTCGTCCACCCGGTCGGCCAGCCACAGCAGGGAGAGCTCGCGGAGTGCACTGAGGTTGCCCACCCGGAAATAGTTGGAGAGGGCGGCATCGGTCTTGTCGGCGCCGTAGATCTTGCCGTCGCTGAGCCGCTGGCGGAGCAGTTCAGGCGGGATGTCGACCAGGTCGATCTGATGGGCGCGGCGGACGACGTCGTCGGGCACTGTCTCACCCGGCAAGGACTCGCCCAGCGCGCTCTCACCTGGCACGGTCTCCGCCCGGCCGGCGTCGGTGATCGCGCTGACCACATCGCCGAGGGAGGCCAGATGCTGGATGTTGACAGTGGACAGGACGCTGATTCCGGCATTCAGGAGCTCGTCCACGTCCTGCCAGCGCTTCGGGTTACGGCTGCCCGGGAGGTTGGAATGGGCGTATTCGTCCACCACCGCGGTTCCGGGTGCCCGGGCCAGGACGGCGTCCAGATCCATCTCTTCAAACTCGTCAAACTCGGCGCCCGTGTTGCGCAGGCGGCGGGGCGGGATGACCTCGAGACCGGCCAGGAGAGCCCGCGTATCGGAGCGGCCGTGGTCCACAGCGAACGCCACGGCAACATCCTCGCCGCGCTCGCCGAGACGGTGTGCTTCCTGCAGCATCTCGTAGGTCTTGCCCACTCCGGGCGCGGCCCCCAGGAAGATCCGCAGCGTTCCACGTGCCATGCCGTCATTCTGTCACTTGGAGCTGTCACATGGAGACGTCACCGGGGACAGGGGCGGTGACCGGCCGGTGCCCCCGGGAGCCGCGTTAAGGAACCATCAGGATTGTTCGCCGGACGGGTGCGCGGGCCGCGGGGGCTGGTACTGTCCCCGATGGAAGCGGCGCCATGCGTCGCGTGGAAAGGACATCATGACCACGCTCAGCCGGCCCCCGGCAGACCCTTCGGCGCAGCAGCCGGGCGCAGGAGCGCATTTCAGGAACTGGCTGTTGTTCGGCCTGCAGGACGCCAAAGGAACCCACCAGGGGCCGGGCGCGGCCAGTGACGGCCACCTGAAAAGGCACACGTGGTGGCAGGTCATGTGCCTGACCGGCGTGGACTACTTCTCCACCCTGGGCTACCAGCCCGCCATTGCCGCGCTCGCCGCCGGCGTGATTTCGCCGCTGGCTACCCTGGTCCTGGTTGCGGTGACCCTGCTGGGTGCGCTGCCCGTGTACCGCCGGGTTGCCGGCGAAAGCCCTCGCGGCGAGGGGTCCATCGCCATGCTGGAACGGCTGTTGCCACGCTGGGGTGGAAAGCTCCTGGTCCTCGTGCTGCTGGGCTTCGCGGCAACCGACTTCATGATCACCATGACGCTCTCCGCCGCCGACGCCACCGCGCACGCCATCGAGAACCCCTTCGCCCCGGCCTGGATGCAGGGCCAGAACGTCGCAGTCACGCTGTTCCTGCTGGCCCTGCTCGCGGCGGTGTTCCTGCGCGGCTTCAAGGAGGCTATCGGCGTCGCCGTCGTCCTGGTGGGGCTCTACCTCGGGCTGAATGTGATCGTGGTTGTCACAACCATCTTCGAGGTCATCCGCCACCCTGTCGACGTCGCGAACTGGTGGCTGGCCCTGACCACCGCCCACGGCAGCCCCCTGATGGTGGTGGGCATCGCGCTGCTCGTTTTCCCGAAGCTTGCCCTGGGCCTCTCGGGCTTCGAAACCGGCGTCGCGGTCATGCCGCAGATCCGCGGCCAAGCCACGGACACCGAGGACAACCCGGAAGGCCGGATCCGGGGTGCACGCCGCCTGCTGACCACGGCCGCCGTCATCATGAGCGCCTTCCTGGTCACCACGAGCTTCACCACCGTGGTGCTCATTCCGGAGCAGGAATTCCAGCCGGGCGGCCAGGCGAACGGGCGCGCCCTGGCCTATCTCGCCCACGAATACCTGGGCGCAGCCTTCGGCACGGTCTACGACATCAGCACCATCGGCATCCTGTGGTTTGCCGGCGCCTCCGCCATGGCCGGGCTGTTGAACCTCGTGCCCCGCTACCTGCCGCGGTACGGCATGGCCCCGGCATGGGCCCGCGCCGTCCGGCCGCTGGTGCTCGTGTTCACGCTCGTCGGGTTTGCCATCACCTGGCTCTTCGACGCCGACGTCGACGCCCAGGGCGGCGCTTATGCCACCGGCGTCCTGGTCCTGATGACATCGGCGGCGGTCGCCGTGACGTTTTCGGCCCGCAGCCGGCGGCAGCACAAGCGCGGCTTCGGGTTCGGCATCATCGCTGTCGTCTTCATCTACACCACAGTGGCCAACATCTTTGAGCGGCCCGAAGGCATCCGGATTGCGGCGTTTTTTATCCTCGGGATCATCGCGATCTCCCTGCTCTCGCGCATCGGTCGTTCCTTCGAGCTCCACGCGACGCACGTCAGGATGGACACCCCGGCCTTGGAATTCCTGGCCGCCAACGAAACCGGTCCAATCGCCCTCATCGCGCACGAGCCGCTGCGGCTGAGCGCTGAGGCGTACCGGGACAAGCTGACCTCGGCGATCGAGGTCAGCCACCTGCCGGTGGACTACCAGGCACTGTTCCTGGAAGTCGTGGTTGACGACTCCTCGGACTTTGAGACCGCGCTGGAGGTCCGCGGCGTGGTCCGGCACGGGTACCAGATCCTTGAGGTCCACGGGCCCGTGGTGCCCAACACGATCGCCTCCGTGCTCCTGCACATCCGCGACGTCACCGGACTGATGCCGCACATCTATTTCCGCTGGACGGAGGGCAACCCGGTCCGAAACCTGCTGCGGTTCCTGGCCTTCGGCGAGGGCGAAATCGCGCCGGTCACCCGGGAGGTGCTGCGTGAGGCCGAACCAGACGTCACACGGCGGCCCTGGGTGCACGTCGGCTGAACCGCGGACACGGGTCGGCTGACGCGGGGAACACAAACGCCCCTCCGGAGGATCCTCCGGAGGGGCGTTGTGGTCTTCGGGGACGGTCCCGGCCGGCTGGCCGGGACAATTCCAGCGTATTTAGAGCGGGCGGATGTTCTCAGCCTGCGGGCCCTTCGGGCCCTGCGTGACGTCGAATTCAACCTTCTGGTTCTCGTCCAGCGAGCGGTAGCCGCTGCTGGCGATTGCCGAGTAGTGGGCGAAAACGTCGGCCGACCCGTCATCCGGGGCGATGAAGCCAAAGCCCTTTTCGGCGTTGAACCATTTAACTGTGCCTGTAGCCATGCCATTATCCTTCTGAAATGCTGCTGATCTCCGGCGGCCATAAGGCCAACGGCTGCGGAGACATTCGTCCGCTGTTCCCCAACGTACGGGTCCACGGGCCGCGGTGCAAGGGCCTGACGGGGTCTTCGTCCCGGCCGGTGCATTGGGCCTAGCGTTTCTGGGCCTAGCCGGCCAAGGTGCCGGCGGCCTCTGACGGCGATAGCGGCGCGTCCACCTGCCGCACCGTTCCGGCCGATCCGTCCACGGTCACCGTTTGGCCGGTCCGCAACAAGGTGGTGGCGTCCGGGACGCCCACCACGGCCGGGATGCCGTATTCGCGGGCCACCACGGCGCCGTGTGAGATCACCCCGCCCATCTCCATCACCAGGGCGCCGGCGGTCATGAACAGCGGCGTCCAGCCCGGGTCGGTGGAGGGCGCCACCAGGATCTCCCCGGGCTCAAGGTGGGCCCCCACCGGGTCCAGAATGACCCGGACCGTTCCGGTGGCGCTGCCCGCCGACGCCGGTGTGCCGGCCAGGGCGTCGGACGCGGGGGACTGGGCCATCATCGCGGCCTCCACGTCCGTGCCATCGGAGAGCAGGAGCCGTGGAATCCGGCGCCGGCGCAGTTCGACGTCGTAGAGCAGGCGCCGGTCCGCGACGATGCCCCTGAGGTCGGCACCGCGCAGACCCACGCGGACCTCATCCAATTCCAGGAAGTAGACATCGTCCGCGGCGGTGATGGAGCCGGTCCGGGCCAGTTCGGCGCCGATCTCGTTGAGCTGGCGGCGCATTTCCGCGAGGGCGAGGATGATGTAAAACTTCGGCAGTTCGCGCAGGCCCGACAGCTGCCGGGTCCGGCGCAGGCAGAGCTCCACCGCGCGGGCCCGCGTCCGGCTCCGGAACCCGGTCCGTTCCACAAGGCTGCGGATCCGTGCCTCGGCATGTTCCTCCGCCCGGATGAACTGACGGTCGGGCGCCGTCTCGGGGTCCTCCACCCGGAGGTAGTTGGAGATGACGCCGAGGATATGGTCGGGTTTCTCCGACCACCGCGGCATGCCCAGGTCAATCTCCGCCACGGCGCGGTGCCCGTAGCGGTCCAGGAATCCGCGCAGGCCGCTCTGGGCAACAGGGGGCAGCGTGCCGTGCGCATACCGGGCCGCCAGTTCACCCGCACCGTTCGCCAGGAACACCTCGCGGGACTCATCACTGGCGCGGATCGTCACCGCCAGTTGCCAGAGTTCCAGGTCCATCTCGGTGGTGACGTTGTTGGGCAGCCCCCGCAACACGGCCTCCAGTTCGCGCGGTTCGGCGATGCCGCGCAGCAGCCTGCGGGCCACGGCCAGCATGAGGTAACCAACGGACGGCCCCGGCAGCGTGGCCAGAATCAGTCCGTTAACAGTGCGCTCCAGGATGCGCTGCGCGTGATCGAGCCGGCCGAACGCGGTGGCAGGGCCCCGCAGGACAAGGTCCGCCTGGAGGCGGGTTCCGTAATTAAAGGCGTGGCGCAGTTCCGCAGCCGGCCGCACCGCCGCCCGCAGCATGGATGGAACGGTCCGGAGCACCAGCGCCAGGTTCGCCATGTTGTCCGGAGTGCCTTTGCCGGGGCCGCCGCCGCCCGCCCCTGGCTTCTTAAGGCCCGGTTTCTTAGTGCCTGGTTTCCGGGGCGGGCGTTCGCGCACGCCGAACCGCGGATCAGCCAGCAGCGCCGGGATAACCGCCGCCGACCTCCCATCGGCCAGCGGCAGGACCCGCAGCAGGAAACGGCGGCCGGACTTGCTCCGGACCATGGGCGTCATGTCCACAAACATGCGCAGGCCCGGGTTGACGTACTGCCACGGGCCGTTGCGGTTCCGCATGGAACCGAGCGCGAAGAGCCCCATCGGGGTGACCGGCCGGGTCAGGCCCTGGAACAGGGTGCCGCACAGATACACGCGGGTTTCAGCGGCGGCGCCCGCCTCCGCACCAAGGGGTTCGGCCGCGGCAGGGTCGGGCAGGGGGTACAAGGTGGTGATTGGCCGGGACTGGGTCAGCCAGATCTTGCCCGCCGCGTCGATCACCCATTCCACATCCTGGGGTGCGCCGAACAGTGCCTGGACTGTGTCGCCCAGCGCCGTGAGTTCCCGGACCTGGGCGTCGTCCAGGCTCCGCGGCCGGCCGGCCCTCGCCCCGTCCGGGGTATGGAGCAGGACGCGGCCCGTGGCTGTTTCCGTGACGAAATGGTCCGGGTTTACACTCCCGGAGACCACGGCCTGCCCGGGCCCGGCACTTGCATCGATGACCGTTTCGGTCCGGGTGCCGGTGACCGGATTTGCGGTGAACAGCACGCCGGCGGCCGCGGCGGGGACGAGGTTTTGGACGACGACGGCGAGCCCGACGTCGCGGTGGCTGATCCCGTTCGCGGACCGGTAAGCCACGGCACGTTCGGTCCAGAGGGACGCCCAGCACCGCCGGACCGACTCGACGACGGCATCGGCTCCCGAGATGTTGAGAAAGGAATCCTGCTGGCCGGCGAAGCTGGCAAACGGCAGGTCTTCGGCCGTGGCGGAGGACCTGACCGCCACGGCGGCTCCGGGGCCCAACGCGGCATACGCCGCGCGGACTGCGGCATCGACATCCCCGGGAATCGGCGCGGTGACGATCATTTCCCGCGCCTGCCTCGCCAGTTCGCCCAAATCCAGTTGGTGACTGTCCGGTTGGGGACTGCCCGCCTCGTCGCGCGGGGTCAATCCGGACTCCTGGGCGGAGTCCAGGCGGGCCGCCAGGACGTCCAGGTCAGCCGGAGCGGCCTTCCGGTACGCGGCCGTGGTCAGACAGAAGCCGCTCGGCACGGGGAAACCGGCCGCCGTGAGCTTGCCGAGGTTCAGGGCCTTGCCGCCCACGAGCAGCAGGGCAGCCGACCGCAGTTCACTGAGGCTTACGACGAGACTGTCCGGCGCCCTGCCCTCTGCAGAACCCATTTCCCTGCTCCCAGGTCTTATCCGCGCATTCAAGCTGCGGGCATATTCAAGCCACGGCCGCCGGCGGTTCCGTGCCCGGCGGTCTGCGCACGGCGTTGCGGCCACTCCGAGGAGTGCGGGGCTGAACTACTGGCCGGCGTCGGCCTCTCCGGTGTCCTCCCACATCACATCAAGGTTGCGGAAGACCGGCGGCCCGTCGCAGAGGGCGGCCATTTTCGCGGCGAATTCGGAGGTCTCAGGCCGGTTGGAGTTCTCCATGGCCGACTCGTAGGAATCGAACTCTACGATCGTGAGGTAGGTGCCGGGGCGGTCACGGTCCGCCGTGGCCTTGATGCCGCGGAAGGTCGGGGTTGTGGCCCCCTCGGTCCTGGACGGGCGGCCCAGTTCCTCGACCTCCTCGATGCGCGACGTCTGGAATTCAATGATCTGCACAAACCTGGCCATGACGGCTCCTTGACGGCGGCGGATGCTGATGCGGTTCACGGTAGACCCTCGTCCCTGCGGGTGCAAGAGCAGGTGGCGGCGGCGGCGCAGGGGGCCCGCGCCGCCGCCGTCGAACGTCCCGTTACGGGGTCAGGAGGACCTTGATGGCACGGCGCTCGTCCATGGCACGGTAGGCCTCGGGGGCCTCTTCGAGCGGCATCACGGCGTCGAACACGCGGCCCGGATTGATCTTGCCGTCAAGCACATCGGCCAGCAGTTCCGGGATGTAGGTCCTGGCCGGTGCCATGCCGCCGGCGATCGAGATGTTGGTGTCGAACAGGAAGCGCAGCGGGGCCTCCGCGCCGCCGGTCGGGACGCCGACAAAACCGAGGGCGCCGCCGGGGCGGACGCTGTGGAGCGCCTGATCCATGGATTCCTTGGTGCCCACGCATTCCAGCACGGAGTCGGCCAGGACACCGCCGAGCAGTTCGCGGACCTTGGCGACGCCGTCGTCGCCGCGTTCGGCGACGATGTCCGTGGCGCCGAACTCGCGGGCGATCGACTGGCGGTCGGCGTGCCGTGACATGGCGATGATCCGCTCCGCGCCGAGGCGCTTTGCGGCAAGCACACCGCAGAGCCCGACGGCGCCGTCGCCGACCACGACGACGGTCCTGCCGGGCCCGGCCTTCGCAGCGAGAGCGGCGTGGTGGCCCGTGGCCATGACATCGGAGAGGGTCAGGAGGCTCGCGCGGAGGGCGTCGTCCGGGTCGGTGACTCCCGGGACCTTGACCAGCGTCGACTCGGCGAGCGGAACCCGGACCGCCTGGCCCTGGCCGGCATCGACCCCCAGACCGGCGTCATCCTTGCCGCCCCAACTGGCCAGATGGTCGCAGGCGACCGTGACGCCGTTGAGGCACTGGGGGCACTCGCCGCAGCTGATCACGAACGGGGCGATCACGAGGTCGCCCACAGCGAGCTCCGTGATGTCCTCGCCGATGCTTTCGACCGTGCCGATGAACTCGTGTCCGATGGCGGAGGGCTTGCGGGTGGGCTTGACCCCGCGGTAGGGCCAGAGGTCCGAGCCGCAGACGCAGGAGGCGGTGACCTTCACGACGACGTCGGTGGGCAGCTGGATGGTGGGGTACTCGCGGTCTTCAACGCGGATGTCGCCGGGACCGTGGATGATGGTGGCGCGCATGGGGGGCTCCTCGCAGGGTGGTGGATGGGCTGGAACCGAGTTTAGCTGCCCACACAAAAGCAACGCGGAGCCACTTCGCGCCCATCCGGGGCCCGGACGGGCGCGAAGTGACTCCGCGTTGCTTGGGCTAGACGGCTTCGAGGACGCTGACGTAGTTCGCGATCCCGACGCCGCCCATGTTCTGCACCGCGGCGCGGCGGGCAGAACCGAGCTGCATGTCCCCGGCGGTGCCGGTCAGCTGCATCGCGGCGATGACGTGCTGCGAGACCCCGGTTGCGCCGACCGGGTGGCCCTTGGCCTTGAGCCCGCCCGAGACGTTGACCGGAAGCTTGCCGTCCTTGAACACCCAGCCCTCCTCGAGCGCCCGGGCACCCTGGCCGCGTTCGGTCAGGCCCATCGCCTCGTACATCAGCAGCTCGGCGATGGTGAAGCAGTCGTGGACTTCCGCGAAGTCGAGGTCCTCCAGCCCGACGCCGGCCATTCCGAGCGCGCGCTGCCAGGAGGTCCGGGTGGCGGCGAATTCGGTGGGGTCCCGGCGGTCGGCCGGGAAGAAGTCGTTCGCCTGGCCGAAGCCGGCGAGCCGCACCGGCGCGGTGGCGCCGCCGGTGGGGGCGACGCTCAGGACGACGGCGGCGGCGCCGTCGGATACGGGGGAGCAGTCGGTGCGGCGCAGCGGGTCGGCCACCATCGGGTTCTTGTCCGAGACGGTGCGGCAGAAGTCCTCACCGAGGTCCTTGCGGAGCTGGGCGTAGGGGTTGTCCACGCCGTTGCGGTGGTTCTTGGCCGCGATGGTGCCCAGGACGTCACCGAGGCTGCCGGCGCCGTAGCGCTTGCCGTACTGCTTCGCAACCTCGGCGAAAAGCCCGGTGAAGCCCGTGGTGGAGGCCTTGCCGGCCATGTCGTAGTCGGCGCCGAGCAGGGCTGCGCCCACGACGTCGGCCCCGGCGTGGGTCATCTTTTCGGCGCCGATCACCAGCACCGTCTTCGCCGTGCCTGCCAGCAGCGACTTGGTGCCCTGCTGGAACGCGGCCGAACCGGAGGCGCACGCGTTCTCAACCCTGGTGGCGGGAACGTTGGCCAGCTGGTCTGAGACCTGCAGCGCCAGCGAGGACGGGAACGCCAGCGGCATCATGCCGGAGTTGAACTGCCCGAGGTAGATCTCGTCAATCTGGCCCGGCTCGATTCCTGCGTTGCCGATCGCCTCCGTGGCGACCTGCACGATCAGGGACTCGAGAGTTTCCTCGCCCAGCTTGCCGAAGCGGCTGTGGCCCCAGCCGGTGAGCAGGATGTCCTTGCCGAACTGGTCTTTGAGGCTCATGCTCCCGCGACCTCCAGGACGTTGCCTTCGTTTTCGAGCGCTACGACGAATTCCGCCTCGGTCATCTCGAGGATCTCGTCCACGGTGACGCCGGGGGCCAGACGGGTGAGCGTCAGCTGCCGGCTCCCGCCGCCTGTTTCCTGTTCATTCTTCACAAGGTCGAACACCGCGAGGTCGCTGATGATGCGGTCCACACAGCTGAGCCCGGTGAGCGGCAGGGAGCATTCCTTGACGATCTTGGCGGTGCCGTCCTTTGCGTTGTGCTCGGTGAGGACCACGACGCGCGGGGTGCCGGCCACGAGGTCCATGGCACCGCCCATGCCCTTGACCATCTTGCCCGGGATGGTCCAGTTGGCGAGGTCGCCGTCGCCGGAGACCTGCATGGCGCCGAGGATCGCGACCTTCACGTGGCCGCCGCGGATCATGCCGAAGGACGTGGCGGAGTCGAAAATGCTGCCACCGGGCAGGACGGTGACGGTTTGCTTGCCGGCGTTAATGAGGTCGGCGTCTTCCTCGCCCTCGTAGGGGAAGGGGCCCATGCCGAGCAGCCCGTTCTCGCTCTGCAGGACGACGCGGACGCCCTCGGGCAGGTTGTTGGCCACCAGCGTGGGGATGCCGATGCCAAGGTTGACGTAGTCGCCGTCGTTCAGTTCTTCGGCCGCGATCGCAGCCATTTCATCTCTTGTCCAGGCCATGGTGGTTCTCCTCGGAAACGTTGGGGCAAAAAGGTGGGGCGCCAGGGTCTGGGCGCCCACAGGATGGGGCGCTTAGGCCGGGACGGAGGCCGCGGCTTCGGGACGCGCGCGGACGGTGCGCTGTTCGATGTCCTTGATCCGGCCGCTGGCCTGGACCAGTCGCTGGACGAAGACGCCGGGGGTGACGATGTGGTTCGGGTCCAGCTGCCCGGGCTCCACAATGACTTCGGCTTCGGCCACCGTCACGGCGCCGGCTGTGGCCACCACGGGATTGAAGTTCTGCGCGGTGTAGCGGTAGATCAGGTTGCCGTCGGTGTCGGCGGTGTGCGCGTGGACCAGCGCGACGTCGGCCTTGATGGCGCGCTCCTGGACGAAAGTTTCGCCGTCGAACTCCGCCAGCGGCTTGCCTTCGGCCACGAGCGTGCCCACGCCGGTCTTCGTGTAGAAGGCCGGAATGCCGGCGCCCCCGGCGCGCAGGCGCTCGGCAAGGGTGCCCTGCGGGGTGAACTCCACTTCCAGTTGGCCGGCGAGGTACTGCTCGGCGAAGAGCTTGTTTTCGCCGACGTAGGACGCGATGACCTTACGGACCTGGCCGCCTTCGATCAGCACGCCGAGGCCTTTGCCGTCCACGCCCATGTTGTTGGAGACGACCGTCAGCTCCCTGACCCCGGAGTCCCGCACGGCCTCGATCAGGTCAGCGGGGATCCCACTGAGGCCAAAACCGCCGACGGCGAGGGTCATGCCGTCCCGCAGAACGTCCTGCAGCGCGGCGGCTGCCCCGCATTTCACCTTTGACATTGCTTCTCCTCATTGAGCTTATTTTGGATTCCACTTTGTGGACTCCGCGTCTGAGGCATGAGCCTAGGGTGTGTCTCAGCCCACTGTCAACGCGGAAAACTCCCGACGTGGCCGCGGGTTTACAGTGTGGACGGTAAGCCGTGTACTGTCCATAATATGGATGGTCGGGACGGTTTCTTAGCAAAGGGAGCCGGACCGGAGGCAATGGGCGTGTGGCAAGGGGCGGGGAGCAACAGATGAATTCGACACCGATCCAGGGCGCCCAAGTGGTCAGCCGGGTGGCCGGCCTGCTGCGCATGGTTGGCCGGAAACCGGAGGGCTTTCCGCTGGGGGAGCTGGTGCGTGAATCGGGGCTGACGCGGCCCACGGTGCACCGGCTGCTTACGTCGCTGGCGTCCGAAGGGTTGCTGGACCAGGACCCGGGCAGCGGCAACTGGGTGCTCGGTCCGGAGATCCTGCTGCTGGGGTCCGTCGCGTCGGCGCGGTTTCCGCTGGAGGACATCGCCAGGCCGAGCCTCCGCCGCCTCTCCGAAGAGACGGGCGAGAGCGCGTTCTTCTCGATCCGCCGGGGCAACGAAACGGTGTGCCTGCTCCGGGAGGAAGGTAGCTTTCCGGTCCGCTCCTTCGTGCTGCACGAGGGCGTGCGCTTTCCCCTCGGCGTCGCCTCCGCCGGCACCGCGATCATGGCATTCCTGCCGCCAGAGGAACAGGACGAGCTCCTGGCGAACTGGAAAACCCACGCTGGCAGCTTCGCGGCCGCTCACACCGAAGCGCTCGTGCGGGAGAACCTCGCAGCGACGCGGCAGGCGGGCTATTCAGTCAACCCCGGGCTGGTCCTCGAGGGCAGCTGGGGGATGGGTGCGGCTGTTTTCGACCGGCGCGGGCGCCCCGCCTGGGCGCTCTCCCTGACCGGCATCGAGCCGCGCTTCCGGGAAGACCGGCGCCCACAGCTTGGCCGGCTGCTCATGGACGAGGCGCACCGGATCTCGCTGCAGCTCCAGGCGTAGGGGACCGGCTCAGCGGCTGGCCGTCCGCCGTCCGGGGGCACTTTGACGCGGACACGCCGGCACGGGCGCCTGGATAGCCCATTCCGGGGCTCAATGTGCCCCCGGACGGAGTGCCGGACCGGCTTAGAGGCCGGCCCGGGCCTCCTCCGGGCCCTGTCCCTTCCACCAAGTGTCGAAAATCGTGACAGGGACGGTGCGCTTGTGGCGGGTACGCAGGTACATGCCCTCGATCCGCTCGGCAACGGCCTCCGGGACCTCGCGGCCTTCGAGGTAGTCATCGATCATGTCGTAGCCCAGGCCGAGCTCATCTTCGTCGGTGCGGCCGGGCTTGCCGTCCAAGAGGTCCGCCGTCGGGACCTTTTCCCAGATCCGGGCCGGAGCGCCGAGCTCGGCAAGGAGCGCCCGGTTCTGGCGCTTGTTCAGGCCGAACAACGGCAGGATGTCTGCGCCGCCGTCGCCGTACTTCGTGAAGAACCCGGTGACGGATTCGGCGCCATGGTCCGTGCCGATGACGAGGTAGTTGTGCTCGCCGGCCAGGGCGTACTGCGCGATCATCCGGGTCCGGGCCTTGGTGTTGCCCTTGTGGAAGTCGGAGATCCCGTTGCCGACCGTCTTCTCAAACTCGTCCTCGAAGCCGTCCACGGCTGCCGAGATATTGAACGTCCACTCGGTCTTGGCGCGCACGAAGTCGAGGGCCGCCTGGGCGTCATCCTCGTCATGCTGAACGCCGTAGGGGAGCCGGACTGCGACGAAGTTCGCCTCGACGCCCTCGGCCTCGAGCTCCTCAACAGCAAGCTGGGCCAGCCGGCCGGCGAGGGAGGAGTCGAGCCCGCCCGAGATGCCCAGCACGAAGCCCTTCGTGTGAGTGGCTTTCAGGTATTCCTTGAGGAATGTCACGCGCTTGCGCACCTCCCCGGCAGGGTCGATCCGGGGCTGCACGCCCATTTCTTCGATGATCTTCGCCTGGAGTTCACGCATGTGCCCCAGCCTAGCCAGCATCCTTCTAAAGGCTCAACTGTGTATTGCCCGGGGTATCCTGTGTCCCGCGCAAGGGGCTGGCAGCGGGGTTCCCAGCAGCAAAGGGAATACCGCAAAAATGTCGGCTCGTCACCGGGCGACAGGGCCCGTGGAGCCGCGCACGGTCAAATGCGTGGGCATGACCGAGCGGCTGCGTCGTCCCCCGCCGGCCAGGGGATTTAGCCGGGCTAGCAGCATGGACACCGCCACGCGGCCGGCCTGCTCGATCGGGGAAGCCATGGTGGTCAACGGGGGATTGCAGAAGTCCGCACCGAAGATGTCATCGCAGCCCACAATGCTCATGTCGTCAGGGACGCGGATCCCCCGTGCCCGCAGCCGCTGGAGCATGCCGATGGCGATGAGGTCATTGAAGGCGATGCAGGCGCTGACCCCGCTGTGCACGGCAGCATCCGCGGCCGCAGCGCCGGACTCGGTGGTCGGGGCGAAAGGCCCGAGCCGGTGGACCTCCACGCCGCGTGCATCGGCCGCCGCGGACAGGGCAGTCCAGCGCCGCTCGCTGGACTGCGACGTCTGCGGACCCGCCACGTAGGCGACCCGGGTGTGTCCCAGCGAGATCAAATGGTCCAGTGCCTGGCTGGTGGCGGACGGCGTGTCGATTATGACCGCGGGCACCCCGGGAATGTCGCGGTTGACTACCACGAGGGGGATGTTCGCCGCGGCCGCCAAAAGGGCGTCGTCGCCGAGCCGCGACGCCGTCACGATGATCCCGTCGGCCCCCTTGCGGAGTTGCTCCATGGCGCTGGCTTCCACCTCATCGGACTCTTCGGTGTCCACCAGGAGCTGCGTATAGCCCGCAGCCTTGAGTTGAAGCTGTGTTCCCCGGATCAGATCGAAGTAAAAGGGGTTGGTGATGTCCGGTACCAACACACCCACAGCACCTGTGCGCCCGGAACTGAGCGCCTTGGCCTGGCTGTTGGGCGTGTAGTTGAGCTCCGCGGCGGCGGCGCGAATGCGCTCGCGGGTCCGGATGTTCACCCGGTCCGGCGTCGAGAGCGCCCGGGAAACAGTGGATGCTGCCACGCCGCAGAGCGCTGCAATGTCGTGGATGGTGGCGGGCCGCTCGGCCTGGTCCGGTGGCGTCGACACGGGGCTCCTCTCTGAGCAAGTGTCACTGGGCATGTCTCTGGGCAAGTGGAAATCCGCCGGACACCTCCGAGGCCTGGAAGACCGTGGCCGCTCTCCTGCGAAGGTGCCGCGTGAGTCGCGCCACAGTGGCGCCGTGAACAAAGAGTGGCACACTTGCTCAGCTTTGGCAATCGGTTGTCAAAAGTTGGCACCCCGGACTAGACTCGCATCCAGAACATCATTGTGAACTGACTCACCCTGCCTGAGCAGCGGGACACTTGAAGCGGGAGCCGCATATGACAGCATCGTCAGCATCAACCACTTTCACCCTTTCCGGTTTCGGCGATGAGGTTGATCCCAATCCTGAAGTCCAGGCGGCCGTGCTTCTGTCGCTCGGAGCCAGTCACATTGAAGTGCGCAGCGCGTGGGGGACCAACGTTTCCGAGCTCTCCGCGGAGCAGCTCACCGAGCTAAAGTCGATTCTGGACGCACAGGGTTTGAAGGTCTCCGCCATCGCCAGCCCCATCGGCAAGGTGGCTGTGTCCCTCCCGGTGGAGCATGAAGTGCAGCGGCTGCGGCAGATCATCGACGCCGCCAGGACGCTGGACACCAAGTACATCCGGATCTTCTCGTTCTACCGGACCGAAACCCAGGGCCAGGACGAGATCCTCGAGGACGTTCTGACCCGCATGACGGCGCTGGCAGCGCTCGCCGCGGAGGCCGGCGTCGTGCTTCTGCATGAAAACGAAAAGGGCATCTACGGCGATACGCCAGAGCGTGTGCTGGACATTATGAAAGCCGTCGATTCGCCGTCGCTCCGCATCGCCTGGGACAACGCGAACTTCGTCCAGGTCGGCGTCAGGCCGTACACCGACGGCTACGCAATGTTGCGCCCGTACCTCGAGTACTTCCAGGTCAAGGACGCGCTGGCAGCCAACGGTGAGGTGGTCCCCGCAGGTCAGGGCGATGGTGAATTGAATGAGACCATCGCCGCGCTGAAAGCCGATGGCTACAGCGGCTTCGCCTCCCTGGAGCCGCACCTGGCCAGCGCCCATGAGCTGGGAGGGTTCTCCGGCCCCGTTGCCTTTGGCGCCGCGGCCCGCGCCTTCGCCGGGCTGGCCGCGAAGAACCAGATCGAACTCATCTAGCGCAAACGCACCATCACCAACGAAACCAGGGGGCTCCGGATGCCAAAGGCGGCAATTATCGGCTGCGGCGACGTGTCGATCGTTCACTTTGAAGCACTTGCAGGGATGGACGACGCCGAACTGGTGGCCGTCTGCGACACGGATCCGGAGCGGCGCTCCTCGGCGCAGCGGGCCCACGGCGTCGCGGCCTTCGAGGACTACCGCGAGATGCTGGACGTCGCGGCGCCCGACGTCGTGCACATCACCACTCCGCACCACGAGCACGCGGCGATCGCCATCGACTGCCTGCGCCGCGGCGTCAATGTGGTGCTGGAAAAGCCGCTGGCGCACACCCTGGCCGAGGGGGAACGGCTGCTGGCCGCCGCTGCCGACAGTACCGCCCGGATAGGCCTGTGCTTCCAAAACCGCTACAACGCCCCCGTGCAGGAAATGCGCCGCCTGCTGGACTCCGGCGAGCTCGGCAAAGTGCTGGGGGCCTCGGCTACGGTCATGTGGCACCGGCACGCCGATTATTACCTCAGCCGGCCCTGGCGCGGAAGCTGGGGCGGGGGCGGCGGCGGGCTGATGATGAACCAAGCCATCCACACCGTCGACCTGCTGCAATGGCTGGTGGGCGACGTGGTTTCGCTCTCCGGCAGCGCCTCGGCCCATGCGCTGGGCGATGTGATCGAGGTGGAGGATACGGCCGAGTTTGCCGCGCTGCACAGCAACGGCGCGCGCAGCGTCTTCTACGCCACGCTCGCCAACACAGTCAACGCGCCGGTCACACTGGATATCGAAACCGAGAAGGCGATGCTAAGCCTGCGCGGCGACCTCACGGTCACTTACGACGACGGACGCAGCCACGTGGTGCGGGAGCGCTCCGCCGCCTCGGGCGGGCGCTCCTATTGGGGTGTTTCGCATGCCCTGCTGATCGCCGATTTCTATGCCGGTCTGGCACAGCCGGGCCCGTTCTGGATCGACGCCGCCGAAGGGGCGAAGTCGCTGCGGATCGTCAAGGAACTCTACCGCCAGTCCTACCCCGGCTCCGAGGAAAAAGTGTCCTGACCAGCCGGGGCCCGGCCGGCCACGGGCTGCACGTCCTGCGCCGCACGCTGCCCCTGAGCCGCCGACCTGCCGCCGCCCCTGCGGCCGTGCGGCGCTCTCACAACTCGATCCTGCAACGATCCAGAAAGTTTATGACAACCGGTTGCCAGATATGGCAACCCAACGTACGCTGATCTCACAAGCGGCAATGTGGCCCACGCCACATTGCCGCCGCCACGTCCGAAGCAACGGACCTGTCAAACGATCCAAAGGAGCCAACAATGAAGTTAGGTCCCAAGGCAGCAGCTGCTGCCCTCATCCTCAGCGCGTCGCTCGCACTCACAGCCTGTGGCGGCGGCGCAACAGCCGGCGGCTCGGCCGCCGGCGCGGCGGCGACGTCCCTGACGCTGGGCACCATCCAGGACGTCCGGTCCTGGGACCCCGCCCAGGCCCATGTGGGCCACATCCTCCAGCCGTACCAGGCGGTCTATGACACCCTGATCCTGCGCCAGCCGGATGGGAAGCTCAGCCCCATGCTGGCGACGGCCTGGAAGTACAACGCAGCCAGCACCAAGCTGACCGTGGACCTACGCACAGACGTCACCTTCAGCGACGGCGCCAAGTTCGACGCCGAGGCCGCCAAAGCCAACCTGGACCACTTCAAGAAGGCCAACGGCCCCCAGATGGCCCAGCTTGCCTCTGTGAAGGACGTGAGCGTGGTGGACGCCGACACCATCGACATCAACCTCACTGCTCCGGACCCGGCCCTGGAATACTTCCTCAGCCAGGCGGCCGGCCTGATGGGCAGCCCCAAGGCGCTCGGAACTGACGCCATCAAGACCGAACCGGTGGGCTCCGGCCCGTACGTCATGGACAAGGCAGCGTCGGTCAAGGATTCCCAGACCGTGTTCACGGCCCGCAAGGACTACTGGAACAAGGATCTGCAGAAGTACTCCAAGCTCACCTTCAAGATCCTGACCGATCTCACCGCCCGCACCAACGCCCTGGTCTCCGGCCAGGTGGATGCGACCATCCTGGATCCCAAGAACGGGAAGCAGGCCGAGGGCGCCAAGATGAAGCTGGCCGCCAACGAGGTCGACTGGCAGGGGCTGCTGCTCCTGGACCGCGACGGTGCCAAGAACCCGGCGCTGCAAAACGTCAAGGTCCGCCAGGCGATCAACTACGCCTTTGACCGCAAGACCATCCTGGACCAGGTCATGCTGGGCCAGGGCACCCCGACGTCGCAGCCGTTCGGCAAGGCCAGCGGGGCCTGGACGGAAGGGCTGGAGAACTACTACAGCTACGATCCGGCCAAGGCGAAGCAGCTCCTCAAGGAAGCCGGCTTTGAAAGCGGCGTCACCCTGGAAATCCCGAGCGTCCCCGGTTTCGAAACCCAGATTTCGGTCGTCCAGCAGCAGCTGGCAGACGTGGGCATCACCCTGAAGGTGGGTGCCGCGCTGACCAACACCTTCACGTCCGATGTCGCGGCCCAGAAGTACACCACCATGTACTTCTCCCTCTTCCAGGGCGAACCGACGGTTGCCATCAACCAGATCATCTCCACCAAGGCGCTGTACAACCCGTTCAAGAACGCGACTCCGGAACTGCAGACCAAGATCGACGCCGTGCAGAAGGGTGGCGCCGACGCCGGCAAGCTGGCCCAGGAAGTGAACAAGTACGTGGTGGAGCAGGCGTGGTTCGCCCCGCTGTTCCGCGTCAACCAGATGTATTACCACAACGCCAAGGTGAACGTCACGCCGCAGATCCAGCAGGCCGTTCCGTCCATCTACAACTACTCACCCGCCAAGTAGGACGCCGTGATCAGGTTCATTGCGAAACGGCTGGGCAGCGGGCTGGTGGTGCTGTTTGTAGTCTCGGCGCTGACCTTCTTCCTGCTGTATGTCTCCAGCGGAAGCATCGCCCGGAACATCCTGGGCGACCAGGCCACAGCCGAGCAGGTTGCCCTGAAGGAGCACGAACTGGGGCTGGACCAGCCGCTGCTAGTGCGGTACCTCACCTGGCTGGCTGATGCCCTGTCCGGAAACCTCGGGGCCTCCTGGTTCACCTCCGAGCCCGTGGCCAATTCCCTGGCCACGCGGATCCCGGTGACCATGACCATGGTTTTCGCCGCAATGTTCCTGATCGCCGTCTGCGCCGCACTGATCGGGGTCCTCGCCGCGGTCAAGCGCGGCTGGGTGGACAGGATGGTCCAGGTCGGCGCCATCATCGGCGACTCCATTCCGGGGTTCGTGATTGGCGTCGTCCTGGTCACCCTCCTGGCCATCCAGCTGGGTCTCTTCCCGGCCACCAGCACCATCTCCCCGGAAGCCGGACCGGAAGCCTGGGTGTATTCCATGTCGCTTCCGGTGATCGCACTACTGGTCAACGGCGTCACCGGCGGCGCGCAGCAGATCCGCAGCGCCGTCATCAAACAGCTCGAGCGGGACTACGTCCGCACCCTGCGCAGTCGCGGCATCGGTGAGCGCGAGATCCTCTTCAAGCACGTGCTGCGCAGCGCTGCCCCGGCCGGCCTGACGGTGCTGAGCCTGCAGCTGATCGGCATGCTGGGCGGCGTGGTGATCATCGAGCAGATCTTCGCCCTCCCCGGCATGGGCCCGCTGGCGGTCGCCGCCACCGGCCAGTCGGACCTCCCGGTGGTGATGGGCGTCGTGATGTACACGGTCGTCGTCGTCATTGTGGTGAACCTGCTGGTGGACATTCTCAATGGCTGGCTCAACCCGAAGGTACGTGTGTCATGAGCGATTCCGTAGAAACCGCGGCCGTAGCCGCCCCACTCCACACGGGACAAAGCGGCACCGTGGTCCGCTCCACCGTCATCCGGCGCCTGTTCCGGAACCCCCTGGGCATCGCCGCCGTGGCGATCCTCCTGACCATCTCGCTGCTGGCCATGTTGGCTCCGGTGCTGGCGCCCTTTGACCAGAACTACGCGAACAT
Organism: Arthrobacter sp. NPDC058192; assembly: GCF_042883665.1. Lineage (NCBI taxonomy): Bacteria > Bacillati > Actinomycetota > Actinomycetes > Micrococcales > Micrococcaceae > Arthrobacter > Arthrobacter sp. NPDC058192. The sequence goes on along the minus strand of NZ_JBHVVJ010000019.1, from coordinate 12,403 downwards.
CGCCAAGACCTTGGCCGCGCCCGACTCCGTGAACATCCTGGGGACCGACAGCGCCGGTCGCGATGTCTGGAGCCGGCTGCTGTTCGGCGCACAGCTGACACTCCTGTCCGCGTTGCTCTGCGCCGGCGTGGCCATCCTTATCGGCCTGCCGGCCGGCCTGATCGCCGGCTACTATGCCGGCAAGTTCGAGGCAGCCTCCAACTGGGTGGTCAGCATCCTCATGAGTTTGCCCGGCCTGATTGTGCTGCTGACCATCCGGGCGGCCTTCGGCCCCTCGGTGTGGATTTCCATGATCGCCTTCGGCGTCCTCATCAGCCCGTCGTACTTCCGGCTCACCCGAACCGCCGTCCAGTCCGTGCGCAACGAACTGTACGTTGACGCCGCCCGGGTCTCCGGGCTGTCGGACCTGAGCATCATCGCCCGCCACATTTTCTCCGTGGTCCGGGCACCCATCATCATCCAGACCGCGGCGATCGCCGGCGTGGCCATCGCCATCCAGTCCGGCCTGGAGTTCCTCGGCCTGGGCGACCCCACCAAGGCAACCTGGGGCGTCATGCTTTCCGAGGGCTTCAAGAACGTCTACCTGAACCCCACCCTGCTCTTCTGGCCGGCGCTTGCGATGGCCCTGACCATCGGTGGCCTTGTCCTGCTGGGCAACGCCATCCGCGACGCGCTTGAGGACGGCGAAAAGATCAAACACCGCAAGCAGCGGACTCCGCTTACAGGTTCTCCGGCGGCACGCACGACGGCGGCGCCCGGCGCCGCGCGCCCGTCCCGGAAGGCCGTGGCCGCCGTTGTCCCCGGAACCGAGCACCACCTGGTCAAGGTGACCAATCTCGGCGTCGGCTATCCCCAGGCGGACGGTTCCATCAAGAAGGTTGTGGACGACGTCTCCTTCCACGTGGACCGCGGCGAGATCTTGGGCATCGTGGGCGAATCCGGCTCGGGCAAGTCCCAGACCGCATTCTCCATCCTTGGGCTGCTGCCGGAGAACGCGCGCGTTGTGGGCGGCTCCATCCAGTTCGACGGCAACTACACCGTGGCCCCGGGCGAGGATCGGGTCAGCCAGGAGCGCCTGTCCAAACTGCGCGGCAGACGGATTTCCTACATTCCGCAGGAGCCCATGAGCAACCTGGATCCCGCCTTCACCATCGGCTACCAGCTGGTCACCCCCATGATGCGCGTCCTCGGAATTTCCAAGGCCGAGGCCACGAAACGGGCGCTGAAGCTGCTCACGGACGTCGGAATCGTCAGCCCGGACCGCACCTTCAACGCCTACCCGCATGAGGTCTCTGGCGGCATGGCCCAGCGGGTGCTGATCGCCGGAGCCATCAGCTGCGAGCCGGACCTGGTGATCGCCGACGAGCCCACCACGGCCTTGGATGTCACGGTGCAGGCCGACGTGCTGGACCTGCTCCGCGAGCTCCAACAGCGACTGAACATCGGCGTCATCCTGGTGACCCACAACTTCGGGGTGGTGGCCGACCTCTGTGACCGTGTGGCTGTCATGCAGAACGGCCGGCTCGTGGAGGAAGGACCCGTCCGCGACATCCTCCGCAATCCGCAGGAACCCTACACACAGACACTTTTGGCGTCGATGCTCGAAGGCAAGGAACCCATGTCCATGCTCGTTTCCCGGCCGAAGGAGCCAGTCGCATGAGCACCACCGAAAGCGCGCCGCTGCTCACTGTGGACCGGCTGGTGGTGGAGTACCCCAGCAAGAAGTTCCGGGCCAAGGCCTTCCGCGCCCTGACGGACATCAACATCACCATCGGCCGGGGCGAAACCCTCGGCCTGGTGGGGGAGTCCGGGTCAGGCAAGACCACCCTGGGCCGCGCCATCCTGGGGCTGGCACCGGTGACCGGCGGGAAGATCAGCTTCGACGGCAAGGACATCAGCCACGCCAGCCGCAAGGACCGGCGGCTCCTTAGCCGGGACCTGCAGGTGGTCTTCCAGGATCCGTACACCTCCCTGAACCCCGCACTGGAGATCGGCGACATCCTCGCCGAGCCACTGGGGGTGCAGGGCCTGGATGCCGCTGCGGCCAAAAAACGCGTGAAGGAACTGCTCGACCAGGTGGGGCTGCCTTCCGACGCCATCAACCGGCTGCCGCGCGAATTCAGCGGCGGGCAGCGCCAGCGCGTGGCGATCGCCCGGGCCCTGGCCCTCTCGCCCAAGCTGATCGTCTGCGACGAGCCCGTCAGCGCCCTGGACCTCTCCACCCAGGCCCGCGTCCTGGACCTGTTCCTGCAGATCCAGAAGGACACCGGCGTGTCTTACCTCTTCGTCTCGCACGACCTCGACGTCGTCCGGCACATCAGCCACCGCGTCGCCGTGATGTACCACGGCGAGATCGTCGAACAAGGACCGGCCGGCGCCGTCACCACCGACCCCGACCACCCCTACACCCAGCGGCTGCTGCTCGCCTCCCCGGTCCCTGACCCGGACCGGCAGGAACAGCGCCGCGCAGACCGGCACCGCCTGCTCGAAACGCAACGGATGCAGCACGAACAAGCGGGCGCCCTCGCCTGAGGACGCCGGCAACCGAACACAACGGCAACCGAACACAACGGCCGGATTCCCCTGGGGGTCCGGCGGCAACGGAGGAAAAGCGTGGCAACAACAGCAAAAATTGGCGTGCAGGCGATGATGCTGAAGGACAGCTTCGCCGAACTCGGGGCGTTCGAGACGCTCCGGAAGGTCAACGCGATCGGCTACAACGCCGTCGAAGTTTCCCAAATCCCCATGACAGCGGAGAACGTGGCGGAACTGGACCGGGCGCAGACCGAATTCGGCATGGACGTGGCCGCCCTCTCCGTCGCCATGGAAACCCCCAAGGGCGTGCCCGGCGATTCGCTGAAGGACCACCTCGAGAAGATCGTCGAAGATGCCCAGCGCCTGGACACGAAGCTCCTGCGGATCGGCATGCTGCCGTTCCCGGCCATGAAGTCGATCGACGCCGTAGTGGACTTTGCCAAACAGGCCAACGACTACGCGGAGCGCCTCGGCGGGCATGGGATCGGCCTGTACTACCACAACCACCACATCGAGTTCGCGAAGTTCGACGGCACCTACATGCTGGACATCATCGCCGAGAACTCCCCGGCCATGGGCCTGGAAATCGATGTCCACTGGGTGCAGCGCGGTGGCCTGGACCCGGTCCGGACGCTGCAGAAGTACGCCGGCCGCACGGCCATGGTGCACCTGAAGGACTACCGGATCGGCCAGATGCCGGAATCGTCCTTCGGCCTTCTGGAAACCGGGGATTTCAAGGGCTTCATGGCCGAGTTCAAGAACGTGGTCCAGTTCGCCGAGGTGGGCGAAGGCAACCTGGACTTCCCGTCCATCATCCCGGCCGCCCAGGCCGCCGGCGCGCGCTACCTGCTGGTTGAGCAGGACGAACTGTACGGGCGCACTGTCTGGGACGCCCTGCAGACCTCCTACGACAACCTCGTGGCCATGGGCCACTCGAACCTTTTCTAGACAGGGAGAATCACCACATGAGTAAGAAAGTACGCCTCGGCATCATCGGCCTGGGCCAGCAGGGCGGCATGTACGCGAAGTTCATCGCCGACGGCGCGGTCCCCAACATGGTGATTGGTGCCATCTGCGACGCCGACCCCGCCAAGAAGGAACTTGCCGCTTCGCAGTACCCGGACGCGCCGTTCTACGACGACTACATCGCCATGCTCGAAAGCGGCGACGTCGACGCCGTCGTGACGTGCGTGCCGCACTTCCTGCACCCCGAGATGGGCATCGCGACCCTCAAACGCAACATCCACGCCCTCGTGGAGAAGCCGGCCGGGGTGTATACCAAGCAGGTCAAGGAACTCAACGACTTTGCCGCGGCCAAGCCCGAGCTGTCCTTTGCCATCATGTTCAACCAGCGCAACAATCCGCTGTACCAGAAGCTGAAAGAAATCGTCGACAATGGCGAGATCGGCAGCATCCGCCGCACCAACTGGATCATCACCAACTGGTGGCGTCCGCAGGGTTACTACAACTCCAGCGAATGGCGCGCCACCTGGGGCGGCGAGGGCGGCGGCGTGCTGGTCAACCAGGCCCCGCACCAGCTGGACCTGTGGCAGTGGATCTGCGGCGTGCCGAAGTCCGTCTACTCCAAGGTTGCCTACGGCTTCCGCCGCGACATCGCGGTGGAGGACGAAGTCACTGCCGTCGTGGACTACGGCGACGGCGCCACGGGCGTCTTCGTCACCGCGACGCACGACCTCGTAGGGACAGACCGCTTCGAGATCCTGGGCGACCAGGGCAAGATCGTGGTGGAAAACAGCAAGACCGCCACCGTGACCCGCCTGAAGAAGCCCGAACGCGAACTCAGCGACGGCATGGGCATGGAGGACGTCCGGAAACTCTTCATGGGTCAGCTGAACTCCGAGGACTACTACAGCACCGAAGTCATCGAATTCGAGTCCGCCTGGGGCGCGCAGCACTCGGGCGTCCTGGAGAACTTTGCAGCCAACATCCTGGACGGCACACCGCTGCTGGCGCCGGGTTCGGACGGCATCAACGGCGTCCGGCTGGCCAACGCGATCCACCTGTCCAGCTGGACCGGCCGGGAAGTGGGCCTGGACTTCGACGAGGACGAGTTCCTCACCGAGCTGAACAAGCGGATCGCCGCGGAAGGCAAATTTCCCGAGCGCGCCTGACCCTGCCCGGGGCGGGCAACCCCCACCCCGGCAACCCCACCCAACTGGCTAGCAGCAGGGGCCGTTCTGGACGTCCAAAACGGCCCCTGCTGCGACCTGGTTGGGGTGTTTCCTCGTTAGGATGGGGCGGTGACTGAACCCAAGACCCCGGAAGCTGCCGCACCAACAGGTCCGGCCAAGAAGCACGCCCGGGACGGGAAATCCAGCCCCACGATCTACGACATCGCCAGGGCCGCCGGGGTCAATCCGTCTACAGTGTCGCGGGCCCTCAGCAAGCCGGGCCGGGTCAGCGCCAAGACGCAGAAGCTCATCGAGGATGCCGCGGCCGAGCTCAACTACCAGGTGAACCCGTTCGCGCGCGCACTGCCCACGGGCCGGACCAGCACGTTCGGCCTGATCGTCGCCGACATCACCAACCCCACGTTCTTCGACATCATCCGCGGTGCCGGGGCCACGGCCAGCGCCCGCGACTACACCCTGGTCCTCGCGGACTCTGCCGAGTCGGCCGTCACCGAGCTGACGACGGCCCGGCGGATGATGCCCACCGTGGACGGGCTCATCCTCGCCAGCCCGCGCATGGACGACGACGACATCCGCACGCTCGCCCGCGACAAGCCCGTGGTGGTCATCAACCGCGAGGTCGACGGCGTGCCGTGCGTCGTCCCGGACGTCAACAAGGGGATCGGTGAAGCCGTCCGCAGCCTGGCCGCGAACGGGCACCGGAAAGTGGCCTACGTTGCCGGGCCGTCGCAGTCCTGGATGTCCGCGCGGCGCTGGGACGGCGTCCGCTCCGCCTGCGAGTGGTCCCGAGTGGAGGCCGTCCGGCTCGAATCCGCCAAGCCAACGGTCGACGGCGGCCGGCAGGTGGCGCGCGAAGTCCTCTCCAGCGGCGCAACCGCGGTCCTGACGTACAACGACCTCCTGGCCATCGGCCTGATGCAGGAACTCCAGGCCGCCGGCGTGGAAGTCCCGGACCAGATCAGCATTGTGGGCTTTGACGACATCTTCGGCGCGGATTTCACCACTCCGCCCCTGACCACCGTGCGTTCCCCGCTGGGCGAATGCGGTTCGGGCGCGGCCGCGCTCCTCCTTGACCACCTGGCCGGTGCAGGCGGCGAAACCGCCGCGACACTGCGAGTGGAAACCGAACTCGTGCTGCGCGGCTCCAGCGGCCGGCTGATCGGCACCAAGTAAGGTTGTGGCAATTTTGGCAACCGGTTGACAAAGCGGTTGCCGCGGCAGGACCATTGAGCTATGTCACAGTCGCTTGCCGCCCACCCAGACCGGCTCCTGCCCGCGGACCCCGGAACGCGAAGGATCGCGCGGGACCTCCTGGGCCGGGTCCAGGACCTTCCGATCATCTCCCCGCACGGCCACGTCGACGCCGCCGTGCTCGAGCACAACACTCCCTTCCCTGATCCGGCAGCGTTGCTGGTCAGCCCGGACCATTACGTCACGCGCCTGATCCACGCCAGCGGCGTTCCGCTGGACCAGCTGCGCGCGCAGGCCGGCGCGCAGGCAGACCCGACTGCCGCTGCTCCGGACTCCCGGACTGTCTGGCGCGAGTTCTGCCAGGCGTGGCCGCTGTTCGAGGGCACAGCCTCGGGCTACTGGCTCCGCGACCAGTTCCGCAGCGTCTTCGGCCTCGATGAGGAGATCAGCGGCGCCACCGCCGATGCCTCCTACGGCGCCATCTCCGCCCGGCTCCAGGAACCGGATTTCCGCCCCCGCCAGCTTTTCAAGGACTTCAACATCGAGGTCCTGGCCACCACGGACGATCCCCTGGACGATCTCGCCAGCCACAAGGCCCTGGCCGGAGACGCCACTTTCCACGGCCGCGTCCTCCCGACTTTCCGGCCGGATGCCTACCTGAATCCGGCCAACCCTGCCTGGGGCGGAAACGTTGAGCGCCTCCTCGCGGCAGCGGGCGACGGCGGCAGCGGCTTTGCCGGCTACCTCACCGCACTGGAGAACCGGCGTCGTTACTTTGTGGAGCGTGGCGCCGTTTCGGCCGACCACGGCGTCCGCACCCCGCGGACCCTGAAGCTGGACGCTGCAGACGCGGAGCGGCTCTTCGACCGGGCCCGCTCCGGGAAAGCCACCGCCGCCGAACGCGAAGATTTCGAAGCCCACATGATGTACCAGATGGCGCGGATGTCCGTGGAGGACGGCCTGGTCATGACCATCCATCCAGGTTCCTTCCGCAACCACCACTCGGAGACCTTCAACCAGTACGGCGCGGACACCGGGCACGACATCCCCTTCGCAATCGACTACACGGAGGCGATCCGTCCGCTGCTGCAGGACTTCGGCACGGCCAAGGACTTCCACCTGGTGCTCTTCACCATGGACGAGACCGTCTATTCGCGCGAACTCGCCCCGCTGGCCGGCTTCTACCCGTCGGTCTACCTCGGCGCCCCGTGGTGGTTCCTGGACGCGCCGGACGCCATGCTGCGGTTCCGGTCTGCCGTGACCGAAACGGCAGGATTCTCCCGGTCCTCGGGGTTCATCGACGATACCCGTGCCTTCTGCTCCATTCCCGCCCGGCACGATGCCTCCCGCCGGATCGAGGCCTCTTTCCTGGCCCGCCTCGTGGCGGAACACCGGATCAGCGAGGACCGGGCCCACGACATCATCGTCGACCTCGTCGACGGCTCCCCCCGAAGGGTTTTCAAGCTATGACCACCACAAGGCACGCACGTCCCAGCGGACCGGCGGACGCGGGGACGGACCTGCCGCGTCTGAACCGCAGCCTCCGCCCCTCGGCCAAGGCACCGGTGCGGATTGTCCACCTGGGCCTTGGCGCCTTCCACCGGTCGCACCAGGCCTGGTACACCCACCGCGCCGGCGACGCCGCGGAATGGGGCATTGCCTCCTTCACCGGCCGGCGCCCGGACGCGGCACTGGCGCTGGCGGAGCAGGACGGACTGTTCACGCTCGTAGAGCGCGGCGACACGGCGGACTCCTTCGAGGTCATCGGCAGCATCGTCACCGCCGTGGACGGGGCTGACGTCGCCCGGCTTGCCGAACTGGTGTCCGCGCCCGCCACCGCGATCATCACGCTGACCATCACCGAGGCCGCCTACGGCCTGGGCGCCGACGGGCAGCTGGACCTCCGGGCTCCCGACGTCGAGGCGGACCTGGCGGTGCTGGCGCGGGGTGCCGGCAACCCGGCGACGCCGCTGGGCCGGCTGGTCTTTGCCCTCGCCCGCCGCCGCACCGCAGGGGCCGGGCCCCTGGCCGTGGTCTGCTGCGACAACCTCGCCAGCAACGGCACCGTCGCCCGCCGGGCCGTCACCGGCCTGGCCGCGGCCTGGGACGCCGGGCTCGCCGCCTGGATCGAGGCCAACGTCAGTTTCGTGAGCACATCGGTGGACCGGATCACACCCCGGACCACGGAGGCCGACGTCGCCGCCGTCGAGGCCGGCTGCGGCTACCGCGATTCGTCCCCCGTAGTGGCCGAACCCTTCAAGAACTGGGTCCTCAGCGGCGATTTCCCCGCCGGTCGCCCGCACTGGCAGGACGCCGGGGCCGTCTTCGTGGATGACATTGAACCCTATGAAAACCGCAAGCTCTGGCTCCTGAACGGCGCGCACTCGCTGCTGGCCTACGCCGGGCAGCTGCGCGGGCACACCACCGTGGCCGAAGCCCTGCAGGACCAGTCCTGCCGGCAGGCCGTGGAACGCTTCTGGGATGAGGCGGAAACCAACCTGCCCGGCGCGGACCTGCAGATTCCGGCCTACCGCGCCGCGCTGCTGGAGCGCTTTGGCAATGCCCGGATCGCGCACCACCTGGCCCAGATCGCCATGGACGGCAGCACCAAGCTGCGGATGCGCGCGGTGCCCGTGCTGCGGGCCGAGCGCGCCCAGGGCAGGTCTGGCGCGGCGGCGGCCCTCATGATCGCCGCCTGGATGGACTTCAGCGCTTCGGCGGCCAACTTCCATGACCCGCTTGCCGCGGAGGTGGCCGCGGCCAATGCCCTTGACGGCGCGGAGCGCACGCGTGGCCTGCTCACGCTGGTGTCCCCGGACCTCGCAGCGGACGGCGGCGTCGTGCAGCTGATTGAAGGCCTGTGCGGGACCTTCGGGGAGCCGGCTGTCTCCCCGTAGCGTCCTCGGCACATGCGGCACTGCCCGGGCCCCGGACCATAGGGGCCGGGCAGTGCTGTTTGTCAGGCATTGCTGTTTGTAAAACTTTCAAGGAATATTTGGCAACCGCTTGCCAATCGATTGCCACGTGACTAGCATTACAACAGGAGCAAAACCCGGCCGCATCCCGGACTCGAAAGCTTCCGCCCGAACTTCTCCACCCGCACCGCCCGCAAAGACGCGATAGGACTCCAATGCTCAAGCCGCAAGCCAGCGAAACCCGTGAACTGGTCAACCTCGACGGCCTGTACCGCTTTAAGGTGGACTTTGACCGCTCCGGCCACCGGGAGGAATGGTTCACGGCACCGTTGGACTCGTCCCTGGAAATGGGTGTTCCGGCCAGCTACAACGACGTCTTCCCGGACAAGGCCATCAGGGACCACGTGGGCTACGTCTGGTACCAGCGCGAGGTCCGTGTCCCGCGCGGCTGGGCCGGCGAGCGCATCCACGTCCGCCTCGACTCGGCAACGCACGAGGGCATGGTGTGGGTCGACGACACCCTGGTGGCCCAGCACGCGGGCGGCTACATGCCGTTCAGCGCGGACATCACCGAGCACGTGACGCCCGGGCAGGTCTTCCGCCTTACGATCTCCGTCAACAACGAGCTCACCCAGGCCACCATTCCGCCAGGTACCATCACCGTCACCGGGGACGGCCGGCGGCAGCAAAGCTACCTCCACGACTTCTACAACTACGCCGGCCTGCACCGGAGCGTCTGGCTCTTCAGCACCCCGGCAGTCACGGTCGATGACATCACCGTCGTCACCGGCTTCGAAGGAACCGCCGGCAGTGTCGATTACACGATCGCCACGGCGGGCGGCACCGGCAGCGAAACGGTCACCGTTTCCCTCCGGGATGCCGACGGCGTAGAGGTTGCCCGCGCCGACGGTGCCAGCGGCACCCTGGCGATCGCCGACGTCGTGCTGTGGCAGCCCGGTGCCGCCTACCTGTACAGCCTCACCGCTGAAATCCGCGACGGCGGCCGGCTGCTGGACAGCTACACGCTGCCCGTCGGTGTCCGCACGGTGGAAGTCCGCGGCAAGGAATTCCTCATCAACGGCGAGCCCTTCTACTTCACCGGCTTCGGCATGCACGAGGACCATGTGGCCATCGGCAAGGGCCACAGCGACGCCCAGATGGTCAACGACTTCCAGCTCCTGGACTGGGTGGGCGCCAACTCCTTCCGGACCTCGCACTACCCCTACGCCGAGGAAGTCATGGAGTTCGCCGACCGGCACGGGATCGTGGTGATCGACGAGACCGCCGCCGTCGGGCTGCACCTGGGCTTCGGCGCCGTGTTCGGCGGCATCGCCAAGAAGACGTATGAGGACGGGGGAGTGGACGCCAACACCGCGGCCAGCCACCGGCAAGCGATCACCGAACTCGTCGCCCGGGACAAGAACCACCCCTCCGTGGTGATCTGGTCGATCGCCAACGAACCCAACGGCTCGGAAGAGGGCGCCCGCGAATACTTCGCACCCCTCGCGGAGCTGACCCGCCAGCTGGACCCCACCCGGCCCGTCGGCTACGTCAACGTCATGTTCGACACCCCGGACAAGGAACTGCTCGGGGACCTGTTCGACGTGATCATGCTCAACCGCTACTACGGCTGGTACCTCAACAACGGCGACCTCGAAACGGCCGAGCAGACCCTCGAGAAGGAACTGCGCGAGTGGGAAGCCAAGTACGGCAAGCCCATGATCATGACCGAGTACGGGCCGGACACCATGCCCGGCTTCCACTCCATCTATGAACAGCCCTGGAGCGAGGAATACCAGGCCGCGTTCCTGGCCATGTACCACCGGGTCTTCGACCGCGTGGACGCGATGGTGGGCGAACAGGTCTGGAACTTTGCGGACTTCCAGACGTCCAACGGCATCATGCGCGTGGACGGCAACAAGAAGGGCGTCTTCACCCGGGACAGGCGGCCCAAACCCGCCGCCTATGCCCTGCGCCAACGGTGGACCGCACTGGCCGGCACCAAAAACATCACTTCCGGGGCGTAGGCCTTAACGCAGATTTTTTCGCCGGACCCAGGTCCGGCAACGGGTAAAGGAGCCCAATCACATGAAAAAGCTGAACAAGCTCAGCATCATCGGCTATGGCGCCGGCGATGCCGCAAACAACCTGGCTTTCACCACGGCCACCATGTTCCTGCTCGTCTACTACACGGACGTGGCCGGGATCTCGGCCGCGGCCGCCGGCACCCTGCTGCTGGTTGTGCGGGTCTTCGACGCCTTCGCCGACGTCTTCGCCGGCCGCGTGGTGGACCGGACCTTCAGCAAGCGGTTCGGCAAGTTCCGCCCGTTCATCATGTTCGGCTCCATCCCGCTGCTGCTGCTGAGCGTGGCTACCTTCTCCGTCCCGCAGCTCGGCGAATCCGGCACCCTGCTCTATGCCTACGTCACGTACGCAGCCCTGGGCCTGGCCTACAGCCTGGTCAACATCCCCTACGGCTCTCTGGCCGGCGCCATGACCCAGGACCCGGGCGAGCGCGCCAAACTCGGTTCCGCCCGGATGATCGGCGCGCTGCTGGTCGGCTCCGCCCTGGGCATCTTCGTGGCCCCGCTGATCAAGCCGGGTGCCAACCTGCAGGCGACGTTCACCACCATCACCCTGGTCTTTGTCGTCATCGGGGCGGCCCTGTACCTCTTCACCTTCCTGACCGCCAAGGAGCGCGTCCACCGCGCCGTCCCCAACGTCACGTTCAAGCAGAGCATGGACACCCTCAAGGGCAACCGGCCGCTGCTGATGCTGTGCCTGAGCTCCTTCTTCTTCCTGACCGGTTCCCTGGCCCTGAGCTCGGTCCAGCTGTACTACCTCCGCGACGTCCTGGGCCGGCTGGACCTGTACCCCGTGCTGTCCATCACCCAGCTCGTCCTCACCTTCGTGCTGGCCGGGTTCATGCCGAAGCTGGTCCGGAACATCGGCAAGAAACGCGTCTACATCGTCTCATCGCTGCTCACGGTGGTTGGCGGCGCCATTATCTTCTTCACCCCGGCGAGCCAGGTCTGGGTCGGTTTCAGCGGCCTGGTCATCAGCCTGGTGGGCGTCCTCGCGGTCAGCGTCGTGGTGTGGGCCCTGGAAGCCGACACCGTGGAGTACGGCGAATGGAAGACCGGCGTCCGCACCGAGGGCATCACCTACGCGCTCTTCTCCTTCACCCGCAAGACCGGGCAGGCAGTGGGCGGTGCGCTCGCCGCCTATGCCCTGGCCCTGGGCGGCTACAAGTCCGGCGCGGTCCAGACCCAGGAGGCTGTCTTCGGCATCCAGGTGGCCGCCGGCGCACTGCCCGCCGTCATGACCATCCTCGCCGTGCTCGTGATGGCCAAGTACACGCTCACCGACGCCATGCACGCCCGGATCCTCACTGAGATCCGCGCCCGCCGCCACAGCGAAACCGCAGGTACCAGAGACACCGCCGACGGCGAAGCTGCCGCGGTTTCCGAGGTACCCGCACCGCTGGCGCAGCGAAACTGACCCCCCAACTAACCCCCGAAACCTAAGAGAAGGACCTGTTGTGAAAATCATTGCCGCTGAAGTCTTCGTGACCAGCCCCTCGCGGAACTTCGTGACCCTGCGGATCAC